>NZ_CP072801.1:1545312-1854375 GCF_017901135.1 Thiothrix litoralis | reverse complement strand
GGTAGAGTCGCCGATGATGCCCAACGTGTGGGTAGCCGTTTACAACTGATGCTGGCACGTTAACAGGGGATTTCTGATGGAATTTTTGACTGATACGACGACGATTTATATCGCCCTCGCGGCGATTTTTGGCGTTTTCATGGCATGGGGGATTGGTGCAAATGACGTTGCCAATGCGATGGCGACTTCGGTTGGCTCCAAATCCATTACGATCAAACAGGCGCTGATCATTGCGGCTATTTTTGAATTCGCGGGTGCATACCTTGCGGGTGGGCAGGTGACAGAAACCATCCGTAATGGCTTGGTGGATATGGATGCCTTTAGTGCCAACCCGGAAGTGTTGGTGTGGGGCATGTTAGGCTCACTGTTGGCGGCCGGAACATGGCTATTAGTGGCTAGTTTGCGCGGCTGGCCGGTGTCGACCACGCACAGCATTGTGGGGGCTGTGGTTGGCTTTGCGGCGGTAGGCGTGGGTGTGGATGCGGTTAATTGGGGTACGGTCGGTACGACAGCCATCAGTTGGGTGTTTTCACCGATGATTTCCGGGGTGTTGGCTTTCCTGATTTTTATGAGTCTCCAGAAACTGGTGCTGAATACCAAAAGCCCGCTTCAGAATGCCATCAAGTACGGGCCGTTTTACCTGTTTATGGTGGGTTTCGTACTGTCATTATTGACGATCAAAAAAGGGCTGAAGCACGTTGGCCTGCATCTGGATGGAGGCATGGATCTGGTGCTGTCGGTGGCGGTCGGCATCATGATTGCCTTGCTGGGGCGCTGGCTGATTAGCCGGGTGAAGTTTGATGAGAAAGTGGATAGACGCTCCCATTTCGCCAACGTGGAAAAGATTTTTGCGGTGATGATGATTTTCACGGCATCTGCTATGGCGTTTGCCCATGGCTCCAACGATGTGGCGAATGCGGTAGGGCCAATGGCTGCGGTGATTGATGTGGCGAAAAGTGGTGTCATGGCGGCAAAGTCCAGTGTCCCTTCTTGGGTTTTACTGGTGGGTGCTGTTGGTATCGTGGTCGGTTTGGGGACTTATGGTTATAAGGTCATCCAGACAGTTGGCAACAAAATTACTGAATTGACGCCTACCCGTGGTTTTTCGGCGGAAATCTCCACAGCGATGACGGTGGTGATGGCATCGTATACGGGGATTCCGGTTTCGACTACGCATACCTTGGTGGGCGCGATTCTGGGTGTCGGCTTTGCGCGTGGGATTGCCGCCATTGATCTGCGTGTCGTTGGCGGTATCTTTATGTCGTGGGTGGTAACGCTACCCGCCGGGGCATTGCTGTCGGTGATATTCTTCTATTTGTTGCGCGGGATTTTCGTTTAATCCAAGACCCGCTTGGCTGGAAAGTAAGCCCGGAAGCTGGTGCATCCGGGTTTGCTTGCAATCTTCAAGGTGCCGTTATGCCATTGCATGACGTGCTTCACAATCGCTAAGCCCAACCCTGTGCCGCCACTGGCACGCGAACGCCCTTCATCGACGCGGTAAAAGCGTTCGGTTAGATGCGGTAAATGCTTTTCAGGGATACCGGGGCCATTATCTTCTACGCTGAAACAGGCTTGCCCATCCGCTTCGCTGTGCCACTGGATGCGGATAGTCGTGCCGGGTGGGGTATGCTTGACCGAATTTGCTAGCAGGTTGGTAATGACGCTGTTGATGTCTTTTTCCGAGCCGCAGATGCACAGGTCAGGTTCTATCTGCACTTCCAGACTATGGGTGTCGGCTGCCAGCGTATCGCTGATAGCTTGGATGCTGCTTTCCAACATGGCGGGCATATCGACACGGTTGCCCATCAGTGGCGTGGTTTCTTGGCTTTCCAGCCGTGAAAGTGCCAACATGTCGCTGATGATTTGTTGCATCCGTGCGGCTTGTTCGCGGGATTGCTGTAACGGGGCTAGCAAGTATTCTGGCAATGCCGGGTCTTGCTCAAACAGCTCCATATAGCCAGTCAGCACCGTCAACGGGGTGCGCAATTCGTGGGATGCGTTGGCAATGAAGGCTTTGCGGGTTTTCTGCAATTGCACCCCTTCGCTGATATTGCGCACGCTCAAGACCCGTGAACCACCTTGCAAGGGTAGTAATCTTGCCCGTAAGGTCAGGTTGCTGTTGCGTGGCGAGGGGAATGTCACCTTGCGTTCGCTATTTTCTTCCAGCAGCTTGTGTAAATCGGGGTTGCGCAACAAGGTATCAATGCGCTTTCCCCTGTCGTTATTGTCGATGATACCCAATAACTTTGCCGCTGATTTATTTGCCCATTGGATGTGGTTCTCGGCATCCAGCAAAATCGCCGCATCCGGCAAGGCGGACAGGACATTATCAAAGCGCGTCAGCAGTTCCTGTTGTTTGCGTTTGCGCTCCTGGCTTTTTTGTTGGGATTTGTGGAACAGGTAAGCGATTTGTTCCCAAGCACCATCGCTGTCGGGCATTTCTTCAGGCTTTTGTCCATTGGTAAGCCAGCGCTGTAATTGGTGCAGTTTGTGCAACATCCAGCCGATATAGCTGAGCAGGACAAACACCATAATCGGTAACGGGTAAGGGGTAAACCACGCCACCAGCGCCCCACAGCCAATCACTAAGCCAAAGCGGTAACGCTCGACACTCCAATAATCAACAACCATTACTCACCTGTCGTTTCGGCTGCACTGAACAAGTAACCCGCGCCACGTACCGTTTGGATAACGTGTTCCGTCGCGTAGGTCTTCAAGGTTTTGCGCAAGCGTAATACATGCACATCCACGGTACGTTCTTCGATGTACGTGTTTTGCCCCCACACGAAGTCGAGTAATTGGGCGCGGGAATAGACCTTTTCCGGGTGCTGCATGAAAAATTCCAGCAAACGGTATTCGGTCGTTCCCACATGCACGGGTGTGCCGTCAATGCGCAACTGGTGCGCATCCTGATTGAGTTGCAAGCGTCCGGCGTTAATGATGCGCTGTTCGTCAAAGCCATCGGTGCGGCGCAACAGTGCTTTGATCCGCGCACTCAGGGCTTTGAGTGAGACGGGCTTGACGAGGTAATCATCCGCACCCGCGTCCAGCCCGTGGATCATGTCATCCTCTTCGCTTTTAGCGGTGAGCATGATGATGGGGATGTCGCGGGTTAATGGATCACGGCGGAAACGGCGAATCAGTTCAGGGCCAGACAAATCCGGCAGCATCCAGTCCACCAACATCAGGTCGGGTAACTGGTTTGCTGCCAGATCGCGGGCAGCACGGGCATCGGGCGCTTCCATGACGGCATAGCCTTCCCGCTCCAGTGAGAAGCGGATCATGGCACGGATAGCCGCTTCATCCTCGATACACAGGATGTGTTTTTTCATGAAACCAACTTACTCACCGAGGATGGTTTCACGTATTTTGTCGAGATTGGTATGGCGTACATCTTTGCCTTTTACCAGATAAATCACGTATTCGCAGATGTTTTTGCAATGGTCGCCAATGCGTTCCAAGGAGCGGGCGCACCACGTCACGTTCAGGCTGTCTTTGATATTGCGGGGGTCTTCCAGCATCCGGGTGTAGAGCTGGCGGGTAATGGAGTCGAATTCATCATCGACTTGTTGGTCGTTTTTGACCACTTGCATGGCTTGTTCAACATCCAGACGTGCTAAGGCATCCAGTGTTTCGCTCAACATGGTTTTTACGTGTCCGCTTAAGTGACGCAGGGAGCTGTGCAAGCCACCGTAAGTAGGGGTTTCAGCCATTTCGACCGCATAACGCCCGACTTTTTCGGCCTCATCACCAATGCGTTCAAGGTCGGTAATGACTTTGATGATGGTGATCAGCAAGCGCAAGTCACTGGCAGCCGGTTGACGACGCGCAATAATTTCGGCGCAGTGTTCGTCAATCGCGACTTCCATCGAGTTGATTTCGTAATCGGAAAACGAGACTTTTTCACCTAAGGAGCTGTCGCGTTCCAACAAGGCTTTGATGGCATTGGTGACCTGCGTTTCCACCAGACCACCCATGGTCATCAGCTTGCTGCGAGCTTCTTCCAGCTCGTGGTTATATTTTTGGGAAGTGTGTTGTGTCGTATTCATCCGAAGCGCCCTGTTATGTAATTTTCAGTTAATTGGTGTTGCGGGTTGGTGAAGACCGTTTTGGTGTCATTCAATTCAACCAGATAACCCATGTGGAAGTAGGCGGTACGTTGTGAAATCCGCGCCGCCTGTTGCATGGAGTGGGTGACGATGCAAATGGTAAAGCTTGCACGTAATTCGTCAATCAATTCTTCAATCGTAGCGGTCGCAATCGGGTCAAGGGCGGAGGTGGGTTCATCCATCAGGATGACTTCCGGGCTGACCGCGATGGTACGCGCAATACACAGCCGTTGTTGTTGGCCACCAGAAAGCCCGGTGCCGGGTGATTGCAAACGGTCTTTCACTTCCTTGAACAAACCGGCTTTGGTGAGGCTTTGTTCCACAATATCATCCAGCTCGGCGCGGTTAGCTGCCAGGCCATGCAGGCGCGGGCCATACGCAACGTTGTCGTAAATGGATTTGGGGAAGGGGTTAGGCTTTTGGAACACCATGCCGACACGGGCGCGGAGCAATACCGGGTCTTGTTCCTTGTCGTGAATATCTTCCCCGTCGAGCTTGATATTGCCCGTCACGCGGCAACCGGCGATGGTGTCATTCATGCGGTTCATGCAGCGCAGGAAGGTGGATTTGCCGCAGCCGGAAGGGCCGATCATAGCAATGACTTCGTTGCGCCCAATGTCCATATTCACATCAAAAATGGCTTGCTTGTCGCCGGAGTAAAACACGTTCACATCCCGGCAAAAGAATTTCGCATCTTTGCCATCCAGATACGGCTTGCCAATCGTGCCGCTGATGGTATGGGAAAATTCTTCACGTCCACCGCTGGTGGCGGTATTTACGTTGGCTACTGCTGTCATATCAAGGGTTGCTTCCATCATCGAGTTCACCTTATCGTCAAAAGGTTAAGGGAATTTGGGTAAATGTCATACGTAACAAGGCGCATTAACGCAACTCACCAGCGCCGCTCAAAGCGTTTACGCAGTATGACGGCAATCAAGTTCATCGACACCAAGAACGTGAGTAACACCATAATCGCGGCAGACGTCCGCTCAGTGAAGGCGCGTTCCGGGCTGTCCGCCCACAAATAGATTTGTACGGGTAATACGGTGGAAGGTGAGGTCACACTGTCAGGTACATCCATAATGAAGGCGATCATGCCGATCATCAGCAGCGGGGCGGTTTCCCCCAAGGCTTGCGCCATACCAATGATGGTGCCAGTCAGGATGCCTGGCATCGCCAACGGTAAAACGTTCTGAAACACCGTTTGGGTTTTGGATGCACCAATACCCAACGCACCCTCACGGATCGAAGGAGGCACGGCGCGTAACGCAGCCCGTGCTGCAATAATAATCGTCGGCAAGGTCATCAAGGTCAGTACCAGCCCCCCTATCAACGGGGCAGAACGCGGCAAACCAAACAGTTGGATAAACACCGCCAGACCCAGCAAACCAAACACGATGGATGGCACGGCGGCGAGGTTATTGATGTTCACCTCAATCAAATCCACCCAAAAATTATTCTTGGGCGCAAACTCTTCCAGATACAACGCCGCCGCCACCCCAATCGGGAAGGACAGGGAAAGTGTGACCAGCAAGGTGTAGAAAGAGCCTACCAAGGCACTCAAAATACCCGCTTGTTCCGGTTCACGCGAGTCGCCACGGGTGAAGAAGGTAGTATTGAATTGACTGTCAATCCGTCCTTCTGCTTCGAGCTTATCCAGCCATGCCAACTGGAAATCTTTAATGCGGCGGTCGGCTTCCGGTGCGGTGCGGTCGATATTGCCTTTGTAATACACGTCAATATCATCATCCGCCAACACCCAGACGGATTGTGTCGTGCCGATCAATTGCGGGTTGTCCATGACCATGCGTTGCAATTCGTATTGCGCATCGCCACTCACCAAGCCCTTGAGGGCTTTTTTCTCTTTACGATCGGTTACACCGGGGAGCAGCGTATTCAAGCTGTTCAAGACAGCGGTATTGTAATTGGCCATGCGCAATTGTTCAGGTGTGGCGTCGGTGCTGACACCCAAGGTTGGTGCATCCAACTGCACATCCAACTTGATGTAGGTGCTGCTGAAGGCGGGAAGACCCTTGACCGTAATATCGGTCAGTAACAGCACCAGAAACAAAAGGCTCAAGGCAATCGAAGCCAGACCATAAAAACGGAAGCGTTTTTCTTTCGCGTAACGTTTTCCAAGGGTCGCTTTCACTTTTTCAGTCGTCGTACTCATGACAGTGCTCCGTTTAATCGTATTGTTCGCGGTATTTGCGCACGATATGCAACGCAACCACGTTCAGAATCAAGGTGACAACAAACAGGCTTAACCCTAAGGCAAACGCCGCGAGCGTTTTCGCACTGTCAAATTCTTGGTCGCCGGTCAGCAGGGTGACGATTTGCACGGTCACAGTGGTCACAGCTTCCAGCGGGTTAATAGTCATATTGGCTGCTAGCCCGGCGGCCATGACCACGATCATGGTTTCACCGATAGCGCGGGAAGCTGCCAACAGGAATGCGCCAACAATACCGGGCAAAGCGGCGGGTATGATGACTTGTTTGATGGTTTCCGACTTGGTAGCACCCATGCCGTAAGAGCCATCGCGCATCGCCTGTGGCACGGCGTTGATCACGTCATCCGACAACGACGACATAAACGGAATGATCATAATACCCATGACCAGCCCGGCAGCCAGCGCACTTTCCGAGGCCACGCTCAGACCGAATGATTCGCCCATGCTGCGGATAAACGGTGCAACGGTCAGGGCAGCAAAGAAGCCGTAGACCACGGTGGGGATACCCGCGAGGATTTCCATGGCGGGTTTGGCATAAGCACGCAAGGTCGGGCTGGCGTATTCGGAGAGGTAAATCGCCGACATCAAACCCAGCGGTACGGCAATCAGCAAGGCAATGGCCGAGATCAGCAGCGTGCCCACGAAAAGTGGAATCGCCCCGAATGAACCAGAGCTACCTGCCTGATCAGCGCGTAGTGCCGTTTGCGGGCTCCAATGCGTTCCGAACAGGAAGTCCGTGGCAGGCACTTGCCCAAAGAAGCGGAAAGATTCAAACAATACGGAGAACACAATGCCCACGGTCGTCAAAATGGCGATGGAGGCGCAGCCAATCATGATGATTTGCACCACCCGTTCCACTTGGTTGCGGGCGCGGGTTTTGGGTTTGACATGACGCAAGCCGATGAATGTTCCCGCAATGGCGAGTGCCAATACCAGCAGTGTTTTGATGTTGTTACTCAGGGACTGCATCTGTTGGTAGTCTTGTGCGGCTGCTTTGTACACGGGGTCAGCCGTCGCCAGCCGTTCGGGGTTATACACCAGATTGAGGATACGGTTACTGATAAGGCTATGTTCGTCAGCAGATTTGTCCTGATATTCCGCTGGTATGTGGGACATCATGCTGGCTGTCAGCAGTGGTTTTTCCAGTGTTGACCACAAGGCAAACACTAACAGGGCGGGGATAACCGCCCATGCCACGACCAGATAACCGTAGTAACTGGGCAGGGAATGCAGGTTATTACCACCGCGTTGCATGGGGGTGGCCAGCGCCAGCGAGCGTTTGCGGCCAATGTAGTAACTGAACGCGGCTAGCAATATTAGCGTTAGCAAAATACCCAAGGTACTCATGAAAACTCCTGATTGGGGGCTGTATGACCAGATTGATGTGTCGCGCCCCGGATTGTAAGCGCGGAATATGACAATATTGTTACAGACTGTTAACGGTTTTAGGCTGCCCGTAATAAACCGGTGTCGCTGGCGGTGTTGCGCTTCAGGCTACCTTGCACAAAATGGCGGTGGTAACGGGTGTTGAGCTTGTTGACATCCAGCAGGATGAAAATATCGGCGACGTTGAAATCAGGGTCGAGGCAGGGTTCACCCGCTACCCATGCGCCGAGTTTCAGGTAGGCTTTCAGCAGGGGTGGCATGTTGATTTTGGTGGCCGGGACGGTGGGTAGTAGGTGCATCAGGGGGCGGACGCGCAGTTCAGCGGGGGCGAGGTTGTTGGCGCGGGTTTCTTGCATGATGGCAGAGGCTTGTGCGCCGCCGTCGTTCATGCTGATGCTGGCGCACCCGAACAGGAAATCGACGCGGTGCATTTCTATAAATTGCGCCAGCCCCAGCCATAACATGCCGATGCCTGCGCCATTACGGAAGTCGGGGTGAATGCAGGTGCGCCCGATTTCAATGGCATTGCCTTTTAATTGTGGGAACAGGCCGCGCAGATCGAATTCGTTTTCGGAGTAAAAGCTGCCTGCTTTGCGTGCATTCGGCGTGGTGAGGATGCGGGTGGAGCCGACCACGGCATGGGTGTCGGTACGGCGTACCAGCAGGTGGTGGCAATAATCGTCGTAATGGTCGCGGTCGATGCCTTCCGCCGCACTTTCCAGTTGTGCGCCTTGTTCCTTGGCGAAGATTTCGTAGCGCAGGCGTTGGGATGCGTAAATGTCTTGCGGTGTGGTGGCAAGTTCTACTCTGAGTTGTGGTAAGTGAATAGCGGCTGTCATGGGTTGCACTCCTTTCATAGTATCGCGCTAGCTTATGAAAGGAGAATGACAACCGAATGACGGTTATTTTTCAGGGAGGTTAAATGTGGGGGGAGCAGCGTAACTTTTGGTATTAACACAACCATCACACAAGCGTCATTTTGCCGTCATGCCTCGCCATTAGCCTTTCACGCATAATCCGTTATTGTTAGAGAGAATTTCATGGCAGGTATTTCCGACGCAATGCGCGATGCTGTGCATCAACATGCCCCGACTTCCTTGATGGGGATGCAGCAACGTTTATTCAGCTTTTGGTTCAATAGCTTTATTTACAACCAGATTTGGGAAGACCCAGCGGTTGATTTACAAGCTTTGCAATTGACCTCGGAAAGCCGGGTGCTGACCATTGCTTCGGGCGGCTGTAATGTGCTGAATTACCTGACGGCAAATCCGGCGCACATTACCGCGATTGACCTGAATCCGTACCACTTGTCCTTGACACGCCTGAAACTGGCGGCCATGAAACACCTGCCGGATCATGCCGCGTTTTACGATTTCTTTGGTTACGCTGACCGCGAAACCAATATTGCGCAGTATGAGCAGCACATCCGCCCGCATCTGGATACGGCGCTGGATGCTTTCTGGCAAGGGCGCAGCATCTGGGGTCAAAAACGCATCCACATGTTCCGTGACGGGCTGTACCGTCACACGCGCTTTGGCTATTTCATGCGTCTGTTGCACTGGATAGCGCGACGCACCAATTACCACCCGGAAAAGCTTCTCACGGCTGCCAGTTTGTACGAACAGAAGGCGATTTTTAAGCAACACATTGCGCCGTTTTTCGATAACAAACTGGTGAAATTCCTTGGTAAGTTGCCAGTATCAGTATTCAGCCTTGGCATTCCACCACAGCAATACAAGGCGATGAAGGAACAAGGCAATCTGATCGGGCAATACCGTGAACGGGTAAAGCGTCTGGCGTGTGATACCCCGATTCAAGACAACTATTTTGCTTGGCAGGGGTTTAGCCATCGCTATGACCATGCTAAACGGCGAGCGATTCCTGCTTACCTGACAGCGGAAAATTATGAGGCTATCCGCAGCCAACTGGGTAAGGTCGATACGCACCTTGGCTCGATGATCGACTTTTTGGAAGAGCAAGCGCTGCATAGTTACGACCGTTTCGTCTTCCTCGACGCGCAGGATTGGATGACGGATGAGGTGTTGACCCGCTTGTGGACGCAAATCGCACGGGTGGGCAAACCGGGCACGCGCATTATCTTCCGCACTGCTGCTGCTGAATCGCCGCTAGAGACTGCCTTGCCTGCTGAATTGCGCAACCAGTTTGTGTACGAAGCGGAAACCTCAGCGCAATTATTCCAGCAAGACCGTTCTGCCATCTACGGTGGTTTCCACCTCTACCGTAAGGCTGGTTGACGATGGATGCCGCACAGAAAATGGATCAGCAGTACCGTTACCAGCGGTACGTTTATGACTTGTCCCGCAAGTATTACCTGCTGGGACGCGACACGCTGCTGGCGGAAATTCCGTTGCAGCCGGGTGAAACCTTGCTGGAAATCGGCTGCGGTACGGGGCGTAACCTAACCAAGTTAGCCTATCGTCACCCCCATGCCAAACTCTACGGCATGGATGCTTCCGCGATGATGCTGGCAACGGCGCAAGAGAATCTCCGCAATACTTTGTATAGCCAGCAGATTAGCTTGCGCCAAGGTTTGGCGGGGCAGGTTGACCACACTGCGTTTGGGCTGGATAAGCCGTTTGACCACATCGTGTTTTCGTATGTGCTGTCGATGATCCCCGGCTGGCAGGATGCGCTGGAACATGCCTTGAGCATCCTTAAGCCCAGTGGGTGTTTGCATGTGGTGGACTTTTCTGATCAGCAAACCCTGCCTGCATGGTTCCGCAAACTGCTGTTGCAATGGCTGGATGGGTTCAATGTTCACCCGGATCCGGCAGTACCTGTTTATTTGGAGCAACTGGCTGCTCGCCAGCAAGACCAACTGCGCATTCGCCATTTGCGTGGGCGTTATGCCGTGCTTGCGCATTACCAGAAAGGGGGGATTCCCAATGACCATCAACCAGAACTTCCGCAAATATCGCAGTATCTGGATTTCTGATACGCCCGGTACTGATGTTTTAGCTGCCCACTAAAAAAGGGAGCATCCTTGCTCCCTTAACACTAGCTCATTGTTATTTTTGGCATTGTTATTTTATTATTTCAGGGCATTGACCGATACGGGCGTCAGTGCAGCCGCAGCGGCAATGGAAGCGCTCTTTTCCGCCGCAGGCAGTGCAACCAAGCCTTTGTCAGCCAGATAGCCGTCAGCGTTCAAGGCTGCATCGCTGGCGAACTCAGCCATGTATTCCTTGATGCCTTTGATTTGATCAACGTGGCTGTTTTTCACGTAGAAGTAAAGTGGGCGTGATAGCTTGTATGAGCCGTTTGCGATGGCATCATAGCTGATGTCTACGCCATCAATGGATGCCGCTTTGAGGCTGTCACGGTTCTGATCCATAAAGCTGTAACCGAAGATGCCGACTGCATTAGGGTTGGCTTGCAGCTTTTGCACGATCAGGTTGTCGTTTTCGCCCGCTTCGATGTAATGACCATCTTCACGTACCGTTGTGCAAGCAGCTTTGAAGGCTTTCTCGTCGCTCTTTTTCAGTTCTGGCATACCTTTGAAGAGCAGGCAGCCTTTTTCCATGCCCAGTTCTGCCAATGCATCACGTGTACCAGAAGTGGGCGGCGGGCCCATGACTTCGATTTTCACGTCAGCCATCGCTGGGTTAATTTGCTTCCAAGTGGTGTAAGTGTTCGGTTGCAATTCACCATTAGGGCCGGTGGGAACATCTTTCGCCAGTGCCAGATACAGTTCACGGCGTGACAGTGCGACAGGTGCTGCATCCTTAGCTTGGGCAATGGCAATACCATCGAAGCCGATTTTGACTTCAGTGACAGTATCAACGCCATTTTTTATGCAGGTTTCCATCTCGCTCTTTTTCATGCGGCGGGAAGCGTTGCTGATGTCAGGTGTATCAATGCCAGCGCCAGAGCAGAACAATTTCATGCCGCCGCCAGTACCGGTGGCTTCAACCTTGGGAGCAGCCATCCCCGTTTTCTTGGCAAACTGTTCCGCAACAGCGGTGGAAAACGGGTATACCGTAGAAGAACCGACGATTTCGATGTTGTCGCGTGCTTGCGCAACACCGGCAGCAGTGACCAGACCCAATGCAACTGCCAGAGTAAGTTGTTTCATTAATAAGCTCCTTGGAAAAAAGAATCCGGGATGGATTTGCGCGAATCGTAGAGCTTCTTGATGAAAGTTTTATGGCGGTATTATGAAAGAATGATGACAATGGTTGGCAGGTGTCTTGTCATCATTCTGCAACATGGCGGGGGTAGCATCCGCACAAGCAAACCCAAAGGACAATAAGCATGGATGATAAGCAGTTGCTGGAACAGCTGATCTGGATTCGTAGCCAGGCAGTGACGTTTGCCACGCAATACCCAGAGTTAGAACAGCTTGATGCAGCCCACCAACCTTCCGCACAAAACCTGTTGCATTACCTCTCGGTGCGCAGTCACGAGCTGCGGGCATTACAGCTTGCACTTATTGAACGTGGCCTGAGTTCATTGGGTATACTGGAGTCGCATACGCTGGCAACCCTGAATAGCGTGATTGCAGCCTTGCAATGCCTGAAAGGGGAAACACCTTCCGCTGCGCCTGTTGCTCCTGTTTCCGTTGCTACTAGTAGTGAGCTGATGGAGCGCTCAGCCACGGCGCTGTTTGGTGCTCGTCCGCTCCACCGTGAAGTACGCATCATGGTGACGATGCCCTCCGAAGCTGCCGACGATCATGTCCTGATCAGCGGTTTACTGGAAGCGGGTATGGATGTCATGCGGATCAATTGCGCCCATGACACGTCTGACGATTGGCAGCAAATGCTCGGCAACTTGCGGCTAGCAGAATCCCAAACGGGCAAAACCTGTAAAACCCAGCTTGATCTGGCGGGGCCGAAATTGCGTACCGGCACGATCAAGGCTGTCGGGCGGGTCATTAAACTCAAGCCCAAGCGTGACCTGTTTGGTCATGTGTATATGCCGGGGCGTCTCTGGCTGATTCCCGAAGGTGCAGAGTGGATTGAACAGGAGTTCCCGGCGCTCGAAGTGAGTGGCAAGGTATTGGCGGATACGCGTCCGGGTGATGACATTCTGCTCCGTGATGCGCGTGAAGCTCACCGCGAATTACAGGTCGTCGCCAAACACCAGCACGCCCGTTTGGTGACGACCGACCAGACTCTTTATTTACAGGAAAATACCGAACTGCTGTTCGAGCGCAACGGCAAAAAACTTGGCAAGGGCAAGCTCATCCATGTGGCAGAAGTGACTCCTCCCCTTGCCCTGCACGTTGGTGACCACCTGATTCTGACTCGTGCTGCTGAGCCGGGAACTGCCGGTGAGCGTGATGCCGAGGGCGTGCAAACCCAGCCTGCCCGCATTCACTGCACATTGGAAGAAGCTTTCAGCGCTGTACAAACTGGACAGCAAGTGTGGCTGGATGATGGCAAGATTGGTGGCACGGTGGAAGCGCGTGATGGCGACACCATCGACTTGCTGATTACCCATACCCCACCCGGTGGCGCGAAGTTACGGGCAGAAAAAGGCATCAATTTCCCCGACACCGTGTTTCATTCGCCTGCCTTGACGGACAAGGATATTGCCGACCTTGAGGCTATGGCTGGCAAGGTAGACATGGTGGCATTGTCTTTTGTGCGTTCCTCCGACGATGTAGCCAATCTGCAAGCTCATTTACAACGGCTGGGGATTCCTGACACAGGCATCATCCTCAAGATCGAAAATCGGGCAGCGTTTGAAAACCTACCTGCCATTCTGTTGACCGCGATGCGTTCCCCCAAGGTTGGGGTGATGATTGCGCGGGGCGATCTGGCGGTGGAGGTGGGTTTTGAGCGTCTATCTGAAGTGCAGGAAGAAATTCTCTGGTTGTGTGAAGCCGCGCATACCCCGGTGATCTGGGCTACCCAAATTCTGGAAAGCATGGCGAAAAATGGTGCGCCTTCCCGCGCTGAAGTCACCGATGCCGCGATGAGCATCCGTGCCGAATGCGCCATGCTTAACAAAGGGCCGAATATCGTCGAAACCGTGCGCTTTCTGGATGGCATCATGCAACGCATGGAAAGCCATTACCACAAGCGTCGCCTGATGATGCGGCCTTTGAGCGTGTGCCAGAATGGGATGCTGTGATGGCTTTATGATGTTCCCTAAATTTTTTGGCATAAAAATTGCTTAACATTTTTGTGAGATAATGCCGAGCAATTGATAATCTCAAAGGAGTTCGTTATGAACATTCAAGCAGCCATCACACACATTCAAACAGGCCAGTGCGCGTGTAAGCATATTGAGCGGGCGCTGGAAAAGCTCTCCAAACTGGTCGATGCTGGTCGCCACAAGGTCACCGTTACGTTTGGTTCCCGCTTAGTTATTCTGGAGACGGGTGAAGGACGTGAGGTATTGTGCTCACACTTTCTGGATCAACGGGATTAAGCCATGTTGAAAAAGCAATACCTGAAAACCCGCCCAGTTTGCAAAGTCACTAATGTCCCTTAAAAAACAGCTCGTACAAGGTCAGGCCAATCTCAACCACGATCAAAATGGTGATATACCATTCCACCCGATGGCTTTGCTGGGTTTGCAATAAATCCAGCAAGGTTTCGGCGGTATTGGAGATAACTTGCAGCTTGCGTTCCAGCGCCAGATGGCGTTCGCGCAATTCAAATTCGTCTTCTAGCCGCAGGTACAAGCCTTCCAGTTCCGGGCGTTCCCACAGTAAATCGGGTTTGTCGGCGACTTCGGCACGGCCTACCATGCGTTGCTGGCTGAGTAGGGAATCGCCAATGTAAGTCAGCAACACCTGTTTTTTTTGCCCGACTTTGCCCCGTTTTCGCAGGTTTTGCGCCAAGGGTTCGATTTTTTCAAAGGTTTTGGTGAGGCGGGCTTCGTCATCGGATAGGACAGAGCTACGTGCCAGCATTTCCGCGACCAGTTGCAGGCGTTGCACTGAAATATCGTGTAACCACAAACAGCCTTGTGCATCAACACCTTCCAGTTGTGCAGTGTCGATGCGCAAGTTGATCAACTCGTCATCTGGCGAAGTGTGTGGCTCTTGGATCAATGGCTGTAGGCGCTCCAGAAATTGGGTTTCCTGTGCGGTGCTCATGCCAAAAAATACCACGACACCGTAGCGGAACAGCACCACGCAACCCCCGTCAGGGATGGCAATGGTCAACGGGTTGATGGCGAGGGTTTCATCCGCGCGGAAGGGTTTGGTATCAATCCGGCTACCGAGCAGGGCTTCGCGGATGCGGATGCTGTCATTGGCTTGGGGGTTGAGTGTTGGCTGATTCACGTTAGGCTCCACGGCGTATATTGCTATTTTTCAGGCAGTGTACGGGTATATCCGCGCCTTGCCAAACACAGGGACTATTTAATAAAAATACAATATAAGCGTCACTTTACTGAAAACTTATGGGGTTACATTGCACACCATAAACGCCCTATGATTCATGGAGATAATGCAATGAAATACCTGAAAATCAGCCTGCTGACGTTTGCAGTGGCTTCTGCGCTGGCTGGCTGTGGTGGTGGTAACAGTACTGCGGCTGATACAACAACTTCTACTACTTCCACCGTCAAGTCTGTTGAATTCAGCAGTATGCCAGCACCAACAGCAGCGGTTGATATGGCAAAGTCTTATTCCTCATCCATTGCCAAGGTCACGTATACCGATGGCACTACCAAAGATTTTCCACTCTCTTACAACAAGCTGTTCGGCGTAAAAGATAAAGTAGGCGGCAATGCCAACGCAGCGGGTCAGTTGTATAACTACAAGATGGAAGCTATCAATGACCCGTTTGGTAAACCTGTCATCGCTGAAACCCCTGACGCGAACAGCCTGTTGAAAGTAGGTAGCAACCTGTTCCTGATTTCTCATCTGGAATACGATTGGTTGCTGTCTGACGGTTCGGATGCCTATAAAGTTGCTAACTGGTATAGCCGTATGCCGATGTCCATGCTACTGACCGGCATCACTCAAGGCACTGACGGCAAATTGTCGGTCAAATCCCAGAAGCCACTGGATTTCTCTGGCGTTGATGGTCTGTGGATTCCTTGCTTTGGTTCGCAAACCCCTTGGAATACCCACTTGGGTTCTGAAGAAGATTATGACCTCCAGTTCAACCCGCTGAATACCAGCGGCTATGCGGCTACTACTGCTGGCCTGAAAGCCTTGAACGAAGTCTATTTCAAGAGCGAAAAGACCGCTAACCCTTACAATCACGGCATCATTCCTGAAGTGACCGTCAAGGAAGATGGTTCTAGCAGTATCGTCAAGCACTACGCGATGGGTCGTGGTACTTGGGAAATGTCCAAAGTCATGCCGGACGGCAAAACCGCTTACATGGGGGACGACGGCACGCACGGCTTCATGCTGATGTTCGTGGCTGACAAGGCTGGTGACCTGTCAGCGGGTACTATCTACGCAGCCAAATGGACACAAACTTCTGCTGACGCTGGCGGCAAGGCCAACCTGACCTGGGTCAAGCTGGGCAGTGGCAATAATGCTGAAATCAAGGCACTGGCTGATGCAGCGACGTTTGCAACCCTCTTCGACGCAGTTGCACCCACCGAAGGTGCTTGCCCGACGGGTTACACCCGTGTCCGTGCTGGTTCTACGGCTGACGAGTGCCTGACGGTGAAGACTGGTCAGGAAAAAGCGGCAGCTTTCCTTGAGTCCCGCCGCTTCGCAGCCATCAAAGGCGCAACCACCGAGTTCACCAAAATGGAAGGCATCGCTGTTAACGACAAAGACAAGCGTTTGTACGTGGCGATTTCCGCTATCCGTGACAGCATGACAGATGATGCCAAAGAGCCTGTTAACGACATCAAGCTGGCAAAAGTGTCTGCGGGTGCAACGTACAGTGCCGACATGAAGGGTGGTCAGAAAGATACCTCTGGTGCTGCGATCAACTCCGACTACGTTGCGACCAACATGTATGTTGAAGCTGCCCTGCTGGGTAAGGACATCACAGCTGACGCGCTGGGCAACACCGCTGATCCCAACACGGTTGCCAATACCGACAATATTTTCTTCTCTGAAAAAATGCGCACTTTGTTCATCGGTGAAGATTCCGGTATGCACGTCAACAACTTCGTCTGGGCTTACAATGTCGATACCAAAAAGTTGAGCCGTGTGCTGAGTGCAGTGGCAGGTGCTGAAAACACTGGCCTGCAAGTAGTGGAAGACATGAATGGTCATGCTTACGTCATGAGCAACAGCCAACACCACGGCGACTGGTCGACTGGCAAAAATGCGGAAGTGGATAAGGCACTGGCGACTATCGACAAGTTTGACGCCAACATCGGCTACATCGGCGGCTTGCCTGCCATCAAGTAAACCTTGCGCAATGTGAGGTTCCTGCCTAAAGGCTGGTAAGCCCCCCTTACCGGCCTTTCTTGTCTGACAAGGTTTGGTTTTATGTATAAAATTTATTTACTGTTATGGCTTCTCTTATTGGGGGGCTGTGGCGATGGAGCGGTTAGTACGCCTAGTGTGGGGCTGATCGGTAGTCGCCTTAGCCCGACAATGTTCAGCAACCCTTATCCGCAGATTCCTGCTCAGTGTTATAGCGAAACTTCACGAGGGACACAAAACGCTTGCCAATATTGCCACACCAATGCCGCTTACCAGTCCGGCTTGGGCAATAACAATCCACAGGCAGGTCTGGAAGCCCGTATCGGCAATCTGCAATTGGAATACGCTTTTGCCCCTTACGAAACCACTGCTCCTTTGGCGACCATTAACCACTGGGAAAATACCCTGAAGCCAGAAAATCTGCGTGCTGTGGTGGCAATGGGGATTGACCCCACGGCGTGGGATATGCGCACTTACCTGCGTACCGATAACTGGAAAGCAGCTTATGATCAGCGTCCCGGTGATCCGAAACAATGGGATGCCGGTATGCAGTCAGCGTTCCGCTTGTTTCCTGGTCTTGATCCGGCTGACTTGCCTGCCAGTGCTGATGGTTTTGTTCGCAGTACAACGGCAAAAAATGGTTTCTTTAGTGATGCACAAGGCTGGATTACCGGTTGGCGTGCGCTTAATTTCATGCCCTATGGGATTTTCACCCCCATGACTGGCTCGGTTTCTGGTATCTACATCCGTTTGCCGGAAAAATTCATGCAACATGACAATGGCAGTTTTGATCTGGCGATCTACCAACAAAACCTTGATTTGCTGGAACGTGCCATCCAAGGACGCTTATTACCCGCTGATGGTAAAACCTTTGTGGGGAAAGCGCAGGATGTCGCGGTTCAGCGTGGTTTGTACCCACTGGGGACGGAATTTGCCCATCCCTTACACTATGTCGATGTACGTGCGCCAGGAACGCGTAGCCGCCGGGTCAAGGAAGTGCGCTACATGTACAAAATGCAGGATTGGCAGCCGAGCCAGTTTCGTCCTGGTGAGAAATCCGAAGGCACGGGTGTTTATGGCAATGATGCACAAGGCTGGGTAGACAATGGTGCAGGCTGGCTGTTGGCTGGCTATATCGAAGACAAGAATGGTGCCTTGCGTCCGCAAAACCGTGAAGAAATGACCCAGTGTATCGGTTGCCATAGTGGCATTACCCGCACTGAATTTCCAACCTTTACCTCTGGCACGGGCAATACCGTGGATAGCACTTGGGCAATGCCGCGCAAATTTGCCGGGGCGTTGGGGTGGCAGGAAATGAATTACTTGTTGTACCAACCTGACCCTAATGCCTCGGAAACCGCGATACCGGGTAAGGCGGGGCAGGGTGACCCACTCAATCGTGAGTTGGGCAAAGGTGAATTACGCTATTTCCTTGAAACGGTGGTGGGTGCAAGCCTCTACGGTGATATGCCGCCTGCGGTTGAAGCTGTGCTGGCGGGGGTTATCCGCGAAGTGGAGGGTTATAGTGCAGACTGGCCGAGCCTCGACACCAGCAGCGCGGAGCGTTTTCAACAAGTGCAAACCTTGCGTCAAAAGCTGATGCGCGAATTCACCGCTAAAGGTGAGTATCTGGAAACGGATGGAACCATCAAGGGTGGTTTGCTGTACCCGCCGGAACGCGATGCACTGGCGGCAGCGGCGCGTTATCGCCAAGTGGTGGTTAGCCAGCGTTATAGCAAAGGCAAGGATGTGTTCCCGGAAACGCCTGTGACGTTCCGCCATTTCCGTGATCCTGCGGAGCCGCTGACCCGTGTGGATGGCACGGCGTACCAAACCGGTGAAATGATTACGGAACGTCCGATTGAGCAGGATAATCCGGCGAGTGTTACTTACCGTGCGGGTAACAGTGCTACACAAATTGACAATACCCAGCCTTACCCGCAAGGCAATTACAACCCGGCTTATTTGTCGCTGTTGCGCTTCCCGCTTCAGTTCGAGTCAACGCCCACACCTGCTGGTGCGGTGAAGCGTCGTTTGGATTGGGACGACATTCCCGTGAGTGTTTTGCCGCTTAACCTGAAGGGTATGTTGGGCTTGCCGGATGGGCAGGGTTTTGCGGTGATGGAGTATCAGGGGAAGCAGTTTCTGGTGCAGAGCGGGCGCGAATTGCATACTCATCAAGGGGTGAAGTTGTTGGAGGTCAGTGAGCGCTACGCCTTGCTGCAACAGGGCAAACGCTTGGAAAAACTGGAACTCGGTGATCACACCGTGACACCGCACACTGCCCAGTCAGCTTTGCCGGTGTTGTCTATGGATGAGCTGGCGCTGGTCGATTTGAAGTCATTCCGTGACAACGCAGCACTAGACCCTTACCGTCTGTTTGACGCGGTGCAGCCGGAGGCGGTCGTGGTGAATGGTAAATTGTCCGGTTATCGTTTAACACCCGGTGCTGATCCGGCGCTATTCCACAAGGCTGGTTTGCAAGCAGGGGATGTGTTGCTGGCAGTCAATGGGGTGAAACTGGAAAGCGAGGCACAAGCAGTACAATTGCTGGAGCAATATGAAGGGGCGGTGCAACTCAGCCTGACTTTGCAGCGCGGCAAGGATGAGATTAATTTACCCGTGAATTTTCAGGAGTTTGAGCTGGCGTCAAATGCACAGGCGGGCTGACTATACGAGGCATATTTTGATGGGTGCTGACACTGTTGCGTTGCATCCGCGCTTCCAGCCTTTGTTTCACCATCCCCCACTCAGTATCGAGGATGCTGTAAACGGCCGTATCGGTTGCAACGTCATGACCGCCCCCTTTTAGAATAGGCAAGACAACAGGCAGAAACTTCCTTGTGCTAGACCAGCGCCCAAAAACGCGCCCATCAGCACATCGCTAGGGTAATGCAGCCCCAGCACCACTCGCGACAAGGCGACGAGAATGCTAAACGGCACTACCAGCACGAACCATTCCGGGTAATAGCTCAGCAATACCCAGCTAAACCCGACTGCGTGCAAGGTATGCCCGGAAGGGAAGCTGAACTGGTCGAGTGCCGCCACATTTTGCAGGATATTGTCGCTGTGGCTGTAAGGGCGTACCCGCTCGGTGGAGCTTTTCAGCCATTTGTAAACCAGCAGGGCAGCCAGCCCCACCAACGCCATGTGCAACGAGACTTGCAGGGCTTGCCAGCCGTAAATCAGCGGCAACATCAGCATGAGCACGTACCAAAAGACCCCGTTTCCCAAACGGCTGATCGCCGCAAAAAACAGGCTGATCGGTTTTAAGTGGTTGACCCGGTTGAACAGAAGGCACAACGGGATTTCACGGTCATTTAGTTGGTGTAGCAGCTTCATGGCGTACCTCGTGCAGAATGGTCTGGAGGGTTTGGTGTAAACGTTCCACCACTTTTTCCCAGCTCAAGCTGAGGGCGGTCTGGTGGGCGGCATGGCCTTGGGTTTTGCGTAAAACAGGGTTGAGCGCGAGTGTGGTGCTTGCTTGAATGAAAGCGGCATTGTCATCCAGTGCCATGCTCATGCCGTTGATATTGCTGCGTAAATGTTCGTGAGCGGCGGCGTAATCGAAGGTGACGACCGGCAGGCCGCTGGCCATCGCTTCTAGCACGACATTGCCGAAGGTTTCGCTGGTGCTGGGGTAAAGGAATAGGTCGCCGCTGGCGTAATGTTCCGCCAAGGCTGTGCCGGTTTGCATTCCTACGAACAGGCAGTCGGGGTGGGCATCTTGCAAGCGTTTGCGTTCTGGGCCATCGCCAACCAGCAGGAAACGTGCTTTGGGAACGTGTTGTTGAATCGCGCGAAAGGCTTCAAACGCCAGATCGAGGTTTTTTTCTTGTGCCATGCGTGAGACCAATGTGACCAGCAATTGGTCGGGCTGGACGCCGAGTTGTTCGCGCAGGGCAGGGCTGCGGCGTTGTGGGTTGAACAGCTTTACATCAATGCCACGATCCAGAATGCCCAGTTTGGTGTAGCCGCTGGTGCTCAGTTGTTGTTGTAATTCACGGGTGGGGACTAGCGTCACCAGTGTCTGGTTGTGGACGTGGCGTAAATAACGCTTTGCCAGACTAAACAGCCCGCTCAAGCGGTAGTAGCGGCTGTATTGGTCAAAGTTGGTGTGGAAGTCGCTGATGACCGGAATGCCCAGTTTTTTCGCGGCTTTCATGGCGGAATAACCGAGTGGGCCTTCGGTGACGATTTGCACGATGTCGGGGCGTTGCTTTTTCCACAAGCGTTTCAGGGCGTTGTATTGCGGGAAGCCAAGCCGAACTTCTTTGTAAAACGGCAGCGTCAGCCCATTGACGAGGTATTCCTGAAAACCGTCTGCGTGCAAAGCTTTGTCACGCGCAGTCTGGCGTGGGCGTACCAACTGGATGTGATAGCCGCCGTGTGCACGCAAGCCTGTCACCATCTGGCTGATGGTGCGTGCTACCCCGTTGATTTCTGGCGGCCACGTTTCGGTGACGACGCTCAGTCGGGTGTTGCTGCTGACAAGTTGAAGGCTAGGCTTTGACACAAAAATGCACGTCTCGTAGTGGATACCTTACTGATTTTGCAGGGTTAATGCTGCAAGACAGTGACGTTTTTGTGACGGTTGTGTTTACGCTGGCAGAAGGTCAGGGGTTCGGCGAAAAACGGTAGCCTGAGCCGCGCACGGTTTGGATGTAATGTTCAAAACCGTGTGGTGCTAGGGTCTTGCGTAGACGCAAAATATGGACATCGACTGTGCGTTCTTCCACATACACATTGCGTCCCCAAGCGTTATCCAGCAGTTGTTCGCGGCTGTACACACGGTCTGGGTGTTGCATGAAGAATTTCAGCAGGCGGAATTCGGTGGGGCCAAATTCGAGTTCGGTGTCGCCTGCGGTCACGCGGTGGCTGAGTGGGTCGAGGGTCAGCCTGTCGAATGCGAGGATGTCTGCCGGTTGGGAATGCTGGGTGCGGCGCAATACGGCTTGAATTCTTACCACCAATTCGGCGGGGGAAAACGGCTTGCTGATGTAATCGTCGATGCCTGCCTGAAACCCGGAAATGCGGTCGGCTTCTTCGTTGCGTGCGGTTAACATAATGACAGGGATGTCTTGGGTGTTGCTGTCGCGTTGTAAGCGTTTAACCAGTTCAATGCCGCTCATGCCGGGCAGCATCCAATCCATCAGGATCAGTTCCGGGCGTTGGCGGTGGATCGCGGTGTACGCTTGTTCAGCCGTTTCCGCTTCGTTCAGGGTGAAACCTGCCCGTCCTAGGGCAAAGCCGACCATTTTGCGGATCGGCTGTTCATCTTCGACAATCAGGATATTGCTCATGTGAAACCTGTATGAATTTCATGTTATACAGGCATTTAAGCGTAAGTATGTGTCACTTTCGTGACAGCAGCGCGACTAACGCACGTAGTTGAGTTCGCGGTGACGCAGGATGACGTTTTCACCCAGGGTTTTGCGAAAGTGCTTGTAGAGCTGTTCGGCCAGATACACTGAACGGTGTCGCCCGCCCGTGCAGCCAATGGAGACGGTCAGGTAAGCACGTTGGTTGGCTTTGTCGATGTTGGGAATCCAGTTGTCGAGGAAAGCACGCAGATCGTGATACATACGTTGTACGTCCTCATGCTTTTCGAGCCATTCGATAATGCCTGCATCACGACCTGTCAGGGTGCGTAGGTCAGGTTCCCAATAAGGGTTGGGCAGGCAGCGCACGTCAAACAGAAAATCGGAATCCGACGGGGCAGTGTGTTTGAAACCGAATGACTGAATCATCAGCGACAAGTGCTGTTGGTCGGTCTGGCTGATGCGTGCAGTTAGCATACGCCCCAACTCATACACGCCAATATGCGAGGTATCCAGCCGCAAGTCAGCGTCAATAGCCAGTGGCTCCAAGAGGGTGGACTCTAACGCAATGGCTTTGTCGAGTTCCTGAGCTTCGCTGGTTAAGGGGTGACGGCGGCGGGTTTCATTGTAACGTTTACGCAAGACTTCCTGTGTGGCATACAGGTAAATGACTTGCGTGCTGGGCACGCGCTGGCGTACCCGCTTGATAATGTCGGGGGTATCCAGCAGGCTGTCGCGCCCGCCCCGGATATCAATGCCAACAGCCAAATACGGTTGTTTGGCTATTTGGGGGGTACTGAGCAGGGCTTCCAGCAATTGGGAAGGCAAGTTGTCAATACAGTAATAACCGTTATCTTCAAGTGTGTGCAAGGCATAACTTTTGCCAGCACCAGACATACCGCTAATGATGACCAAGTGCATACTATTAAGCCGCTAATGCACCCTCTAACGGGTGGTTGGGTGGAGTGAATAACGTAATGAAGTGATCCAGCATCGTTTCACTGTCACAATAGCTACAGATTTCTTCAATCAGTGATTTTTGTATCAGGGTGCTGGTCAGTTGGGTAATGAGGTCGGAATAATCAGGGGCTTGGTTGGGTGGAACCAGAATCGCCATGAACAGTTGCACGGGTTTTTTATCCGGCGCGTCCATTTTGATCCCGTCTTCCACTAACAACAAAGCCCCTCGAGGTTGAGTGACGGACATACACGCATGGGGAATGGCAACGCCATTGCCGATGGTCGTACTACCCAGCTTCTCCCGATTGGTCAGGGCATCGAAAATCATGTCGACGCCCAAGGTGTCCTGGCCTGTGGCAAGCATCTCCGCCAGTTGTTCAAAGGCGCGTTTCTTGCTGGAAACGTCTGGCTTGCAGGCGATCCGTTCGGGAGAGAGCAGGGTAGTGATGTCCATAATGTATTAGTCCACGGTTTCTTCAGTTGCAGCAGCCAGTTGTACAGCTTCCTGACGATGATGGTCTTTCATTTTTTCCTTGTGTTTGACAATTTGTCGATCGAGTTTGTCAGTTAAGGCGTCAATGGCTGCGTACATATCATCTGAAATGGCATCGGCGAAAAAGTGGTTACCGTTGACGTGGAAAGTCGCTTCAGCCTTGTGGTTCTGTTTTTGGACTTCCAGAATGAAATGGATTTTCATTACTTGGTCAAAGTGGCGCTTCAGGCGTTCTGCCTTTTCACGCACGTAGTTGTTCATGGAGTCGGTCACTTCAAGATGATGCCCAGTGATTTCTAATTGCATAATGCAAGCTCCTTGTTCAAGGTCATGGAAGAAACTGTGTTTGTCATCATAACGCTCACAGTTCAGGTCGGAACCAACGCCTTCCGGTCATGCGATGACGGAATGGACATTGCTTCACGATACTTGGCGACAGTACGTCGCGCTACATTAATACCCTGCTGGTTTAGCAGGTTAGTTAATTGGTTGTCGCTTAGGGGGGAGTGTTGATTTTCCTCATTAATCAGATTTTTGAGCATGGCGCGAATGGCGGTGGATGAACAGCTAGACCCGGCATCTGTGTCTACCTGGCTGGAGAAGAAATATTTGAATTCAAAGATACCGCGCGGGGTATACAGGTATTTGTTGGTGGTGACACGGGAGATAGTGGACTCATGCATTTCAAGCTCTTCTGCTATATCCCTGAGAATCAGTGGCTTCATTGCCTGCTCACCATATTGCATGAAAGCGCTTTGACGTTCAACTATTGCTTTGGCAACATTCAGCATGGTGGTGTTGCGGCTTTCAACGCTGCGGATCAGCCAGCGGGCTTGTTGCAAATTGGATTTGAAGTAGCTGGCGTCATGCTCACTTTTGGACTGCCCCAGCATATCAGCGTAATACTGGTTAACTTGCAGGTGTGGCGTGACTTGCGCGTTCAGTGAAACCACCCATTCTCCTTTGATCTTGCGGACATAAGCATCAGGCACGATGTAATCGGCACTGGATGCTGAATAAGCACTACCCGGTCTTGGTTGAAGGCTGCGTAACAACAAGATGATCTCTTCCAGTTCGCCTTGTTCTATTTTCAACCTTTTGCTTATTTCTTTATAGTCGCGCCGCTCCATCAAGTCCAGATTTTTTTCGACAAGCTGACGGGCTTTGAAGAGAATACGGCTTTCCGGGAGGTGCGCCAACTGGATCAACAGGCATTCACGCAGGTCGCGTGCGCCTACGCCTACTGGGTCGAGTTGCTGGATAAATTTGAGGACAACTTCGACATCTTCAAGGTCAATCAGCAGTTCATCGCGGAGGTTTTCAAAGATTTCTTCGAGCGGGTCGCACAAGTAACCAGCATCATCCAGCGAGCCTATCAACACTTCCGCAATTTGCTTGTCGATGCTGGTGAGGTTGCTCATGCGAATTTGCCATAGCAGGTGTTCCTGCAAGCCGCTGTCGGCAGTATCGCCCTGATTTTCGAGGAAACCGCTGACATCACCGCCGCCATCGCTGTTACTGCTACGGGTGTCGTAAACGTCCTCCCATTCGGCATCCATGTGCAGTTCGTCGGGAATATCCTGATCAAGCTGAGAATGGTCGCTGGGGGCGTCGGCAGCGGATTCTGTCTCAGACAGTTCGGTGGTGTTGGCGGTGGCTTCCGTTGGCGGCTCACTGGGTGCTTCAGGGCGAGAATCCTCAGCTTCATCGGTCAGTTGCAGCAAAGGGTTTTCTTCCAACGCTTGCTGAATTTCGTTCTGTAACTCAAGTGAAGACAACTGCAACAAGCGGATGGCCTGCTGTAATTGCGGGGTCATTGAGAGTGTCTGACCCAGTTTGAGATCGAATCCCTGTTTGAGCATTGTTCTTGTTATTCCTTTTTCCTGTGTCGCCAATGAATCCTGTCTGTCATGGCTTTTATACTACGCTAATCGTTTGCTGGTGCAAAGATGCGATAATCGGGGTGAATGGCGGCTGACTTAAGTCATCTCACAGTTTGAAGTTTTCCCCGAGATAGACACGGCGGGCTTGTTCATTCTGTAATATATCATCAGGTGAGCCTTCGACCAGAATTTTACCTTCGCTGAGGATGTAGGCGCGGTGGCAAATGCCGAGGGTTTCGCGCACATTGTGGTCGGTGATCAGCACGCCGATGTCGCGGGCGACCAGATGCCGGATGATTTTCTGGATTTCCAGCACTGAAATGGGGTCAACCCCAGCGAATGGCTCGTCCAGCAGGATGAAGGCGGGTTCGCTGGCAAGAGCGCGGGCAATTTCAGCACGGCGACGTTCTCCACCTGACAAGCTGATGCCTTGGCTGTCACGCAGGTGAGTCAGTTGGAATTCTTCCAGCAGGCTGTCAACCTTGGCTTGGCGCTGGCTGCGGTTCAGTTCTTTGCGTAATTCCAGCACTGCCATGATGTTTTGCGCCACGGTCAACTTGCGGAAAATACTGGCTTCCTGTGGCAGGTAGCCGATGCCTTCGCGGGCGCGTTCGTGCATGGCGGCGGCGGTAATGTCTTTGTCGTTGAGCAACACTTGCCCGGCATCAGCGCCGACCAGCCCGACGATGATGTAGAAACAGGTGGTCTTGCCCGCTCCGTTCGGCCCGAGTAAACCAACGACTTCAGCCGTGTTGACATGCAAATCCACACCTTTGAGGATTTGGCGTTTTTTGTAACTTTTTTGCAAGTTACGGGCGGTAAGGGTATTCATTGGGCGGCTTTGTTGGTGGGGTAAAATACGGCGGAAACCCGGCCTGCTTTGCCTTTGCTGCCTGTGCCACCGGCTTTGAGCTGACCCGTGTCTGTCAGGTATTCGATGTGGTTGCTGGTGAATCTGTCCTGATCTTGCAGGAGTTCGGCATCACCGTTGAGGATCAGGCGCTTTTCCTTGACCAGATATTGCATTTCGCGGGCTTTGCCGCTGGCAAGTTTACCGTTGTCCATTTTTTGCTTGAGGCTGACGGGGGAACCTGTGGCCACAATGCTGACAATTTCATTGTTGGGGGCGTTGATTTCAATGTGGGCAGCAAGGATTTCCAGTGTGCCTTGGCGGATACTGACATTGCCATCGTAGCTGGCTTTACCCGCCATTTTGTCGAATACCGCTGCGTCGGCTTCAATCTGCACCGGGGCTTCTACATCGGATTTGATGGCGTAGGCCGTGGAAGCCATGCCCGCCAGCAGCAGGCACAATAACCATGGGGTTAATCCGTTATTTGACGGTGTTGACTTGGTAGGTTGAGCGCACATTGGAATCCAGTTTTAGTAAATTATCGTCAAGTTTAGCGGTAAGTCCGGTAGATTGTGTGGTGCCAGAAGGTGATGTAATGAACACTTCAGCATCGGTGGAAATTTCCCGCGTGGTCTGATCATACAGCAGGCGGTCTGACTGTAGCTTGAATCCTGCCGAGGTCTCAATTTTTGCGGCAATGATCCGGCTCTGGCGTTTACCTTGCCAATGGGATAGGTGTCGACCGGAGAGTCTGTAACCGACCGTGCCATCGGATTTGATTGCCATGATGGAAAAATCGGATAGGTAGTAGTCTATCTGGTCTTTTTCCATCGTCAATTGGCTAATGTCAGTTTTGCCTAGATAATCCTCGGCCTGTGTAATCAGTAGGATGATGATCAGGGTGACAACCAGCGCAAGCAGGTGTTTCATGCCAGATAGCTAGCCAACTTGGGCTGTAATTTACCGTGGGCGTGCAGCAGCATTTCGCAGATTTCGCGGCCTGCGCCATGACCACCGTTAGTTTGTGTGACCCAGTGGGCGTGCTGTTTGACGTAGTAATGTGCATCCCCGACGGCAATGGCGAAACCAACTTGTGCCATCACGGGTAGATCCACCACGTCATCACCCACGTAAGCAATGTTTTCCGGCTTTAACCCGGTTTGGGCAAGTAGGTCATCGAAGGCCGGACGCTTGTCGCGGTAGCCTTGCCAGATGCGGTTACGGGGGATTTTCAGGTTGTCGGCACGGTGAAGTACCAGTTCGGATTGTCGCCCGGTGATCAGTGCCATTTCCAAGCCGCTTTCCAGCAACATGCGGATGCCGTGCCCGTCTTTGGAGTTGAAGGCTTTGTATTCTTGGCCGTCATCGCCGTAGAACAGGCTGCCATCGGTCAATACGCCGTCGATGTCGAAAATGACCAGGCTGGTGTTGCGGGCGCGTTCAAGCACAGCGGCGGAGAGATTGTCAAAAGTGTTTATCATCAGGCGATTCCTGCGCGTAAAAGATCATGCATGTGGATGATACCGATAACGCTGCCATCCTGCACGACTGGCAGCACGGTAATCGCGTATTCCTGCATCAGGTTGAGGGCTTCGACCGCGAGGCTATTGGCGTCGATGCTACGGAATTGTGTAGTCATCAGGGCGGAAATGGGTTGTGTATGCAGATCTTGGCCTTTATCGAAAGAGCGTCGCAAGTCACCATCGGTGAAGATACCTTGCAGTTTACCGTTCGTGTCGGTGATGGCGGTCATGCCGAGTTTTTTGCGGGTCATTTCCAGAATCGCTTGTTGCAGAGGTGCATCTGGGTTGACCTGTGGAATGTCTGCGCCGGTATGCATGATGTCATGCACATGCACCAGCAAGCGTTTGCCCAAGCGTCCGCCGGGGTGGGAGCGGGCGAAATCTTCAGCGGTAAAGCCACGCGCTTCCAGCAGGGCAACCGCGAGCGCATCGCCCATTACCAGCGTGGCGGTGGTGCTGGAAGTCGGTGCAAGCCCCAGCGGACAGGCTTCCTTATCTACCCCAATATTAATGTGGAAATCGGCGGCTTCAGCCATTGGTGAGTGCGGGTCGCCAGTCATGGCGATGACGCGCACGTCGAGGCGGCGAATGACGGGCAGGATAGCGAGAATTTCCGCACTCGTGCCAGAGTTGGAGAGTGCGATGATGACATCGCCATTAACAATCATACCGAGGTCGCCGTGGCTAGCTTCACCGGGGTGCAGGAAAAACGCGGGCGTGCCGGTGCTGGCAAGCGTTGCCGCGATTTTATTGCCAATGTGCCCGGATTTGCCCATGCCGGTGACAATGACGCGCCCCTTACAGGCCAGTATGGCTTCGCAGGCGTTCAGGAATTCGTTGTCTAAGCGTGAGGGCAGGGCAGCAAGGGCGGCAATTTCAGTGTCGATAACCGCTTTCGCGAGGGCGAGGAGATCTTTGGCATGGTGTGGCATGGTGGTTAGCCCTTTGTCGTTGTTGTTAGCCTTTTGGTCTGGTGTGCCGAATGCGGGCACAAAAAAACCCGCGACTGGCGGGTTAGATGTTCTCACTTGTTGTTAGTTCACAAGTGGTGCCGAGAGCGAGACTCGAACTCGCACAATGTTACCATCGGCGGATTTTGAATCCGCTGCGTCTACCAATTCCGCCATCCCGGCAGGGGGTGAAGGCTGCGAATTATACCTAACTTTTTCGATTTGTCGAAAGAAATTTTTCAAGCTGTTATTATTTCTTGCCCCATAACTGCCCGATGCTGTAACTGATGCCCATGCAACTGAGTGATTTCCATTACGACCTGCCCCCTGAGCTGATTGCTGCCGAGCCTTTGGCAGAACGTACTGCCAGCCGCCTGCTGATTCTGGATGGTGCTAGTGGTGAATACCGTGACGGTCAATTTACCGATGTGCTGGCGCTGATCCAGCCGGAAGACTTGCTGGTGTTCAACAATACCCGGGTGATTCCTGCCCGCTTGCATGGTGAGAAGGCCACGGGGGGCAAGGTTGAAGTGCTGGTGGAACGCATTACCGGCGAACACACCGCGCTTGCTCATATCCGCGCCAGCAAAGCCCCCAAGCCGGGCACGCACTTGCGGCTGGAACAGGCGATTGATGCGCAAGTGACCGGGCGGCAGGGGGATTTGTTTGAGGTGCTGTTTCTGCATACGGATTCTGCCTTGAGCTTGCTGGAACAGTATGGGCATATGCCGTTGCCGCCGTATATCGAACGTGAAGATACCCCGGCTGATCGGGAGCGTTACCAGACGGTGTTTGCCAAACAGCCGGGCGCGGTGGCTGCGCCGACGGCTGGATTGCATTTTGATCAGGCATTGCTGGATGCTTTGCAACGTAAAGGGGTGCAAACGGCAGCCGTGACCCTGCATGTCGGCGCGGGCACTTTCCAGCCGGTACGGGTGCAGGATTTGTCGCAGCATGTGATGCACGCCGAATACGTGGAGGTTTCCCAGCAAGTCTGTGATGCGGTAACGGCTTGCCGGGCGCGTGGCGGCAGGGTGGTGGCGGTGGGTACGACTTCGGTGCGTAGTCTGGAAAGTGCCGCGCAGGGTGGCGGCTTAAAACCCTTTCAAGGTGACACACGTTTGTTCATCACGCCGGGTTGCCGCTTTCTGGTGGTGGATGCCCTGATCACCAATTTTCATTTGTCAGAATCTACCCTGTTGATGCTGGTTTCGGCGTTTGCGGGTTATGAAAACATTAAGCAAGCCTATCAACATGCCGTTTGTCAGCAATATCGCTTCTTTAGTTACGGTGATGCCATGTTTATGACCTATAAGCAGAATAAATGTTAATTTCGTCTGCTAAGGTTGTGACTTTTTTGCAACTGTAAGATCATAATCATGTAACGTAAATATATGTTTATCAAAGATTAACCAAAACTATGGATGGTTGGTTTTAGATCAAGCTAGCAGGTCATTTTATCCCCAATGACGGCTGTGCTTTTTAACTTGCGAGATGACGCACCCGTTGTCAGTCGGGAAGGTGTCGGAGATTGATTATGAAGAAAAAGAGTGTCTTGAAGAAAACGTCCCTGTCTTGGTTGGGTGGTTTTATGCTGTTGGCAGTGCCCTTGCTGGGTGTTGCGGAACTGTCCATGCCTGCGGATACGTCGTTGGTGTACCGTGTCCAGGGTCTTGATGCAGGCAATGTTCTGAAAATGTACAAAGAACCCGGCAAGGAGGTTCTGGTCAACATTCCCCATAATGCTACCTGGCTTGCCCGCCGCAATGCGCAAATGACCGTTGGCGATAAGGTATGGGAAAAAGTCAGTTGGGATAACCAGACCGGCTGGGTTCTGTCAGACGCACTGGCGGAAGACCCTAAAGCCACCGAGGAGGCAAATAAACGCCGCCAGTGTCTGGTTGACCCGGCGGTGCAAGACAAGGAATGTTGTGGCTACCCGGAAGCAGCCAAAGGTGGCCTGTTCAAATCCATTCCGGTGTATGCGGTACAGGATTTGTCTCCCGGTGAAAGCCTGATGATGTACGTGGATCACGGCGAGGATGCCATTGCGGTGGAAATTCCCCACAGCGGAACCAGTATCGTCAAACTGGGGCAACGCGCCGAAGCAGGCGCATTTGCGATGGAACGGGTACGCTGGGCAGGCCAGAATGGCTGGATTGATGCTGCCAAAATTACCTATGACGAAGCCAAAACCAAGGCAAGCGATGCCAAGCGCCAGAAATGCGGCGGGGTATCCGGCGGGGTTGATTTCCGCTCATCTGAAGTGGTTTGCTTGCCCGCACCGGTGATCCGCCGTCTGCAAGAGTCCGGTGCGCTGGATGCCGCAACGGTTAAAGCGCTGCTGGAACAAGCCAGCAAGAAGTAAGTCTTTCAGGGTGGGGGCGTATTCAATACGCCCCTGTTCTCGCCTAGAACGAATGCTTTTCGCAGGCTTCCAGCGTATTTTTCATGAGCATTGCCACGGTCATGGGTCCGACCCCGCCGGGAACTGGCGTAATCCACGCTGCGCGTTCTGCTGCTGCGGCAAATTCTACATCGCCTGCCAGTTTGCCATTTTCCAGCCGGTTGATGCCTACGTCGATCACGGTTGCGCCCGGTTTGATCCAGTCACCTTTGACTAGCCCCGGTTTGCCCGCCGCAGCGACTACGATGTCGGCTTGCCGAACCAGATCGGGGGTGGAGCTGCCACTGAAGCGGTGAGTGACGGTGACGGTGGCACCGGCGAGCAGTAGTTCCAGCATCATTGGGCGACCGACAATATTGGACGCGCCCACAATGACCGCATGGCGGCCTTTGTAGACTTCGCCCGTGCTGTCCAGCAAACGCATGATGCCATAGGGCGTGCAGGGGCGCAGGGCAGGGATACGCAATGTCAGCCTGCCAACGTTGGTGGGGTGGAAGCCATCCACGTCCTTGCTGGGGTTGATTTGCTCGATGATCAGGGATGAATCCAGATGCGCAGGCAGGGGCAGTTGTACCAGAATGCCATCAATCAGCGGGTCGTGATTGAGTTCATTGACCAGTTCGATCAGTTCGTGCTGGGTGGTTTGCGGAGGCAGGTCGTAAGAGCGTGACATAATGCCCACTTCGTCGCAGGCTTTGCGCTTGTGGCTGACGTACACTTGCGACGCAGGGTCGGAACCGATGAGAATAACGGCAAGGCCGGGGCGGCGTTTGCCTTGTTGTAGGCGTGCATCGACACCTTGTTTGACTTCGACACGGACGTCGGCGGCGATTTTCTTTCCATCAATGATCTGGGCTGTCATGGCGTTTCCGGGGCTGGGAAAAAGTGCGTATTGTCGCACTTGACTTACTCCCCGTACAACTGCCGTTTCAAGCCGCTGCGGTTGAGGATGGTGGTCGCCATTTCCTCAATCGACGTTGCGGTCGTGTCGATGTAGGGAATTTTTTCACGCCGGTACAAACTTTCCTGCCATTGAAGTTCCTGCTGGCATTGGCTGAGCGAGGCATAGCGGCTGTTGGGTTTGCGTTCCTGACGGATTTTGTGAAGCTGTTCCGCAGTAATGGTCAGGCCAAACAATTTGTCTTTGAAGGGCTTGATGATCGAGGGCAGGGAAGATGAATCCATGTCCTCTTCCGTCAGTGGGTAGTTAGCAGCGTAAATGCCGTATTGCAAGGCCAGATACAAGCAGGTTGGCGTTTTGCCGGAGCGTGAAACCCCCACCAGAATGATGTCAGCTTCGGCGAAACTTTTCGCGCTGATACCGTCATCGTTGGTTTGGGCAAAGTTGACGGCTGCAATCCGCTTGGTGTAGGAGGCATTGTTATTGACCCCGTGCGAACGCCCGATAGCGTGGGAGGATTGCTGCCCCAGTTCCTTTTCCATCGAGTCGATGAAGCTCTCGAAAAAGTCGTAAATGGCACAGTCGGCCTGTTCTATCCAGGAACGTACCGCAGGGTCGATCAGGGTGCTGAATACCAGTGGGCGGCAGCCATCCTGTTCGCGGGTCAGGTTGATTTGTTCGGCGGCAGCTTTGGCTTTTTCCTCGGAATCCAGAAACGGGATGCCGATTTTGCGCCATTTAATCCCATCGAACTGGGTCAACAAGCTATGACCCAGTGTTTCGACGGTGATGCCGGTGCGGTCGGACAGGTAGAAAACTGTCCGCCGATTTTTGCAAGTTTCGGTACTCATGCTTTGGCGTTGTCAAGGCTGGCGAGGTGCAGCCATGTGTCGACCACGGTGTCCGGGTTCAATGACAGGCTGCTGATGCCTTGTTCGTGCAACCAGACGGCGAAGTCGGGGTAGTCAGATGGCCCTTGCCCGCAAATGCCGATGTATTTACCTTGCTTGTGGCAAGCATCAATCGCCATTTTCAGCAGCTTTTTCACAGCAGGGTTACGCTCGTCAAACAGGTGCGCAATCAAGCCAGAATCGCGGTCAAGACCCAGCGTCAATTGCGTCATGTCGTTGGAGCCGATGGAGAAGCCGTCGAAGTATTCAAGGAACTCTTCCGCCAGCACCGCGTTGGACGGAATTTCGCACATCATGATCAGGCGCAAACCGTTTTCACCACGTTTGATGCCTTGAGTCGCCAGCAATTCGGTGACTTGTTGGGCTTCTTCCAGCGTGCGGCAGAATGGGATCATGATTTCAACGTTGCTCAAGCCCATTTCGTTGCGGACTTTGCGCAGCGCCCGGCATTCCAGCTCGAAACAGTCGCGGAATGATTCGGACAGGTAGCGCGAAACGCCCCGGTAGCCGATCATCGGGTTTTCTTCGTGCGGCTCGTAACGGTCGCCTGCCATCAGGTTGGCGTATTCGTTCGACTTGAAGTCGGACATACGCACGATGACTTTGTTGGGTGCGTAAGCCGCTGCAAGCGTGGCGATGCCTTCGACCAGTTTTTCCACGTAGAAATCGACCGGGCTGGCGTAACCGGCAATCTTTGCGCCAATGCTGGCTTTCAGGTCGGCGGGCAGATTCTCGAATTCCAGCAAGGCTTTCGGGTGAATGCCGATGGTGTTGTTGATGATGAATTCCAGCCGTGCCAGACCAACACCTGCATTCGGCAAGCGTGAGAAGGCGAAAGCGCGGGACGGGTTGCCCACGTTCATCATAATTTTCACGGAAAGATCGGGCAAGTTGCCAGTGTCGGCGGTGCGCACTTCAAACGGCAGCAGGCCGCTGTAGATGAAGCCAGTGTCGCCTTCCGCACAGGAAACAGTGATTTCGTCGCCCGCTTTGACGCGCTCGGTGGCATCGCCACAACCAACCACCGCTGGAATACCCATTTCACGCGCAATGATCGCGGCATGGCAGGTACGGCCCCCCCGGTTGGTGACGATGGCGGAAGCGCGTTTCATGATCGGTTCCCAATCCGGGTCGGTCATGTCGGTGACGAGTACGTCGCCTTCTTTCACCTCGTCCATCTGGCTGATGCTCATGATGATCCGCGCAGGGCCTTGGCCGATTTTCTGACCGATAGCACGGCCTTCAGCAACGATGTCACCTTTGGCTTGGAGCTGGTAACGTTCGATAAGGGTGGCAGAAGCGCGGCTTTCGACGGTTTCAGGGCGGGCTTGCACGATGTAGAGCTTGCCGTCGCCGCCATCCAGTGCCCACTCGATGTCCATCGGGCGCTGGTAATGCTTTTCGATGATCATGGCTTGGCGGGCAAGCGATTCGACTTGCTCTTCGGTCAGGCAGAAACGCTGGCTGCGGGCAGCATCGACTTCACGGGTCAATGTCGCTTTATTGTGCGCATCGCCAGCGGTGGCGGCGTAGACCATTTCAATGGCTTTGGTTCCCAAACGACGGCTGAGGATCGCAGGGCGACCCGCTTCGATATTGGGTTTGTAAACGTAGAATTCGTCGGGGTTGACTGCGCCTTGCACCACGGTTTCGCCCAAGCCGTATGCGCCAGTGACAAAAACGGCATCGCGGAAACCGGATTCGGTGTCAAGGGTGAACAGTACGCCACTGGCACCGATGTCGCTGCGTACCATTTTTTGTACGCCCGCTGACAGGAACACTTTGTCGTGCTCAAAATGCTGGTGGACACGGTAGGCAATGGCACGGTCATTATACAGGGAGGCGAACACTTCCTTGATGGCGGCAATCACATTGTCGAGACCCTGCACGTTGAGGAAGGTTTCTTGCTGGCCTGCAAAGGAGGCATCTGGCAAGTCTTCGGCAGTGGCGGAAGAACGTACTGCGAAAGAAGCGGTGTCGCCAGAACTGCCCACGAGGGTTTCATAAGCTTCGCGCACGGTTTCCAGCAGCTTGTCTGGCAAAGGCGTATCCATAACCCAGCCACGGATGGTTTTGCCAGCAGTGGTGAGGGCGTGGATGTCGTCGACGTTGAGTGAATTCAGGAGTGCGTTGATACGGTCAGCCAGACCATCAGCGCGGATAAAATCTTGGTAAGCGTGTGTGGTGGTGGCAAAACCATTCGGGACGCTGACGCCCGCGTTGGCCAAATTGCTAATCATTTCCCCAAGGGAGGCATTTTTGCCGCCGACGATATTAACGTCGTGCATCCCCAATTGGTCAAACCAAAGAATATAATCGTTTGCCATCATGAAATCTCCATCAGTCGCGTTGGGAAGTATTGGATCTTTTATTTGCAGGTATTAAGGCATTGTTTCACAGGGGAGGGAGAGAAAAAAGAGCGGCGTCTATCATTGACGCCGCAAGCACCACAGTTAGCATAGATAAACACCCGTAATGAGTGTTTAGCTGCCGCGTAAGATACCGAAAATAGTGGATAGTAAAAAATCAATTGTTTCAATTATTACCATTGTATTGCACAATAATGGAATCACAGAGGAGGATAAAAACGTTGGCAATGCACTACTATAAGCAGACACGTTATAAGTTGCTGCGGACTTTTTGTGTGGTCGCGCAGAAAGAAAACATTACTCATGCTGCGGAACAATTACATATTAGTCAGCCGACAGTTTCTTTACAAATTCAAGCGCTTGAGCGTGAAATGGGTGAGCAGTTACTGGAGCGGCGTGGCCCTAGCGTGCGTTTGACACCGGAAGGGAAAATACTTTACCAGCTTGTACAGCCGATTGCAGCGGGGATCGATTCCCTCAAGGAAACGTTTGCGGCGAGCCTTGGCAAAATGGAGCAGGGGGAGTTGAATATTGCGGTTGGTCAGTCTACTGCCTTGTATGTATTGCCCAAGTATCTGGAACGTTTTTGCGCGGCATACCCCGGTATTCGTATCAACCTGCACAATGTCGAAGGCCAGAGCGGCATGAAAAAGCTGCTGGAAGATCAGGTGGATTTAGCCGTTGGTCCGTTATTGCATATTCCTGATACGATTGTGTACAAGCCGTTTGTTGCGTTTGGCTCGATCCTGATTACGCCCGAAAAGCATCCGCTGGCTAAATTGAAGCGCAAGATCAAGCTGGATGATATTGGGCCGTATGGTTTGATCCTGCCGCCGCGCAACATGAGTACCTGGCGGATGGTGGATACAGTCTTTCGCCAGCATGAAGTGCCCTATTCGGTGGCGATGGAGGCAGGTGGTTGGGAAATCGTCAAACGTTACGTGGAAATGGGTTTGGGCGTGTCAATTGTCACCGAGGTTTGTTTAACGGGTCACGAGAAGATTGTGGCGATTCCGCTCAAGGATTATTTCCCCTCGCGCAGTTATGGCTTGATTGCGCGGCGCGGCAAGTTTTTTACCCCACAAGCCAAGCGCTTTATCGAGATGTTCGACGAGCACTTTTTCATGGATGAGGCGTGAAGTTGTTGATCACGCTGCCATTGCCCGCATAACCGGTATCTGACGCTCATGCCATGCCTGAAACATCAGCAGATTCCACAGATAATCTTGCCAGTTATATTGCCCTGCCAAATGCTGCCGCCATTTTTCGCGGATGGGGGTGGGGTCGAAAAAACCTTCCTGACGCAGGCGCGAAGCATCCAGCAAGGCTTCTGCCCAATCACGCAGGCTGGTACGTAACCAATCACCCAGCGGCGGATGGGAATTTTGTTGTCGGGGGTGTACGCACAAGTGTTGGGGAAGGTGGCGCTCTAGCACCTGATGTAATAACCATACTCCCTGCCCATGGCGAATTTTCATGTGTAAGGGCAATTGCCAAGCCAGCTCAACCATGCGGGGGTCAAGATAGGGGGCACGGGTTTCAAGGCTGACGCCCATGCTGGCACGGTCCATTTTGGTCAGGATATTGTCGGGCAGATACCCTAGTGTATCCCGGTACATCAGGCGTTCGGTGAAATCCAGGCGTTCCGGGAGATGGTTGGGAATCGGCGCGGGTGTTGAGCAGATGCCAAGCACTACCTCTTCAGAGATTGCTTGGCTCGGTGTACTGCGTAAAAGCCCCGGTAGATGCTGTAAACGTTTCCAGAGTCGTTGGGCGTAACCGTCACTGTAACCATAACGCTGGTAACCACCGAACAGTTCATCCGCACCACACCCTGACAGGCAGACGTTGACTTTGGTGCTGGCCAGTTGCGCCATCAGCAAGGCAGGAACTTGCGCCATATCCGAAAACGGTTCATCAAACACGCTGGGAAGTAGGGGAATAATATCTCGTACATCCACCGAATTAGCATAAAACTCGTGGTGTTCTGCGCCCAGATGCCGAGCAACAGCGCGGGCGTGATTTGCTTTGCGGTCATCCATTCCAGCATAAGCGATGGTGAAGGTTTGCAGTGTTTGTTGGGTTTGTGTTTGCATCAAGGCCGCTAGCAGGGATGAATTGACACCGCCAGAGAGGAAAATACCCACCGGCACATCCGCCCGCATTTGTTGGCGCACCGCGTTACTCAGGCACGCTTCAAGGGTATCGGCCTGCTTGCGAGTATTCCTGAAGAACTGTTTGGGAAAGTGTGCTTGCCTGGTTTGGGCAATCTGTGTTGCCAACGACCACCAAGCCCCCACTTGTATCGGGCTTCCGGGCAAGCTGTGAGGGGTAATTTGCAACAAATGACCGGGTTCGAGCTTGTAAATGTGCTGGTAAATGGTCAGCGGTGCCGGAATATAGCTCAGGTGTAGCTGGCAGGCGATGGCCTCACGGTTGATGCTGGCATTCCATGCCTGATGCATCTGCAAGGCTTTCAGCTCAGAGCCGAACAGGAAGGTTTTTCCCATCCAGCCGTAGTACAGGGGTTTTTCGCCCATGCGGTCACGTACTAGGGTCAAACGGCTGGTTTTGTTGTCCCACAAGGCGATGGCGAACATGCCTACACAGGCTTGCAGGGTACGGCGGATTCCCCAGCAGGTAAACGCCACCAGCAGGGTTTCGGTAGTGGAGGTTCCCTGCCAGTCACAATAGCCTTTGATGCTGAGGCGTTGGCGCAAGGCTACCTGGTTGTAGATTTCCCCGTCAAAGGCGATGGCGTAACGCCCTGACGGTGTGGTCATTGGCTGGCTGCCAGAGGGGGTGCTACCCATCATGGCAAGCTGTTGATGCCCTAACGCAATCCCTGCCTCGCGGTCTAGCCATAGGCTGTGGTCATCTGACCCCCTGTGCATGAGTGCGGCGCTCATCCGGCGCAGGTTGCTGCGCATGTCGGCTGAATTGCGTTTGCTGGAAAGGGAGTAGAATCCCGTCAGTCCACTCATGATCGGCTAACTCCTTGATAGCTTTTGGTACTGCTCCGTGACACGCGACATGGCACGTAAGCCCATTTCCTTGTGCCGATTACAGGTGATGCTGTTACAGATGGAGAGTGGCAGGAAGCAGGGGCAGGATGGAAAAGGGCATTTGCCAGATAAGTGTTAAGCCTGTGGTCTTAATACGCCGATAGATAAGCCGCTGGCATTAGTTGGCAGCTTTGGCTTTTTGATGGTGTTGTGCGAGGGCGGTGCTGGGGGTCAGGCTGAAGACCCACTCTTCGATATTGCTGTAGCCGTTAACGTTGTGATCTTCGGTAGCATCGGGCTTGTCGGGGTCTAGGGTGTTGGCCTGCTCCCAAGTGTCGGGGATGCCATCATCGTCTTTGTCGGTTGCTGATGAGCCACTGGCATAAACGCTGGGGGCGGCGGTGTTGACTGGGCATTCTGGTGGGGTTGGGCAGGGTGGAATATTCCCCTGTTGTTTGCGGGTATCTTCAACGGCGGCGAGGTCGGTGGCATCTCGTCGGGGAAGAATTGCACCGACGGTTGGCAGTATTTTGTCCAGTAGTGTCTGGGCTTTAAAGGTGGTAATCGGCGGGGCGGGGAAACGCTCATTCGATTCCCAGTTGGCAGTTGGCCAGCCTAGCAGGTTAAAGTTGACAGGCAGGGGTTCGGGCTGTTCAGAGTCGCGGATGCTGAGGTTTTCTTCAAGGAAGAGTTGGTAGTCCTCGCCTGCATTACGGGCGGCTAGCTCAGGCGCTTCACGTTGGGAGTCCTTGCCCATGACATAGAGGTTGTGAATCAGGTTGACCTGCATTTTACCGTGTTTGCTGATTATTTCTACACCGCTTTGTCCCCAGTTGTAGATCAGGTTATTAACAATGTCGATGATGCCATTGCCGGTTTTGAAGCTGGGGTTGCTGCTTTGGCTGTGGATGACGAGGTTGTGGTGCAAGCTGATAGCGTGTGTGCCGGGTGAATCAAAAAATATCCCCTGATTGCCGTCGTCTTCTTTTTCTTTTACTGCTTGTTTGTGACCAGGGCCAATGATGTTGTAGCTCAGGGTGGTGTCGTGCGTATCGTTTGTACAAGCGATAATGCCTGTGGTTCCGCCCGAAAAGGAGCAGTGATCAAGGACGATATTGGCGAGGGGATCATTATTTTCGGCTGGGGCAATGGTTAGTGCATGACTGCAACAGTCAGGCTCACTACCGAGGCTGGTGCGGAAGCGCAGGTGCTGCACGACCACATCATGAGTGGCAATGGTGACGAGTGCTTGCTGGATGGTGGGAGTGCCTGTTACCACGATGCCGTCGCCGGGGGCCGTTTGTCCAAAAATGGTGAGGTAAGGGTGGCGGATGCTGAGGTTGCTTTCCAGGCGGATGATACCACCTGTGGTAAAAATGATAATGCGTGGCTGCGGGTTATCAATGCAGTCACGCAAACTGCCGGTGCCACTATCATTCAGATTGGTGACTTTGCAGACGATCCCACCGCGCCCGCCAGTGGTGCGTGTACCGAAGCCTTCTGCCCCTGAAAATACAGGTAACACAGGTGCATCGGCGCTAGCTTGCACGCCGATGATATAGATCAGAAAGATCAGTAAAATTCGTAACACTGCTATACCTGTTATAAGTTCGGGTATAGCCTAGTACAAAAGTTGGTCTTATGTCTATGATTTCTGTTGTTTATTAGTATCCAGTGTTTTGCCTAGGGACTGGCAGTCCGTGTTGTCGCGGCTTCGTGATCGGTAATAGGTTTCAAACCAGACAACGACTGCGGCAAAAATGGCGAACAATAAAGTTGGTAACAATACGACTAAGCCCTGCATATTTTTTCCTTTTCGATTTATGGCGATATAGCGGTTTTGGTATTACTTTTTAATATTGTTTATTATTTACACGATTTATACAATATATACTTGATATATGTCAACAAGTCTATACTTCCCTTATTTGTGGCTTATTTGCAACAGCAATCTATTGACTTTAGTCAAGCATGAATTTTTCTCCTTGGTGGATACTTCGAGCGGTATCGTAAGGCTGTAAATTTACCAAGCCACCAAAAAGAAGGCTCTCCAAAGAGGAGAGCCAAGTGCTTTAGGGTATGTAGAGCGTTGAAAATTGCTGATGCCGAGGAGGTAACGAACATCAGTCTCAGCAACCTTCGAGAGTTATTACACCTGTTTTCTATGTGGTTTACAATGTGTCCACTTTCGGTTTCTTGATACAAGTCAATTTAGTTTACTGTTTTGTTTCAAGTGCTTGTAATTGGTGATCGGATACGGCATTTATGCATACTGCCTGAGCTTGGGCAGATAAAGAGGTTGGTATGAGTACAGTACAGTTCGATGCAGAGTTGATTCGTCGTTATGATACGGCGGGGCCGCGTTACACGTCTTATCCGACGGCTGTTGCATTTGGGCCTTTTACTGAAGACGAGTACAAGGCGCACGCTTACATGAGCAACGAAGACCCGATTCCGCTGCCCTTGTCGCTGTATTTTCATATCCCGTTTTGCGACACCGTTTGTTTCTATTGTGCTTGCAACAAGGTGGTCACCAAAGACCACAGCAAGTCCGTGACATATCTGGAATACCTGTTCCGTGAAATCGAGATGCAGGCGAAATTGTATGACCGTGATCGTACCGTAGAGCAGTTGCACTGGGGTGGTGGCACACCCACCTTCCTCAACCACGATGAAATGCGGGCGTTGATGGAAAAGACCCGCGAACATTTTTCCCTGCATATCACCGATGAGGGCGATTATTCCATCGAGATTGACCCGCGTTCGGTGACACCGGAAACCATTGGGGTGTTGCGTGAAATCGGTTTTAATCGCTTCAGTCTGGGCGTGCAGGATGTGAATGAGCGGGTGCAGGCTGCGGTTAACCGTATCCAGCCGATTGAGCAGACCTTGGCGATTATTGAGGCTTGCCGGGCGCAGGGGGCGAAATCCATCAGCGTGGATTTGATTTACGGTTTGCCTTTCCAGAGTGTTGAAAGCTTCCGCGAGACGCTGGATACGATTATTACGCTGTCGCCAGACCGTATTTCGGTATTCAATTATGCGCACATGCCGAACCTGTTCAAGCCGCAACGGCGGATTAACGAGGTTGACTTGCCTTCCCCCGAAACCAAGCTGCAAATCATGCAACTGGCGGTGGAACACCTGACGTCAGCCGGTTACGAATACATTGGTATGGATCATTTTGCCAAGCCGGATGATGAGCTGGCGATTGCCCAGCGTAACGGGACTTTGCACCGTAATTTCCAAGGTTATACCACTCATGCGGATTGCGATTTGGTGGCGATGGGGGTGAGTTCGATCAGCAGTGTGGCGGAATCTTACAGCCAGAATGCCAAGAATCTGGATGATTACTACGCAGCCATTGATGCCGGGCATTTGCCGGTGATCAAAGGTTTGACGCTGGATGATGATGATGTGTTGCGGCGTTTTATTATTCAGCAACTGGCTTGCCATTTTATGCTGGATTTCACGCAGGTTGAGCGACTGTTCAAGCTGGCGTTTGCGGATTATTTTGAGCGTGAGCTGGCGATGTTGGGAACCATGACGGGTGATGATCTATTGCGGTTTACGGATACGGGGCTGGATGTAACGCCGCGTGGCCGTTTCCTGATCCGCAATATTTGCATGGTGTTTGATGTCAGCTTGCGGAAACAGGGTGTGCAACAACGTTTCTCGCGGGTAATTTAGGCTGAGGGAGGGCGTATGGCAATACGCCCCTACAGCACGTCGCTCGCTGGGCGGCAGGTGTGATGTGCCAGTTGTTTCAGGCGGTTCATGTCGTCGATTTTGACGAGGCGGTGTTGTACCGCAATGATTTTTTCTTCCTGCAAGCGGGAGAACATGCGGCTGAGGGTTTCGACTGCCATGCCGAGGTAGTTGGCAAGGTCGTGGCGTGCCATCGGCAGGTTGAACTCGGCAGGCGAGAAACCGCGTTCTTGGTTACGTTCTGACAGGCTGGATAAGAAGGTGGCAAGACGTTCTTCGGTACGCATTTGCCCCAGCGTCAACAACAGCATTTGTTCACGCTCAATTTCTGTGCCGATCTGGCGCATCATTTGCCCGCGCATAATGGGGAGCTTGCCGCATAAGTCCTGAAAGTTATCCATGCTCAGTTCACACACTAGGGTGTCGTCGAGCGCTTGGGCGTCGCAGGTATGGCGGTCGCGGGCAAACGCATCAAACCCTAATAGGTCGCCGGGCAGATAGAAACCGAGGATTTGTTCTTCACCATCCGGGGTAGAAAGGGATGTTTTGATTGCCCCGGCTTTGACAGCGAAGATGGCCTGTTGGGTGTCGTCACGGTGGAACAGGTAATCTTTTTTCTTGATTTTCACTGTTTTGTTGATGGAGTTTTCCAGCAATTCCAGTTCGTCACGGTTAAGGCCGCGCGGCAGGCACAGGTCACTCAAGCTACAATTGTGGCAAGCGATGGCTGATTTTTTGGCGCTGTGTAACGGAACTGTCTTCATATGTGGCTCTCTCGAATCACCTAAATGTATGTTTTTTTGATGTAAATCAAACTGCTGTGAGCATATTCGTCCTAGACTTGTGATTGTACACGTTTATTTTCATTAGTATAGGAGAATAGGCTGTCGAACGGATTCTACAGAAACACATTTCACTTTCACCTAATGCTGGCTACTATGTGCGGAATACCTATAGCAGTAAGCGGGATGAATTTAAGTGGAAGAACAACAACCGGAACTCAAAGCCCCACCACGTAAGGGCATTTACCTATTACCTAATCTACTTACCACGGGCGCGATGTTCGGCGGTTTTTATGCTGTGGTCGCAGCCATGCAGGGCAAGTTTGAAGCGGCAGCAGTGGCAGTTTTCATTGCCATGATTCTGGATGGTCTGGATGGGCGGGTTGCTCGTATGACCAATACTCAAACCGAATTCGGTGCGCAATACGACAGTCTGGCTGATTTGATTTCCTTTGGCGTTGCGCCGGGTTTGGTGATGTACCAGTGGGCATTGGTGCATTTGCAATCGGCTGGCGTTGCTTGGGGCAAGGCTGGCTGGCTGGCGGCGTTTGTATACGTGGCGTGCGCGGCGTTGCGCTTGGCGCGTTTCAATACCCAGATTGGCAAAGTGGACAAGCGCTTTTTCGTGGGCTTGCCAAGCCCTGCTGCCGCCGCCGTGATGGTGGGGATGGTGTGGGTCTTCCACGATATGGAAGTGGCCGGTGGTAATGTACAAATACCTGCCTTGATTCTCACCTTGGCAGTGGGTCTGTTGATGGTCAGCAATATCAGTTTCTACAGTTTCAAGGATGTTGACCTGCGAAACCGCGTACCGTTTTTGGCCGTTCTGGTGATGGTGCTGGGGTTTGCTTTGACCACGATTGATCCGCCCAAGGTGTTGTTCGGGGTTTTCCTGTCGTATGCGTTGTCGGGGCCGGTGTGGTGGGTGTGGCGGCGTTATCGCAAGTTCCAGCGTCGTAAAGCGCAATAAATCCGTTTACCCATAGATCATTGCGTCAATGTATAATTAATACTGAAGTCATCGCCTTCTGTGCGTGTGGCCTCGAATGCCAGGAGGCTGTCTTTGGTACGTTTGATGCCAATCGCGCAGATAATGGTCGAGGTGCTGCTGCTGCTGCTGCTGCTGCCGCTGGGGCAAGCAATGCTGGATGAGGTGACGGCAAGGTTTACCCCTGTGGGGGTGATTTGCAGTTTGGCTTGAGGGTCATTGGAGCTTATGGAAAGTGAACTGCTGCCCGATGCTGTGCTTGCTCCCTCCGCAAAAGTGAGGGAGGTTATGGGTTCAATAGCGGCTATCACTACCTTGGGTATAGTTAGCTTAAGTGTTTGGGTATCGCCTGCCACTACAGTCGTACTGACTGCAATCAAGCCAAGTACAAAGTGAACTCGGTACATAGGGGAAGTCCTTTTGTTCTGACTTCCTTAGACTAATCAAATGACCATCACTTGTCCCGTTTGCCACGATTAGCGGCATCATCCTCTAGTTTTGCATCAGCGTATAAGTAATATTCGTAGTGTAATCGCCGTAAGCAATCATTCCCCTAATGAAGAAGGCGTTGCGCGAATCGTTATGCGCCGGATCAAGGGACGCAGTTCGGCGAAACTGTTTGAGAGTTTCCCGGATTTGAAGAAGCGTTACTGGGGAAGGCACTTTTGGGCACGTGGTTACTTCTGTGTCACCTCAGGGGAAGTGACTGAAGAAATGATCAGGGAATATTTAGAGCACCATTTTGAGCCAAAAATAGATGATAACTTTAGGACAAAAGCCTAAACGGGTCTATTTGACCCGTATCAGGACTTTAGTCCATTCAGACTAACCCTTCAGCTTTAGCTGATGGTTGTTGAGTTAATCAGCATAAAATTAAGGTGAAATTTCTCCCTAACTGTTGGATATGATAAACAAGTTCTATTTGTTTGGCTAGACTTTTGATAAAATCTTGTTATCATTATCTGATTGATAAATAATCAATCAACATCCCTTGAATGATTAAAAATAATACACAAGGTGTTATCGTTATGATTAGTAATTTCTATTATGAATTCTTGCTGCTGGGCTTGGTGAGTACACTCTTGCTACTGCTGTACGTATTGTATGTCCGTGTTCCTGTGGATGCCGCGTATTTGCGGACAGGTTTGGGTAAGCCCAAGGTGTTACTCGGTAGGGGCGGCTTTGTGTTTCCCTTCCTGCACACGCTGACGCCGGTCAACCTGCAAACATACAGCCTTGAATTGTGCTTGCAGGGCGCGAATTCCTTGATCAGCAAAGACTTGCTGCGTGTCGATGTGTTAATGGTCTTTAGTGTCAGGGTGGCTGCGCAAGTCAACAGCGTCCAATTAGCAGCACGGGTGTTGGGTGAAATCAATTTGCAACGGGATACGATAAAATCTTTGCTGGAAGCCGAAGGCACAGCAGTATTGCGTGGCACTGCGGCGATGATGTCATTTAACACGGTGCACCAGCAACGCCATGATTTTACAGAAACGGTTAACCGTCGTCTCAACCTGCAATTACGGAAATATGGGCTGGAAGTGGTGTCGACGGCTTTGATGAAGGTGGAACAAACCCCTAAAAGCTATTATGACCCTCAGCAAGTGCTGGATGCACAAGGCTTGATGCTGCTGGAAAAAGCCCAGTTTGCCTACGCCAAACAACGTCAGGTACAGCGTTGGGATGCTGAGTTGTCTGCTCGACGGCATGACTTTCATTCAGCCGTGCAGCGTATGGTGTGGGAGCGTGACGAATTTTCAGCGCGTTTGCAGCATATCCGTTTCAAAGCTGAAGCCGATGCTAAAGCCGAGCAAGAATTAGAAGAAATCCAGTTAGCGAAAGACATGGCGCTTGAAATGGTACAGCGGGACGTGCAACTCATGCGTATCCAAACCGAACAAGAGTTAGCTGCTGCGCAAACCGTCATACCGTTAAAACTGGTCAGTGCTTGACATCCTCCCCACCCTAAAGGATGAAGATTCCTCCGGCGAGACGGCTATGCCCAGCCGCGAGAATGTTGCGGGCTGCATTGACATCTCTGTCGTGCAGCGTGCCACAGTCGGCACACATCCATTCCCTTATTCCAAGCCCTGCTCTACCTTTCGGACTGTTGACGGAAAGACTGCCGCAACACGAACACGTCTGGGTACTGTACGCTTCGTTGACTTCTGCAAACACCACTGACCGCGCCATCGCTTTGTATTTCAGTTGTGTTTTCAACATGAACCAGCCTGCATCCAAGACGCTTTTGATTCGCGCGTTGGGTTTTGCCGAGCTTCACTTCAATATTTCGGTAACGCTGCTGGCGTTCCAATACCGTAGCCATCGCTACAGGTGGCCGTGGTTTTTAACCCAAGGTCAATACCAATCGCGGTTTGGCTTTGATTCGTGGCAACCTCAACCTGCACCACGACATTGAAATACCAACGTCCCCGCGCATCCCCGCGCATCTTCGGAAAACGAGCCGGAACGGAAGGCGTATTGTGACAAGCATATCCTCGCCCTGAAGAACGAGGTTTTACGCGATTACTGATAAATTCCTACGCCCCACACGGCAACACGCGCTATTATTACCCCCACTTTCAAATTGTTGACTCACTGCTTGCCCGGTAAAGCCCGTGCAGCGGTGTTTTGGAGCAGGAATCATGTCTAAGCAGCGTTTAATCATTTTTGATACCACTTTGCGCGATGGCGAGCAAAGCCCCGGCGCATCCATGACGCAGGAAGAAAAAATCCGCATTGCCTTGATGCTGGAAAAAATGCGGGTGGATGTCATCGAAGGTGGCTTCCCTATTGCCAGTGTCGGCGACTTCGAGTCAGTTAGAGCTATTGCCCGTCTTGTCAAAGACAGCACTGTCTGTGGCCTTGCTCGTGCCTTGGAAAAAGACATTGACCGGGCGGCAGAAGCGATCAAGCCCGCCAATTCCGGGCGTATCCACACGTTCATCGCCACCTCTCCGATCCACATGCAGAACAAGCTGCGTATGACGCCGGATCAGGTGGTCGAGCAAGCGGTGTTTGCGGTGAAACGGGCGCGGAACTACACCGATGATGTGGAATTTTCTTGCGAAGATGCCGGGCGTTCCGAATTCGATTTCCTTTGCCGGGTGATCGAAGCAGCGATTGCTGCCGGGGCGCGTACCATCAATATTCCTGACACGGTTGGCTACCAGATTCCATCCGTATTTGGCGATATGGTGGGGCGTTTGATCACCACTATTCCGAATGCTGACCAAGCCATTTTCTCGGTGCATTGCCACAACGACCTAGGTTTGGCGGTAGGCAATTCCTTGGCGGCGGTCATGCAAGGCGCCCGTCAGGTCGAATGCACCATCAACGGTCTGGGCGAACGTGCCGGTAATGCCTCCCTCGAAGAAGTGGTGATGGCGATTCGGGTGCGCCCTGACGTATTCCCAGTCGAAACCCGTATCGACGCTACCCACATTGTGCCAACCTCACGGCTGGTTTCCAGCGTTACCGGCTTTCCGGTGCAGCCGAACAAGGCCATTGTTGGCGCGAATGCGTTTGCCCACGAATCCGGCATTCATCAGGATGGCGTGTTGAAACACCGCGAAACCTACGAAATCATGCGGGCGCAAGATGTGGGCTGGAGCGACAACAAGATCGTACTCGGCAAGCATTCCGGTCGTAACGCCTTCAAGACCCGCTTGCAGGAACTCAATATCGAGTTTAAGTCCGAAGAAGAACTCAATGCCGCCTTTTCGCGCTTCAAGGACTTGGCAGACCGCAAGCACGACATCTTCGACGAAGACTTGATGGTATTGATGATGGATACCCGTTCGGCCGAGGATGAGGTGGCCTATGAACTGATTTCCTTGCATGTCTGCTCAACCACGGGCGAAGCACCAGAAGCCCGCGTGACCCTGAAAGTTCACGACACAGAACATACTGCGACGGCTATTGGTGGCGGGCCAGTCGATGCGGTCTATAAAGCGATCGAAAGCATCGTCGGCGAAAGCGCCAGCCTCGCACTGTATTCCGTCAACAATATCACCAGCGGCACAGATGCGCAGGGTGAAGTGACGGTACGGCTGGAAAAGGGCGGGCGCATTATCCACGGCCACGGGGCGGATACCGACATCGTGATTGCCTCTGCCAAAGCCTATGTGGATGCGTGGAACAAGCTCGCCGGTCAGTCACTGCGCGAACATCCGCAGCACCATCAGGGAGTGTAAGCACGGGTGGATGTGCAGGTACGTAATCGCTACATGCAGGCAATGGGGATCCCGGTGTGGATGCCAAAAGATAGTAGGGTGCAGGAAGAGGTGAGGGAGGTGCAGGAGGTTGTCCCTGACATAAAACGGCCTCTTCCCTCGCCAATACCTGTTTCTTTCGACTGTTCCTACATGGACTGGCAACAACTCCGCACCGCAGTCCAATCCTGTACCCGTTGCGACATCAGCAAAGTCCGTACCCAGACTGTGTTCGGCACGGGCAATCAGCAAGCACCTTGGATGGTAATTGGTGAAGCCCCCGGTGCGGAAGAAGACCGCCAAGGCGAGCCTTTCGTCGGCAAGGCCGGGCAGTTGCTCAACAATATGCTGCTAGCGATCGGGATGCCGCGTGAAACGGTTTACATCGCCAATGTCCTCAAGTGCCGCCCGCCCAATAACCGCGACCCGAAGCCGGACGAGGCTACTCATTGCCGGGGCTATCTGGAACGCCAGATTGAGCTGGTGAACCCGTCGCTGATTTTGGTGGTAGGCCGTATTGCTGCCCAAAACCTGTTACAGACGACGGAGCCGCTGGCACGTTTGCGCGGTAAGCAGCATCGCGCCCCTGTGAGTGGCACGCCGGTTGTCGTGACGTATCACCCTGCTTATCTGTTGCGCCAGCCTGCTGACAAACGTAAGGCGTGGCAGGATTTATTGTTTGCCCGTGAAGTTTCTAGCCAATATGTCCCAACATCACACTGATCCTGATTTTCTGCCACTGCGCCCGATGACCTCAGACGATGTAACGACAGTCATGGCGCTGGAGGCTCGTGCTTACCCGTTCCCGTGGACAGCCGCGATTTTTCTGGACTGCCTCAAGCACGGTCATTCGGGCTGGGTTTATGAACAGGAGGGGCAATTGCAGGGGTATGCCATGATGATGTTCGTGCTGGATGAGATGCACCTGCTGAATCTTTGTATTGCCCCCGAAAGCCAAGGCCAAGGCTTGGGTAGCCGTCTGTTGAAAACCTTGGAACGCATTGCGCGTACTGCCAAGGCTGAAACCTGTTTTCTGGAAGTGCGTCAGTCCAATTTTTCCGCTATCCGTCTGTATTTGAACACAGGTTTTAACGAAGTGGGTATCCGCAAAGGCTATTATCCAGCCGCCATTGGGCGTGAAGATGCCATCGTCATGGCAAAAACCTTGTTCTGATCTTTCGTAAAAAATCTCCAATAGGATAGGTATTCATGTGCGGTAGTAGTATTATTACCACTTTTATGGTGGGAGTTTAAGCGATAGTGTGTGTAAAACGGAATTTGCAGGGTCAATCGAGATGTTAAGTCACGAGGATGCTGCTGCGCACGTACCTTCCGCCGTGCATCATATACCCCCCGATAAAGTCTGTGGTCGTGCTAAAGATGTGATCCGGCGCTTGCAAAAGGCGGGCTACGAAGCCTATCTGGTGGGTGGTTGTGTGCGCGATTTGCTGTTGGGGATTACCCCGAAAGACTTTGATATTGCTACCAGCGCCCGCCCGGAAGAAATCCGCCGCTTGTTTAATTCCTGCCGTTTGATCGGGCGACGTTTCCGCTTGGCGCATATTTATTACGGGCGTGATTATCTGGAAGTCGCTACGTTCCGTGCCCCACATGATGACAGCGATGCGGGCGGCAAGGTCAATGACGAAGGCCGCATTACCCACGATAACGTTTACGGCACACTCGATGAAGATGTGTGGCGGCGTGATTTCACCATCAATGCGTTGTTTTACAACCCGATCAGTGGCGAGTTGCTGGATTTTGTGGGTGGTTTGGAAGATTTGCGCCACGGTCAAATCCGTCTGATTGGCGACCCGGAAATGCGTTTCCGCGAAGACCCGGTGCGCTTGCTCCGCGCTATCCGCTTTGCTGCTAAATTAGGGTTTGCGATCGAGGAAGACACCCGTGAACCAATGACTTCACTGGCAATTTTGCTGGAAGGGGTGTCGTCGGCGCGTTTGTTCGACGAAATCATCAAGTTATTGCACAGCGGCGATGGCCTGAATACGTTCCGTCTGCTGCGTGAATACGATATGTTGCAACACTTGCTGCCGTTGACGGCCGAGAGCATTGAGGAAGACAGCAGCGGTAATTTCGAGCGCATGGTGGAATTGTCGTTAGGCAATACCGATCAGCGTTTGCGTGAAGGCAAATCAGTCATGCCGGGGTTCTTGTACGCCGTGCTGTTGTGGCACAAGGTGAACTTGGCGGCACTGGCCTTACAGACCGAGGGAGCGCCGGAACTACAGGCGCTGAATGAAGCGGCTACCGATGCTTTGCGTGATCAAGTCGATTTCACTGCTGTACCGCGCCGTTTTAGCAATATTACCCGCGAAATCTGGGCGTTGCAGGCGCGTTTCCGCTACCGTGATTTACGTCGTGCTTCGGCGTTGGTGGGGAATGTGCGTTTCCGGGCGGCTTATGACTTCCTGTGCCTGCGTGCCGAGGCTGGCGAGCCAGTGAAGGAAGACGCTGAATGGTGGACGACCTTCCAGTTTGCCACGCAGGAAGAGCGTGAAGTGCTGTGTCGGGATTCCGCCGATAAAAAAGGTGGCCTGCGCCGCCGTAAAAAGCGCAAGAAAAGCACAGGCAGTAGCAAAGCTGCGCCACCACCGTCTGCGGAATGAAGGCTGTGATTTGTTATATCGGCTTGGGCAGTAATCTGGGCGATTCTGTCGCCAATCTGCATTCTGCCATTGCGCAACTTGCGGCGGCTGATGGGGTGGAATTGCGTGGCGTGTCGCGCTTTTTCACCAGCAAACCGATGGGGCCGCAAGACCAGCCGGATTATGTGAATGCCGTCGTTTGTGTCCACACCGATCTGTCTGCCCATGCTTTGCTGGAAGCCCTGTTTGTGGTGGAACGGGCGCATGGGCGGGTACGTGATGCTGGTTTACGTTGGGGTGCGCGAACGCTTGATCTGGATTTGCTGTTATACGGCGATGCAGTGATCGCAACACCCGATTTACACGTACCGCATCCGGGTATCGCTGAACGTTCTTTTGTGTTGCTGCCGCTGGCCGATCTTGCGCCGCATCGGGTGTTCCCAGATGGGCGCAACTTGCAGGATTGTCTAGCAGCCTTGCCCTGCGATGACCTTTACCCGTTGGCTTGAGTTTCTCCGCTAAAGGCTTGGCGGCCTTGCGTCATTTTAAACCACACCGTATACACTGCTGGCAAAAATAACAGCGTCAGCAGTGTTGCCACCAGTAATCCCCCCATAATCGCCACCGCCATCGGTCCAAAAAATACGCTTTTCGACAAGGGAATCATGGCGAGAATAGCCGCTAACGCCGTTAGCATGATCGGACGGAAACGCCGTACCGCTGCTTCGATCACGGCTTCGCGTGGGATATGCCCTTCAGTAATATTACGTTCAATTTGGTCTACCAGAATCACCGAGTTGCGCATAATCATGCCCGATAGTGCAATCGTCCCCAACATAGCCACGAACCCAAAGGGGCGGTCAAACAGCAGCAGGAATAGCGTGACCCCGATCAGGCCAAACGGTGCAGTTAGTACTACCATGATCACCCGCTGGAAACTCTGGAGCTGGATCATCAACAAGGTCAACACCACTACAATGAACAACGGGAAACCTGCACCGATGGATTCGTTGCCTTTGGCGCTTTCCTCGACGGCTCCGCCCGTTGCCAGCTTATAGCCCAAGGGTAGCTTGGCGCGGATGTCACCGAGCCGTGATTCGACTTCCGTCGTTACGGTGGGGGCTTGAATTTTGCTGTAAATATCTCCGCGCACCGTGATGGTTCGAGTGCGGTTGCGGTGCCAGATAATGCCTTCTTCCTGCTCGTAGTCGATTTTCGCCAGTTGCGACAACGGCACAGTTTTGCCCGTTGAAGTCGGCACATTCAACCCGGCAAGGCGTGACAGCATGTCACGTTCGCCTGCCACGCCGCGTAACAAAATGGGGATGGTTTGATCCTGTTCGCGGAATTCGCCAATCGGTGTGCCGCTCAAGGTGCTTTGCAACAACTGTGACAAGGCCGATTGGGTTACGCCGAGGCTGATGGCTTTGGCAGTATCCAGTTTGAGGCGGATGGCTTTGCTGCGTTCGTTCCAGTCCAGATGCACATTGACCAGATGTGGATTGCCTCGCATCACCGTTGCCACTTGCTCAGCCAGTTCGCGCAGTTGCCACAAGTCCTCACCCGACACGCGGAATTGTACCGGGTAGCCAACCGGCGGGCCATTTTCGAGGCGGATCACGCGCCCGCGTGCCAGACTGAAATCCGGGTTGGTATCCAGTAGCGTAATCAGTTTGCTGCGCAAGGCTTCACGGTCAGCAATGCTGTTGGTGGTAATCACGAATTGCGCAAAGCTCGCGGCAGGTAATTGCTGATCCAGTGGCAGGTAGAAACGTGGTGAACCGTTGCCTACATACGCCACAAAATTCTCAAGGTGTTCTTTTTGGGTATTCAGGTACTCTTCCAGCTTGTCCACTTCGGTTTGGGTGGCTTGCAGGGAAGAGCCTTCCGGCAGTTTCAGGTCAACAATCAATTCCATCCGAGTGGAGTCCGGGAAGAACTGTTGCTGCACAAACTGAAACATGAACAGCGACCCGGCGAAGGTGGCAATCGTCAAGAAAATCACCGTTAGCGGATAGCCCACGCAGGCTTTGATCAGACCCCGAAACCAGCGGTAAAAGCCTTCCGCCAGATGATGCTGGAAATCCAGAAAGGGTTTTAGCAGGCGTGAAATAGCGCCTGTTTTTTTCACCGTGGGGTCGTGTGGCACATGATCTGGCAGCAACTTAAACCCCAGATACGGGATGACAATGACTGCCGCAAACCACGAAATCACCAGTGCAATGGTGACGACCTGAAAGATCGAGCGGGTAAATTCCCCGACCGACGATTGAGCGGTGGCAATCGGTAAAAAGCCTGCGGCGGTGACGAGCGTGCCGGTTAGCATTGGAATCGCGGTGGTGGTGTAGGCAAAACTGGCGGCTTTTACCCTGTCCCAGCCTTCTTCCATTTTCACCACCATCATTTCAATGGCAATGATCGCGTCATCCACCAGTAGCCCCAACGCCAGCACCAGCGAACCCAATGAGATTTTGTGCAGGCCAATGTCAAACAAATGCATGGCGAAAAACGTGCCTGCCAACACCAGCGGAATGGAAAGTGCCACCACCGTGCCTGCCCGCATCCCCAAGCTGATGAAACTCACCGCCAACACGATGATGATGGCTTCAAACACCACTTGCAGGAATTCCCCCACCGAACGTTTCACGGCGGAAGGTTGATCGTTGACGCGGTGCAATTCCATGCCGACCGGCAGTTGGCTTTCGATGCGCACCAAGGCTTCATCCAGTGATTTGCCCAGCGCGATAATGTCGCCGCCTTTGCGCATGGAAACACCAATGCCCAGCGCCTCGGTTCCCTCATAACGGAAGGTGGAGTGCGCTGGGTCAGCGTATCCACGCTTGACTTCCGCGACTTCGCGCAAGCGCAGGGTGCGGTTGCCGATATTGATGGGCAGGTTGCGGATATCTTCCAGATTGCTGAAAGCACCTTCGGGGCGCACGTAAATACGGTCGGATGCGGTGTTGTAAGCGCCCACGGCGGCGATGCCATTTTGTGCCTGCAAGACATCGACCAGTTGCTGCACGCTGAAGCCAAGGTTTGCCAGCTTGCTGTTGGAAAGCTCGATAGTGACACGTTCGCTTTGTTCGCCAATGCTGAGTATTTTGGCAACATCCTTGACCAGCAACAGCTCCTTGCGGATGTTGTCGGCTGTATCACGCAATTGCGCAAAGTTAAAACCGTCACCTGTCAGGGCGAACACATTGCCGTAAGTTTCCCCGAATTCATCGTTGAATACGGGACCGATCACCCCTTGTGGCAGGGTGCTGCTCATGTCGCCGACGCGTTTGCGGATGTCGTAAAACATGCCTGCCATGGCGCTTGAGGGGGAATTATCTTTGGCAATCACGAAAATATTGGCTTCACCGGGGCGTGAAAAGCTACGCACCACGTCAACATAGGCCGTTTCGATAATGGTTTTTTCCACGCGCTCAGTGACTTGTGTTTCCATTTCTTCGGCAGTTGCCCCCGGCCAGTAGGCTTGCACCAGCATGACCTTGAAGGTAAATGGCGGGTCTTCCGATTGCCCCAGCTTGCTGTAGCCGAAAATACCCAAGCCTAGCGTCAGGATCATCAAATACAGCACGAAATTGCGGTGACGTAATGCCCATTCGGACAGGTTAAAACCTTTCATCCATCTTGCGCGAGATACCCCGTCCTTCAGGTCGGGGAGGGATAGCGCGTCGGCGGAGCCGACCCTGTTCTCGCTCCTCTTTTCGTTTACGCTATTTTGGTTAAACAGGCACAACGAACACGGCATGGACTACACTGTGAGTCATGCCAACGAAACGCGCCTACAAATTCCGGTTTTACCCAGACCTGCAACAAGAAAAGTTGCTGGCGCAGACGTTTGGTTGTGTGCGTTACGTGTACAACAGCATTTTGCGTTACCGCACGGATGCTTACGATCAGGCTCAGGAAAAGGTCAGTTACCTGGGTGCTAATGCGCGATTGACCGCCATCAAACAATGGCCTGAGCTGCTTTTCTTGAATGAAGTCTCCAGTGTTCCGCTGCAACAATGCTTGCGGAACCAACAAACCGCGTTCAAGAACTTTTTTGAGGGCAGGGCAAAATACCCTGTCTTCAAATCCAAAAAGCACCGACAGTCGGTAGAATTTACTTACCGTGCTTTTACATTCCGCAACGGTGAATTGAAGCTGGCTAAGTGCGCTGCGCCGCTGGACATTCGATGGAGCCAGCCACTTCCTGCTGCCCCGACCACTGTCACCGTGTCCAAAGATCAGGCCGGACGCTATTTCGTGTCTTGCTTGTGTGAATTTGAACCCACGCTGTTGCCCGTCACCGACAAAAAGGTGGGCATTGACGTGGGCATCAAGGATTTGTTCGTCACTAGCGACGGCTTCAAGTCCGGCAATCCCGGCCACACCGCCCAACACGCGGCTAAACTGGCGAAATACCAACGCCGTCTTGCCAAGAAGAAATTTGGCAGCAAGAATCGGCTGAAAGCTAAACGCAACGTTGCCCGTGTTCACGCGAAGATTTCCGATTGCCGGTCGGACAACTTGCACAAGCTGTCCCGCAAACTGATTAACGAGAACCAAGTGGTTTGCGCTGAAAACCTCGCCGTGAAAAACATGATTAAACACCCAACATTAGCCAAGCACATTGCCGATGCGAGTTGGGGGGAATTCACCCGCCAGCTTGAATACAAAGCCCACTGGGCAGGCAGGACGTATGTCGAAATCGACCGTTTCTTCCCTTCCAGCAAACGCTGTAACGGCTGCGGGTTCGTGAAAGCAAACATGCCGCTGGACGTGCGGTCTTGGGAATGCCCGGAATGTGGCGCAACCCACGACCGTGACGTGAATGCAGCACGTAACATTTTAGCCGCCGGACTGGCGGTGTTAGCCTTTGGAGAGAATGTTAGCGGTGATGGCATTTCGGTGTCGTTGTCCTGTTCTCGATGAATTAGGAATCCCCTTCCTTTAGGGAGGGGAGGAAGTCAAGAAGCCTCCGCACCGTCATAAGGAACGGGGTTGATGACTTGCCCAGCACTGAGTTTGTGGACACCGGCAGCAATCACTTTTGTACCTGGTTGCAGGCCAGTCACGGTGACGCCGCTTTCGTGGTAAGCGAGCACTTTGATGGGAAGTAATTGCACTTGCTGGTCAGTATTCACCACCCATACGGCAGTTTGCTGGCCTTGCTGGAACAGGGCGGAGGCAGGCAACCAGTGGCTGGCTTCGGTGGTCGTGCTGACCAGACTGACATCTGCCGTGACCCCCAAGCGTAAATCGGCTGGCGGGTTGAGCAAACTTATTTTGACCAGAAAGCTACGGGTGGTATCGGTGGCGGGGGAAATTTCACGTACCTTGCCCTGAAATACGGTGTCGGGTTGTGACCAGAGTTTGATGTCGGTCAGTGCGCCGGTTTGCAGGGTTTGAGCGGTGGCTTCGCCCACACGGATATGGATGTCGCGTTCGCCTGCGTAAGCAATGTGGGCGGCGGGGGTTCCGGCGGCGATGACTTGCCCCGCTTCAATATTAACTTGGGTAATGATGCCGGGTTGCTCGGCGCGGAGTTCGGTATAGCTTGCTTGATTGCCGCTCAGTTTGAGCTGGGCTTTGGCAGAGGCAACTTTGGCGGCAGCGGCATCATGCGCGGCTTGGGCGCTATCCAGTGAGGCTTGCCCGATGAATTGCTTGCGGCGCAATGTGCTGACGCGTGCCAGCTCGGTTTTGGCTTGGGTGAAATCGGCTTCCGCCGCAGCGAGGCTGGCGCGGGCGGTGTTGATATTGAGGTTTAAATCGGTGGTGTCGAGGCTGGCGAGCACTTGCCCGGCTTTGACGCTATCACCGGGGTCAACCTTGCGGGTAATGACTTTGCCACTCACCCGGAAGGCAAGGTCGGCTTCCTCGCGTGCTTTGGTTTCGCCGGAATAGGTGACGCCATTGCGGGTAGTGGCTTGGTCGCTGACTGTCCAGACTTGCGCGGGGCGGATCACGGTTGCCGGTATTTCGGGTTCTTTACATGCGCCTAGTGTGAGTAACAGCAGGAGTGGAATGATTTTTTTCATTGCAGTCAGTCCTTTGAGGTGAGTGAGCCGCGCCACAGGGCGTGCAGGGCTGCTTCCAGCATGTCGAGGTAGTCATTGTTGCCAGTGGATAGTAAGGAACGCTCTTGCATGAGCTCTTTCAACGGGGTAGGGCGCAGTAATTGCCATAAGCCCAGCATCAGGGCGTAGCTTTGCATCATCAACGGCTGGTTTGCTTGCGGAAAATGGCGTTGCAGCGCGGTGACCACTTGGTTCAGATGGGTGTAGGTGCGTTCTTCAAACGCGTAAGCGATTTCCAGTGGTATTTGCCGTTCCAGTAAGCCGTGACAGAGTGTCGCGAGTGGCAGGAAAGCGGGCGTATCCATCAGAAACTGACGGTTGATATTGAACATGCTGTCCAACGACATCGGTTTGTCTTGTAGGGCGCGTTGTGTCATCCGCTGGAAAAACGTGCCGACATGGCGCTCGTGAATGCCGAGGAACAACTCTTCCTTGCTGCGGAAATACAGGTAAACTGTGCCTTTGGCGAGCCCCGCCGCGCTGGCAATTTCTGCTACATTGGAGGTGCGCTCAGGCTGTGAAAGCCAAAGTTGTTCGGCAGCATCAAGGATCGCTTCGCGGCGCTGCTCCTTGTCTTCGGGGTTGGTGGCACGGATTTGCATATAAATGACTGCTGGTCAGTTGTTTGTAACGAGTGTAAATGACTCGCGGTCAGTTGTCGAGTTTCAGCGCCAAAATCGTATACAATAAACCCATCATCATTGTTAGGGGAAAACCATGAATCCAGATCACGCCAAAATTGTCCTGAATGCCCGCAAAAACGCGGATGAACGCGCCAAAGGCTACCGCGAACAAGCCTTGAAACTGTACCCGTGGATTTGTGGGCGTTGCGCCCGCGAATTCAGCCATGCCAACTTGCGTGAATTGACCGTGCACCACCGCGACCACAACCACGACAATAACCCGCAGGATGGCAGTAATTGGGAATTGCTGTGCCTGTATTGCCACGACAACGAACACCAGAAGCAGATCGAAGCGGAACATGGTGGTTCAGCAGGTACGAAAGGGCCAGCCGCAGCGACCCACAACCCGTTTGCGGATTTGAAGGCGCGGATGGGGAAGAAGTGAAGAGGTGAGGCGTGGGTCGGGCTTTAGCCCGACAAACCCTACGCCGTCTTCGCCATCCCAAACAGCCGCCGAATCCCTTTCAGCACATCATCCACAAACGTAAACACCACTGGCACGACCAACAAACTCAGCAAGGTCGACGCAATCAGCCCGCCAATCAGCACAATCGCCATCGGTGCACGGAAGCTGGGGTCAGCGCCCAACCCCAGCGCGGTCGGCATCATCCCCGCGCCCATTGCAATCGTGGTCATCACAATTGGCCTTGCGCGTTTGTGGCAAGCATCCACCAGTGCATCAAAGCGCCCCAACCCATGTTCATGCAGCCCCAGCATGGCGTAATCCACCAGCAAGATCGAGTTCTTGGTCACAATCCCCATCAGCATCAGCAAGCCAATTACCGATGGCATCGACAGGCTATTGCCCGTGACCAGCAAGGCCAGCAATGCCCCGCCCAGCGACAAGGGCAGCGCCGCTAGAATCGTCAACGGTTGCAGGAAGTCGTGCAGCAACAACACCAGCACGATGTAAATACAGATGATCCCGATCAGCATTGCCGTACCGAAACTGCCGAACAATTCCCCCATGGTTTCCGCATCGCCGATATTCTGGCGTTTAACCCCAGCGGGCAGGTTTTGCAGTGAGGGGAGCTTATCCGCTTCGGCGATCACCTCGCCCAAGCTGCGCCCGTTGAGTTCCACATCCAGTGTCACGTTTTGCTTGCGGTCGAAACGGTCGATTTGCGCTGCGCCGCTGCCCATGCGCACCTCGGCGACATTGGCAAGGTTGACCATGCCTTTGCTGCCAGGAATTTTGATCTGGCGGATTTGATCCAAATCTTCGCGGAAGGATTTATCCAGCCGTACCCGGATCGGAATCTGGCGTTGTGGCAAGTTCAGCTTGGGCAATTGCGCGGAAAAATCCCCGCTGGTGGCCATCTGGATGGTGCTGGACAAGGCTTGCGCGGTAATGCCCGCATTCGCCGCCCGCGCATAGTTGGGGATAATCTGGATTTCCGGGCGTTGCAAGCTGGAACTGGACGACAAATTGCCGATACCTTTCAGGGTACGCAAGTCGCGGGTGACGGCATTGGACGCTGTTTTCAAGGCTTGCGCATCATCGCTGGCCAGAACAATTTGCATCTTTTCGCCGCCTAGCCCGACCGTTACCCGTGCGCCCGGCAAGGCTTGCAGGCGTTGGCGGATGTCAGCTTCGATAGCGCCTTGCTTGCGGCTGCGTTCGTGGCGGTTTTTCAGCACCATGCTCAGGGTGGCTTTGCGCACGTCGGCACTTGCCCCCATCGCAAATGGGCCACCGTCGCCACTGAAATAGCCGACTGTGGTAAATACGCGGGTAATTTCCGGCACGTCTGCCAGCAAATGGCGAGCTTGTTCTGCGACGGCGTAGGTTTCATCGAGGTTGCTGCCCGGTTGCAATTCGAGTTTGGCGGCGGTTTGCACCCCGTCATCTGCCGGGATAAAGCCTGTGGGTAAGAGCGGGATAATGGCCAGCGAGGCCGCAAACAAGCCAAGCGCGGCTACCAGCGTGATCAGGCGATGGCGTAAACACCAGCGTGCTAGCCGCAGGTAGTGGCGCATAATGAAGCCATCTTTAGCGTTGGGCTGGGGGTGCGCTTTCATGATGTAAGCCGCCATCATCGGCGTGAGCAGCCGCGCCACGATCAGCGAGAAGAAAATCGCCACCGCTGCGGTAATGCCGAACGGTTCAAAGAATTTCCCCGGTATCCCGCCCATGAAAGCGGTCGGCAGGAATACGGCAATCAGTGTAAACGTGGTGGCAATGACCGCGAGGCCGATTTCGTCGGCGGCTTCCATCGCGGCTTGATAAGGCGTTTTGCCCATGCGCAAGTGGCGTTCGATGTTTTCCACTTCTACAATCGCGTCATCGACCAAAACCCCGACTACCAGCGCCATTGCCAGCAAGGTCAGCAGGTTGAGGGAATAGCCGAAATAGTGCATCACCGCAAAGGTGGGGATGATGGCCAGCGGCAGCGCCGCCGCCGACACCAGCGTTGCCCGCCAGTCACGCAGGAAAATGAAAACCACCAGAATCGCGAGGGCAGCACCTTCATACAGCAAGAGCATTGAACCGTCGTAGTTTTCCTGCACCGGGGTCACGGTGTCGAAGGCTTCTTCAAAAGTGACTTGCGGGTAAGCGGTTTTGAGCTGTGCAATAGTAGCGCGAGCCGCTGCTGCAACCGCCACTTCGCTTGCGCCCTTAGTGCGGGTGACTTGAAAGCCGATGACAGGTTTGCCATCCAGCAAGGCATAGGTGGAACGTTCGGCGGCAGTGTCGTTGATTTGCGCAATCTGGTTAAGGCGCACCTGTCGCCCATCGGAGAGGGGAATATCGAGCGTAGCGATTTCATCCGCCGTTTGCACCGCAGCAAGGGTGCGGATCGACTGGATATTGCCGCCCACATCGCCGCGCCCGCCGGAGGCATCCTGTTGCACTTGCAGCAATTGCCGGGAAATATCGCTGGCGGTAACGCCCAAGCCGCTCATACGGGTGGGGTCGAGGTTGACCTGCACTTCGCGGTCAACGCCGCCGAGTCGTGATACCCGCCCGACGCCTTTGGTGGCCAGCAATTCCTTGGTGACTTCATTGTCCACAAACCATGACAAGCCTTGCTCGTCCAGCTTGTCGGAAGCAACCGTCACGGTCAGGATAGGGCTGCCAGTGGTGCTGATTTTGGATACCACCGGGTCAGTCATGGCGGCAGGCAAGGTAGCGCGGATGGTATCAACCGCGTTACGCACTTCGTTTTGCGCGACCTCGTTGTCTTTGTCGATGGTGAATTCGACGCTGACCACTGCCATGCCGTCGGTGAGGTTGGCGTAAATGTGCTTGATGCCGCTCAAACTGGCGACGGCATTTTCCACCTTACGCGCCACCTCGGTTTCCAATTGCGTAGGGGATGCACCCTCTAACGCCATGCTGACCGTGATAATGGGCAATTCAATATCCGGGAATTGCTGGATACCCAATGACTTGAAACCGCCAATGCCCAAGAAGGTCAGCAGCGCGAACAGCAGAATCGCGGGAACAGGGTTGCGGATCGACCAAGCAGAGACGTTCATGTTCAGCTCCCGTAGTTACGCATGTTTCAATTTCCCGCTGACTTTCCTGAAGCCGACCAAAATGTCATCAATAAAGGTAAACACGGCTGGAACCACCAACAAACTCAGGAAGGTTGAGGCGATCAAGCCGCCAATCACCACAATCGCCATCGGCTGGCGGAAGCTGGGGTCGGCTGCCAACCCCAGCGCGGTTGGCATCATTCCCGCGCCCATCGCAATCGTGGTCATCACAATCGGGCGTGCCCGTTTGTGGCAAGCGTCGATCAGCGCAGGGATACGCCCGGTTTGGTCACGTTCCCGCGCCATGACCGCGTAATCCACTAACAGGATCGAGTTTTTGGTCACAATCCCCATCAGCATCAGCAAGCCGATAACCGCAGGCATCGAGAAACTCATCCCCGTCAACAACAGCGCGACGAATGCCCCGCCTACCGACAGTGGTAATGCTGTCAAAATAGTGATCGGTTGCAAGAAGTCGTGGAATAGCAGTACCAATACAATATAAATCAGCATAACGCCAATTAGCATCGCACCGCCGAAGCCGCCGAACAGTTCCGCCATGCGCTCGGCATCGCCCGACGATTGGCGGATAACACCCGGTGGCAAGGTTTGCATGGAGGGCAATTTATCCACTTCCGCCATCACTTGCCCGACGGGTAAGCCGTTCAATTCCACGTCGATACTGACGTTACGCATCCGGTCAAAGCGGGCGAGTTGTGCTGGGCCGCTGCCCATTTCGACTGTCGCCACGGCAGAGAGTGGCACGGAACCGTTGCGCCCCGGAATGCGTAATTGGCGGATGGTATCCAGATTTTCGCGCACTGAACGTTCCAATTCCACCCGAATCGGGATTTGCCGTTGTGGCAAATTCAGCTTGGGCAAACGGGTGGAAAAGTCGCCGCTGGTGGCGATTCGTACCACAGCACCCAAGGCTTCAGTGGTCACACCTAATTCTGCCGCGCGGGTGAAATTGGGAGTGATGTGGATTTCGGGGCGTTGCAGGCTAGCGCCAGAAACCACGTTGCCAATGCCTTGCAGGGTGCGCAAATCGCGTTCCGCCGCTTGAGCAGCGGTGAGCAGCAAGCCGCCATCATCACTGGCAAGTACCACCTGCATTTTGTCGCCAGAACCGCCAGAACCTACGGTGAAGCGTACCCCCGGCAATGGTTTCAGGCGGGTACGGATTTCGCTTTCCACTTCGGTTTGTGAACGTGAACGTTCTTCGCGGGTGGTGAGTTGCAGAGTGAGGCTGGCTTTACGCACATCCGCTGCGCTGCTTTCCTGCATAGGGCCGCTGCTGACGCCACCACCACCGCCACCTGCTACCGCGAAGACTTTTTTTACATCGGTCATTGGTGCGAGTAACTGCCGCGCTTGTTCAGAAAGTGCTAGGGATTCTTCCAACGTGCTGCCCGGTTGTAATTCCAGTGACACCGAGGTTAATGCAGTGTCAGCCGGTGGTACGAAGCCTTTCGGTAGCAATTGAGCCAGCATCAGGGAACCAATGAACAGAGCAATCGCCAAGCCGACGGTGATAAAGCGATGCTTCAAACACCAACTGACGGTTTTGAGGTAAGAGCGCATGATCCAGCCGTCACCCTCTGGCTCCTTGTTGTTGGACGCTTTGTGCGGCTTGAGCATGTAGGCCGCCATCATGGGCGTGAGTAATCGCGCCACCAAGAGTGAAAATACCACCGACACCGCAGCGGTAATGCCAAAGGATTCAAAGAATTTCCCCGGTATGCCGCCCATGAAGGCTGTGGGTAGGAATACGGCAACCAGCGTAAAGGTGGTGGCAACAACGGCGAGGCCGATTTCATCAGAAGCTTCCATTGCGGCTTGATACGGGGTTTTACCCATACGCAAGTGACGTTCGATGTTTTCCACTTCCACAATGGCATCATCGACCAGTACCCCCACGACCAAGGCAAGCGCCAGCAGGGTGAGGATATTGAGGGAAAAGCCGAAATATTGCATCGCCGCAAAGGTAGGGATTATCGCCAGTGGCAAGGCGGCTGCCGACACAAAGGTTGCCCGCCAGTCACGCAGGAACAGCAGTACCACCAAAATGGCGAGGGCTGCACCTTCGTAGAGCAGGTGCATCGAGCCAGTGTAGTTGGCTTGAATCCGTTCAACCGAGTTGTAGGCTTCCTCAATCTTGACTTGCGGGTGGCTGGTGGCAAATTTTGTCAACTCGGCTCGCACGCCATCGACCACGGCAATTTCACTCGCGCCGCGTGTACGGGTGATCTGGAAACCGACGACTTCTTGCCCATTCAGCAAGGCGTGGGTGGAACGTTCGGCAATAGTGTCTTCAACGCGGGCAATCTGATCCAGACGGACATGCCGCCCGTTGGATAGGGGGATGTCGATGCTGGCGAGTTCATCAGCGGTTTTCACCCGCCCCAGCGTGCGCACGGATTGGGTGCTGCCACCGACATCGCCTCGTCCGCCGGGGGCATCTTGCTGCATTTGCCCCAAGCGAGCGGAAACATCAGCCGAGGTGACGCCCAAGCCTGCCATCAGTGCCGGGTTGAGCGAGATGCGCACTTCACGGTTGACGCCGCCGACCCGTGAGACTTTGCCAACGCCTTTAACGGCCATGAGTTTGCGGGTAATGTCGTTGTCGACAAACCACGAGAGCGCTTCCTCATCCATATTCGGGGAGGCAACGGTGAAGGTGACTAGCGAGCTACCTGCGGTGGTGACTTTGGAAACGATCGGGTCGTTCATTTGCGCGGGCAAATTGGCGCGGATGGTGTCGACCGCGTTGCGCACTTCGTTGAGGGCGACTTCGGTATCCTTGTCGATGTCGAATTCGGTGGCAATGTTCGCCGAACTGTCGGTCAGGGTGGTGCGGATGTGCTTGACACCGGCAATGGTGGCAAGCTGGTTTTCAATCTTGCGGGCGACTTCGCTTTCGAGCTGTTCCGGGTCAGCGCCTTCCAGCGAGGCATTGACCGTAATGGTAGGCAGGTCAATGTCGGGGAAGTTCTGGATACCTAGTGCTTTGAAGCCTTTGACACCGAGGAATGTCAGCAGCGCAAACAGCAGGATGGCGGGAACCGGATTACGGATTGACCAAGCGGATACATTCATGGTTTTGGCTTATCCCGGTTACTGGCGTTATTGGGGGCGGTTTCCGGCGCTTTGTCGATGATTTGTACGGTGTCACCGTCATTGAGGAATGCGCCACCGGTGGCGACTACCCGGGCAGCCGGGGCAATGCCTTCGAGGATTTCAACCTTGCCGTCAGCCTGTCGCCCGGTTTTGACGAGGCGTTGGAGCACATGGTTATCCGCATCCACTTCAAACACGTAACGGTTGCCATCACGCAGGATAACCGCCGATTGTGGCAGCCCCATTGCTTTGCTGGAACCGGTGAGAATTTGGCCTTCCGCAAACATGCCCGCTTTGGCGGGGCTGTCACTGGGCAGGCTGATGTAAACCGTGGCGTTACGGGTATTGGCGTCGAGTGTGGGGGAAACTACGCGGACGATTCCGCTGACGCTTTCGCCGGTGGGCAGAGTCAGGTTGGCGGATTGCCCGGTCTGAATGCTGGCAACGTCACGCCCGGCGACTTCTGCCCGCCATTCGATCTTGTTTTGGCGCACCAGCCGGAACAGTTCTGTGCCCGTTTGTACGACCGAACCAAGAGTGGCACTGCGGGAAGACACAATGCCATTGTCGGGTGCGGTGATGCGGGTTTGCTCCAGACGGATTTGCTGGGATTGCATCGCGGCTTTTTGGGCAGCGAGGTTGGCCTTGGCGGTGGCTTCGGTGGTGAGGTACTGGTCGATTTGCTGGGCGGGCAGGGCACCGGAAGATTTCAGGGTGCGGGCGCGGGCAGCATTGGTTTTGGCGTCTTCAAGGCTGGCTTCCGCTTGGGCGACATGAGCAGCGGCTTGGGCAAGGTCGGCTTGCACGGCTTCGGGCGCGAGGATAGCGAGTGTCTGGCCTTGTTTGACTTTATCGCCGATGTCTACCTGTAGCTTGGCAATGCGTTGCCCGCCGATTTCAGAGGCGACAATCGCTTCCTGCCACGGGCTGAGCGTGCCGCTGGCGGTGATGCCACTGTTCCAGTCGGCGGCGCTGGGGTTGGTGACGCTAACGGCGAGCGCAGCGTTGGTTTTGGCTGGCTTGGCGTCTTCTGCTTGGGTAAGCGGGCTGAGGGTTGTCAGGCTAGTTGCTAGTAACAGGGTTTGCACGAAACGGGATGCAAGCACGGAGGGATTTTTCATGTTAATGACTGCCGGTCAATTGATTGTGGGGAATATTAAATGACCGGGAGTCAGTTGTCGAGATTGAATTAGTGCTAGTAGGGTTAAGGTATTATTTCTGTGCTTTGATTATCCCCCCATGATTGCTATCATCGTCAGCTTTTCTTGCAGATTGGCAGAATCATGGAACTCAACCCCACCTATACCAAAATCAAAGATCTCCAAGGGCGCGTTGACGCTCTGAGGGGGTATCTTTGACTACGAAACCAAGAACGAACGCTTAGAAGAAGTTACCCGCGAACTGGAAGACCCCAAAGTCTGGGATAATCCACAACGTGCCCAGGATTTGGGTAAGGAACGCGCCATTCTCGATGGCATTGTCGGCGGTATTGATAAGATCAGTTCCGGCCTCAGTGATGCGAAAGAATTGCTCGAACTTGCCGAAATGGAAGACGACGAAGACAGCGCTAATGCCGTCATCGCGGACGTAGACGGTATCGACAAGCACGTTGCCCAGCTCGAATTTGAACGCATGTTCTCCGGGCCGATGGATCGCAATAACGCCTTCCTCGACATTCAAGCCGGTTCCGGCGGCACGGAAGCACAAGACTGGGCGGAAATCCTGTTGCGTATGTACCTGCGCTGGGGTGAGGCGAAAGGCTTTAAGGTTGAACTGCTCGAAGCCAGCCCCGGCGACGTGGCGGGTATCAAAGGTGCGAGTATCAGCTTTGAAGGCCCTTATGCTTTTGGTTGGTTGCGTACCGAAACTGGCGTACACCGTCTGGTGCGCAAGTCGCCCTTCGATTCTGGCAACCGTCGCCACACCTCGTTCAGTGGTGTTTTCGTCTCGCCTGAAGTCGATGACAATATCGAAATCGACATCAACCCGGCGGATTTACGCATCGACGTTTACCGTGCCTCCGGTGCGGGTGGTCAGCACATCAACAAAACTGAATCAGCGGTACGGATTACCCACACGCCGACCAATACGGTGGTGCAATGCCAAAGCGGACGTTCCCAGCATCAAAATAAAGACAACGCCATGAAACAATTGCGTGCCAAACTCTATGAGCTGGAAATGCAAAAGCGCAATGTCGAAAAGCAGGCGCTGGAAGACAGCAAATCCGACATTGGTTGGGGCAGTCAGATTCGGTCGTATGTTCTCGACCAGTCACGCATCAAGGATTTGCGGACGGGCGTAGAAACAGCCAATACACAAGCGGTACTGGATGGCGATCTGGACAAATTTATTGAAGCAAGCCTGAAAAGCGGCTTATAAGACCCTCACGGGTACAAGATCAAGGTTATGACAATGAGCGAACACGAAACCCCTAACGACCATCACGATGAAAATAAACTGATCACGCAACGCCGCGAGAAGCTGGCGAAATTGCGCGAACAGGGTACGGCATTCCCCAATGACGTGGTGCGTGAACACAAAGCCGCCGACCTGCACGCGCAGTACGGTGCACATGACAAGCCGTGGTTTGAAGAAAATCCGATTGAAGTGACCATCGCCGGGCGCATGATGCTCAAACGTCTGATGGGCAAGGCCAGCTTTGCCACGATTTCGGATGTATCTGGGCGTATCCAACTTTATTCGCAGAAAAACGTGCTCGGCGATACCGTCTTTGAAGACTACAGCCACTGGGATTTGGGCGATATTATCTGGGCATCCGGCGTGCTGTTCAAAACCCAGACGGGCGAATTGTCGGTGAAGGTGAAAGAAATCCGTTTGCTGACCAAATCGCTGCGCCCGCTGCCGGAAAAATTCCACGGTTTGACCGACCATGAGCAGCGTTACCGCCAGCGTTACATTGACCTGATCATGAACCACGATACCCGTGATGCGTTCATGATGCGTTCCAAGATTGTGGCTTATATCCGCAACTTCTTCCTCCAGCGCGATTATCTGGAAGTGGAAACGCCGATGTTGCAGACCATCCCCGGTGGTGCGGTGGCGCGGCCTTTCATTACGCACCACAATGCGCTGGATCTGCCGATGTATATGCGGATTGCGCCGGAATTGTTCCTCAAGCGGCTAGTGGTCGGCGGTTTCGAGCGCGTGTTTGAAATCAACCGCAACTTCCGTAACGAAGGGCTTTCCACCCGCCATAACCCTGAATTCACCATGATCGAATTCTATCAGGCGTATGCGACTTACCACGATTTGATGGATTTGACCGAAAGCCTGATGCGCGGCATTGCCACTGATGTCGTTGGCAGCCATGAAATCGTGTATCAGGGCGAAACCTTCGACTTCAGCCAGCCCTTTACCCGCATCAGCGTGCGCGACTCCATTCTGCACTTCAACCCGGATGTCAGCGGCGAGCAAATCGACACGCTGGAAGGTGCGAAAGCCGTAGCGACCAAGCTGGGCATTCCGCTCAAGGACAGCTACGGCCTCGGCAAAGTACAGATCGAAATCTTCGAGAAAACCGTTGAGCATCGTCTGTTGCAACCGACGTTTATCACCGAATACCCGGCAGAAGTGTCACCACTGGCACGACGTAATGACAATAATCCCTTCATTACCGACCGTTTCGAGTTCTTTGTGGGCGGGCGTGAAATTGGCAATGGCTTCTCCGAGTTGAATGACGCGGAAGACCAAGCCGAACGTTTCATGCAGCAGGTGGCAGATAAGGATGCGGGCGACGATGAAGCCATGCATTACGACGCTGATTACATCCGTGCGCTGGAATACGGGATGCCGCCGACAGCGGGCGAGGGGATTGGGATTGACCGGCTGGTGATGTTGTTTACCGATGCGCCGTCGATCAGGGATGTTATTTTATTCCCGCATATGCGTCCTGAACATTGAGTTAACGCCCCTCAGCACCTGATAGTTGCTGGGGGGAATTGCTTACAACTGCGGTAATTCCCCCGCCGTCACCAGCCGATAACTGGTACTACGCCCCTTCGCCGGATTCTGTACCAACACCCCCCACGCTACCAACGCACCAATATCCCGCAAGGCCGTATCCGTCGAGCATTTTGCCATCTTGGCGTATTTCGAGGTATTCATGTACCCCTCAAAATCATCCATCATCCGGTTCATAATCAAGCGTTGCCGCTCATTCACCGTATAAAGGTGCAGGTGTTCCCACACCTTGGCCTTGTGCAACACCGTACCCAACGCCTCGCCAGCACTGGCAATTGCCCGCCCCAGACAAGCCAGAAACCAGCTCAGCCACGGGGTAATGTCCAGCGAACCGCGTTGCTGGCGTTCGAGTTGTTCATAGTAGTGTTTGCGTTCCGCCTCAATTTGCGCCGACATGCTGTAAAAGCGCTGCGGGGTAGCATCCGCCCGCGCCAACGCCATATCCGCCAGCGCACGGGCAATCCGCCCATTACCATCTTCAAAGGGATGCAAGGTGATAAACCAGAAATGCGCCACACCCGCCTTCAATACCGGGTCAAGACCACCGTCACGCTCAAACCAGTCGAGAAACGCTGCCATTTCAGCGGGCAACCGATTAGCATCCGGCGCTTCAAAGTGCACCCGCCTGCGCCCATAAGCCCCGGAGATAACCTGCATCGCCCCGGCAGAAGGCGGTCGCCACATCCCAACCATAATCGGCGTCATGCCACTAAAGCCGCTCGGAAACAGCGCAGAATGCCAAGCGCACAGGCGTTCTTCCGTCAGTGGTTGCTGGTAAACCTGTGTCGCATCCAGCAGCACTTCGACAATGCCATTGATATGGCGGCTGGTGGGGAGATGACCGCCCTGATCAATACCCAGATGATGGGCAATCGAAGAACGTACTTCCTCACGATCCAGTTGTTCACCTTCAATCGCGGAGGATTTCACCGCATCACTGGTTAGGGTATTCAAGTTGGCTTCCATCTGGAGTGAAAATCCAAGGTGTGACATCCGCCCCAGTAAGTGACCTTGTTGGTGACGCAGGTGTGCCAGTGGGGTACTCAGGGCTTTTTCATCCCAGTGAAATTGTGGCCATTCAGGCCGTTCGTGTATCCATTTCAAATTAATCACCGCAGCGTTTACGGTGTTTATAGATGCTAATCACCGCAAGCACAAGCCTAATCGCTGCAAATGATGCGGTGATTAGCGCCTCTATTCACCGCAACAAGTATCAACTGAAGGCGCAGACAGCTTTAAATATCCGTCAGCGGTAAGGGCATTGAAAGCGTGTTACTCTCGCGGCTATTCAATACACAGGAACACCTTGACATGACTTCACTGTTTGACGCTGCCCAACTGGGCGAGCTCACTTTACGCAATCGCTGCATCATGGCACCACTCACCCGTTGCCGCGCCAGTGTTGGGCGTGTGCCGAATGCGCTGATGGCGCAGTATTACCAGCAACGTGCCAGCGCGGGGTTGATCCTGACCGAAGCCACGTCTGTTACCCCGATGGGCGTTGGCTACCCCGATACACCGGGGATTTGGTCGGCAGAACAAGTGGAAGGCTGGAAGCTGACTACAGAGGCCGTGCATCAAGCGGGCGGGCTGATTTTCTTGCAGCTTTGGCACGTTGGGCGCATTTCCGATGCGAGTTATTTGAATGGCGAATTGCCAGTTGCGCCGAGCGCGATTGCTGCCGAAGGCCATGTCAGTCTGGTGCGCCCAGAGAAACATTACGATGTACCGCGTGCGCTGGAAACCGACGAAATTCCGGGCATTGTCGCGGCGTATCGTTTGGGCGCTGAAAACGCCAAACTGGCGGGCTTTGATGGCGTGGAAATTCACGGTGCGAATGGCTATTTGCTCGATCAATTCCTGCAAGACAGCACCAATAAACGCACCGATGCTTACGGCGGTTCGCTGGAAAATCGGGCGCGTTTGTTACTGGAAGTGACCGATGCGGTGATAGACGTGTGGGGCGCAGGTCGGGTCGGAATGCACCTTGCGCCGCGTGGTGATGCGCACACAATGGGCGATTCCAACCCGCTGGCGACGTTTGGCTATGTGGCGGAAGAGCTGGGTAAACGCAATATCGCCTTCATCTTCACTCGCGAAGCGCTGAAAGAAGACAGCATCAGCTCAGCTTTGAAACAGCATTTCGGCGGCTTCTTTATCGCCAACGAAGGCTTTGATGTCGACAGTGCGCAGACTGTATTAGCGACTGGCAACGCCGATGCGGTGTCCTTCGGTAAAGCGTTTATTGCCAACCCTGATTTGCCACGGCGTTTGCAGGAAAACCTGCCGCTGAATCCGCCCGATTTCGGCACGTTTTATGGTGTAGGTTTGGCTGATCCGGCGGTGGGGTATACGGATTATCCGTTCGCCGATTAACGTCGAGAAAACGCTGGTGTTGAGGGTGTGTTGTAGTCGTATCAGTTACAATAGCCATAATCATCTTATTATGAAATGGGCTATGTCTGTTACTGTCATCCTCACAATCTACCTAATCGCCAGCGTTATTACGTTTCTGGTATATGCGCAGGACAAATCCGCCGCGCGGCACAACCGTTGGCGAACTAAGGAAAGCACCCTGCACAGTTTGGCTTTAACGGGCGGTTGGCCGGGGGCGTTACTCGCGCAAAAAATCTTGCGTCACAAGTCCAGCAAAGTGGCGTTCCAGCGCGTGTTCTGGGTAACAGTGGTCGTGAATGTGGGCGTCGTCGGGTGGTTGCTGAAGACGGGAATGGTCAAAGTGTGATGGGTTGGGTTTTGACGGGCAGCGCTTGGCGTTGTTAAGGTTAGCATCCAAGGTTGCTGCTGATAAACCTGTTGCTAGTAATAAGTTCAGGGGATACCATCAACGTTGTCTGATACACCGCAATCGCGGATTCAACCGTTAGAGAGAGAAGAGGAAATAATTCATGAAATACACTCAAACCGCACTTTTCATTGCAGGGCTTGCCATTTCCAGTCTGGCTTCTGCCGACTTTATGGATGGCTTTGACAATGGCAGTGGCACAGGTCAGGGCTATGGTTCAGGTCAAGGCAATACCAGTGGTCAGGGTCAGGGCTACGGTTCTGGTGCTAGTGATGCATCGGGTTTCGGTCGTGGTAAAGGCGATGCCGATGGCTCGGTTGATTTCACCGTCACCATGAAAGGCAAAGGCAAAACCGACATGGCGAGCGATGCTGCTGGCAGCGGGCGCGGTGATGGCGCAAGCAACCTGCAAGGCAGTGGCTATGGTTACGGTAATGGCTACAACAATATGTCCGGTTACAGTAATACTTCCCAGAATGGCTACGGTGGTGGCAGCCCTTGGGGTAACATGCCGAACATGAACATGATGCGGCCACAAATGATGCAACAAGCGCCAGCGCAAGGCCAGATGATGCCACCCGTTGCGATGCAAGGTATGCCACAAGGTCAGGGCATGGCTCCGCAAATGATGATGATGCCGATGCCTATGCAGCAAGCGCCTAGCTTTGAGCAGATTTATCAGCAAATGTTGATGCAACGCGCCCAAGCTGATGCATTCTTCAAGAAAGTCGACGAAATGCGGGCAGCCGTCGCTGCACGTAAAGCAGCCGCACCTGCTGCTGTACCAGCCGCAGCTACCCCAGCACCTGCTGCTGTGACTACTGAAGCAGCACCCGCCGCCGCACCTGCTGCTGCCGCGACTACTGAAGCAGCACCCGCCGCCGCAGCTCCGGCTCCGGCAGCAGCGGATATGCCGCCAGCACCACCAGCACCAGAAGCCGCGAAGTAATCGCGCTACCGGCCTGAAGACCCTCACCCCAACCCCTCTCCCATAGGTAGAGGGGCTAAGAAATCAGCCTCTTACTCCCCCTCTACCTCCGGGAGAGGGGGCTGGGGGTGAGGGTCTTTTCATTAAAGCAACCCTTCAAACGGTATAATACTGACTGTTGTCCCCGCCTCTACATTGCTCCATTCGAGTGGCAAAACGATAAAACAATTCGCCTGACTCATCGAGCGTAGGATGTGCGAACCTTGCCCGCCGGTGCTGCTGACGCGCCATTGCCCGCTGGCATCACGTTGGCAAATGCCCCGCTGATAATCCTTGCGCCCTGCTGCCTTTTTCAGGGGTGTATCGCAAATGGCAGGGTATTCAGGGACGACCGGTACACTTTCACCGCGCATCCGCAGGATCGCTGGGCGTAAAAACAGCAGGAACGTTGCCATCACCGATACCGGGTTGCCGGGTAGCCCGAAGAAAAACCCTTGTCCGAGTGTGCCAAAGGCCAGCGGTTTGCCCGGTTTCATGGCGATTTTCCAGAAATTGACTTGCCCCAATCGTAGCAAGGTGGCGGTGACATAATCAGCTTCGCCAACGGATACGCCGCCGCTGGTGATGAGGATGTCGGCAAGTTGCATGGCTTGTTGGAAGGCGTGTTCGACCGCTTCGGGGGTATCTTTGACCACGCCGAGGTCGATGATTTCCACGTCAAGCTTTTGCAGCAGGCCGTAGAGGGTGTAGCGGTTGCTGTCGTAAATGTCGCCGGGTTGCAGGGTTTCGCCGATACCTTTGAGTTCGTCGCCGGTTGAGCAGAAAGCCACCCGTGGGCGGCGCAATACGCTGACTTCGCCAATGCCGAGGGAGGCCAGCAGGCCGAGGTCTGCCGCATTCAGTTTATGCCCGGCTTGTAATACGGCATCGCCCGTGCGCATGTCTTCGCCGGGGTGACGCACGTTTTCACCTGCTTGGAGTGTGGCGGTGAGTCTGATGGTGTCGCCATCGCGTTGTACGTTTTCCTGCATCACCACGCTATCTGTGCCATCAGGCACTACCGCGCCGGTCATGATGCGCACGCATTCGCCGGGTTGGACAGCGCCCGCAAATGGTCGCCCGGCAAAGGCAGTGCCAATGACGTTCAATGGGGTGGTTGTGGTGAGGTCAGCATGGCGCAGGGCGTAGCCATCCATCGCCGAATTACGGTGCGGGGGAACGTCCAGCGGGGCGCTGACCGTTTCAGCCAGAATACGCCCTTGTGCTTGCCACAAGGTGACGTGTTCGTTGGCCTGTAACACCGGGATGCTGGCGAGGATGTGTGCCTGTGCCTGTTCGACGTTCAGGGTTCCTTGGGGGAGGGTGTCGCAACTGATGGTCATACAAAATCTCTCATCTTAAGCGCAAAGTACTACAGTATAACGTGACCAATCGTCGACTTGTCAGCTTGTTGTATTAGCATTTTGCTATATTGCAGGGTACGAAATAAAAAAATAGAGTGTGGTGATATGAGCGAACCTAAACGCTGTGCGATGGATACCCGTGATCTTGTCACGTTGTTGGCAGACCTCGCGGAACAGATTGAGATCCTGATCGGTAAAAAAGGCACGATTAGCGTCTTCCGCTATGCAGGCAAGCAGATGGGTAAACGTCTGGGCGCAGGGCAGGTGGGTGATGCTGATCTGGCACGGAGCATTGTGGCGAATTTTTTCCAGGAAAAAGAGTTTATGGATGGCGTGAATTTGTCAGGCAATACTGCCGAATTACACGGCTGTCGGATTGGATTGGTGCTGAAAGACCGTGGTGTTCAAGCAGGTAGTCATGCTTTGTGTAATTTTGGCTTTGGTTTGATTGATGGTGTCACCGAGGCTGTGACCGGCAAAAAAATCATTACCCTGCACGTTGCCTCGGAATACCATGCGGCAGGCGTAACTTGCCACGAAACTTGGTAAACACGGCTTTCCTAGTGGTTTGATGGGGTTTGTGACGCTTTTCGGTTTTCCGGTATACTGGGCGTTTTCCGCACGTAACTTGGGATAGCGATGAACCCTGATCTTGCCCGTTTGCAAGCCTACCCGTTTGAAAGAATCCGCGCCTTGCTTCAAGGTGTCAGTCCGGCTGACCTGCCAGCGGTTTCGTTGGCAATGGGTGAGCCGAAACACCCGACCCCGGACTTTATCCAGCAGGCGATTGCTGCCAACTGGAGTGGTTTGGCGAATTACCCGTTGACCAAGGGCATTCCTGCCTTGCGTGAAACCATTGCAGCGTGGTTGACGCGGCGTTTCCAGCTTCCGGCTGATTCGGTGGATGCTGAACAGCACGTGATTCCGGTGAACGGCACACGCGAAGCGTTGTTTGCGTTTGCCCAAGCCGTGGTAGACCGCAGTGCTGATGCAGCGGTGGTGATGCCGAACCCTTTCTATCAGATTTATGAAGGCGCGGCATTGTTGGCGGGGGCGGAGCCAGTGTTTCTGCCTTGCACGGCCGACAATGGTTTCATTCCTGATTTTGCTGCTGTACTGGCGGCGACCTGGCAGCGTTGCCAATTACTGTATCTGTGCAACCCCGGCAATCCGACGGGTGCAGTCATGTCGCTGGAAACCCTGCAACAGGTGCTGAAGCTGGCGGAACAGCATGATTTTATCGTGGCTTCCGACGAGTGCTATTCCGAACTGTATGCTGATGAAGACCAGCCGCCACCGGGCTTATTGCAAGCCGCTGCCCAAATGGGGAATACGGCGTGGAAGCGTTGTGTGGTATTTCATAGCTTGTCGAAACGCTCGAATGCACCGGGGATGCGCTCCGGCTTCGTGGCGGGCGATGCCGAGGTGTTGAAGCAATTCCTGTTGTTTCGTACCTACCACGGCTGTGCGATGCCCCCACCGTTTCAGGCAGCTAGCGTGGCAGCGTGGGCAGATGAGGCGCATGTGCAGGAAAACCGTCGTTTGTACCGGCAGAAATTTGCAGCGGTGATGGATATACTGAAACCTGTGATGAAGGTGGAGTTGCCCCCCGCGAGTTTTTACCTGTGGCCTGAAACCCCGGTGGATGATGCCCTGTTTACCCGTGAATTGTTTGCCCGTGCGCATGTGAATGTGGTTCCCGGCAGTTATTTGTCGCGGGAAGTGAATGGGCTGAATCCGGGCGCAAACCGGGTGCGTTTGGCACTGGTTGCCCCACTGGATGAATGTATTGAAGCGGCGGGACGTATCCGGCGCGTAGTCGAAACCCTTTAAGTATTTCCCCCAAATATGGAGACAAAAATGTCAGACGTAAGCCAACTGCAAAGCATTATCGAGGAATCCTTCGAGCGCCGCGCCGACATCAACCCGCGCAATGCTGACGCGCAAACCCGTGATGCCGTGAATGAGGCGTTGGAACTGCTGAATGCAGGTAAATTACGCATTGCTACCCAGCACGGCGTGGGTAAGTGGGAAGTGAACCAATGGCTGAAAAAAGCCGTGCTGCTGTCGTTCCGCCTGAATGACAACGAAGTGATGGATGGCGGTTGCACCAACTATTACGATAAAGTGCCTTCCAAGTTTGCAGGCATGAGTGCGGATGAGTTTGCCGCAGGCGGTGTGCGTGTGGTGCCGAATGCGATTGCGCGGCGTGGTGCTTACATTGCACCGGGCTGCGTGCTGATGCCTTCTTACGTCAATATCGGTGCGTATGTGGATAGCGGCACGATGGTGGATACCTGGGCAACCGTAGGCTCTTGCGCCCAAATTGGCAAGAACGTGCATTTGTCCGGTGGCGTGGGTATCGGCGGCGTATTGGAACCCGTGCAAGCTGGCCCGACCATTATCGAAGATAACTGCTTTATCGGCGCACGTTCCGAAGTCGTCGAAGGCGTGATCGTGGAAGAGGGTGCAGTGGTTTCGATGGGCGTTTACATCGGTCAGAGCACTCGCATTTATGACCGCGAAACTGGCGAAATCATGTACGGGCGTGTTCCGGCGGGTTCGGTGGTAGTTTCGGGCAACCTGCCTTCCAGTGATGGCAAATACAGCTTGTATTGTGCGGTCATCGTCAAAAAAGTTGATGCGAAAACGCGCAGCAAGGTTGGCATTAACGAGTTGTTGCGCGATATTTAATTAATGCGCAATCGAAAAAGGGAGCGTAGTCTCCCTTTTTTTATGCTTGTCATCCGGGTGCAGGGATAACCATGTTTAAATTCATTCACGCTGCCGATATTCATCTGGATAGCCCGTTACGCGGCCTTTCCCGCTATGACGCCGCACCTGTAGATGCGATACGTGGTGCATCTCGTCGTGCTTTCGAGAACCTGATCCAACACGCCATTGAAGAAAAAGTTGCTTTCATTCTGCTTGCAGGCGACATCTACGACGGTGATTGGAAAGATTACAGCACCGGCATTTTCCTCAGTCAGCAAATCGGCAAACTCAAAGCGCACCATATCCACGTCTTCGCCGTGTTGGGCAATCACGATGCCGCCAACAAAATGACCAAGGCGTTGGACAGCCCCAGCAACATGACTATCCTTGCTCATCGCAAAGTCGAAAAAATGCACCTTGCCGATCTCGGTGTAATGATTCACGGGCGTAGTTTTAGCGCCCAACATATCCACGATAACCTCGTGACAGATTTCGCGCCTGCCACCAAAGACCTCTTCAACATTGGCTTATTGCACACCAGCCTTGATGGGCGCGAAGGTCATGCGCCTTACGCGCCGTGTAGCATTGATGACCTGCGTTCCAAAGGCTACCACTATTGGGCATTGGGTCACGTTCACAAATACGAACTCGTTGCGCAAGCCCCGTGGATTGTGTTTCCCGGTTGCATTCAGGGTCGTCATATCCACGAAACCGGCGCGAAGGGTTGCGTATTAGTGACTGTCAGCGAGGGTGAGGTCAGCAGCGTCGAACCTGTGGCCTTGGATGTGTTGCGCTGGGTACTGTGCCGCGTGGATGTTACCGATACCGCCGCCCTGCGCGAAGTCTGGGAACGCATCCGCCCAGCGATTGCCAGCGAACTCGCCGCTGCTGACGGGCGTATTATTGCTATGCGTATCCGTCTAGAGGGCGCGAGCCAAGTCGCCGCTGCACTCGCTGCTGACCCTGAACACGTCGCCCAACAATGCAAAGCCATCGGCGCGGAACTGGCGGGTGAAGACTTATGGATTGAGCGCGTTGAAAACGCTGTTACCAGCAAACGCGATTTGGATGCAGCGCTGGCTGATGATAACCCCTTAGCCAATCTTCTCAACGCCATTATTGCCACCTCCCATCACCCGGATGATATTGACGGCTTACCCGACATCCTTGCCGGGTTGCGCCAAAAAATACCGCACGAAGCCTTGGGCAGTGACGCGACACTCAACCTTGATGCGCCTGAAACGCTACAACGGATTGTGCAAGAAGCTAAGCAAATGCTAGTCGGCAGACTGTTGAGTGTAAGGGGGGATCCATGAGAATAGACCGCCTCGACCTGCGTGCTTACGGCGCATTCACCGATAAAACCTTGGACTTATCGGCGGGTGCAGCAGGGCTACATCTGATCTACGGCGACAATGAAGCGGGTAAAAGCACCTCGTTGCGTGCCATTATCGCGTGGCTGTTTGGGATTCCCGCCCGTACCAGTGACGATTACTTACACCCTCATACCCAGATGCGGGTAGGCGGTAAACTGCGGCTTGCCGATGGGCGTAGCATAGAATTTGTGCGCCGCAAAGGTAATAAAAATACCTTGCTACAGCCCGATACGGACGCGCCGCTGGATGATGCGCTGTTATTGCCGTTTTTGCCCGCCAGCATGAATGAGGATTTATTCAAGAAATTCCACGGTATCGACCACGAACGCCTTGATGCAGGCGGCAAAGCCTTGCTCAGTCAAGCGGGTGATATGGGACAAGTTTTATTCAGTGCTACGGGTATTGCCAGTTCGCGCCTGATTCTGGAGCGCTTGGAAAGCAGTGCTGCGGAACTGTTTAAGCCCACGGGGAATAAACCTAAAGTCAACCAAGCCATTGCCGATTTCAAAAAAGCTCAAAAACTCACTAAAGATCTCAGCCTTCCCGTGGCCGAATGGAAAGAACTCAATAACAAGCGCGATAGTATCGAAGCCAGTATTCAAGCCATAGATGCCGCCATCCAGCAAGCCAGCAAGGAAAAAAGCCGCTTAGACCGCCTCAGCCGGGTGAAAGGTGCGTTGGGGCAACGTCGTGAAGTGATGACCCATCTGCAAACCTTGAGTGAGGTCTTGCTGCTTCCCGAAGACTTCGAGGCGCAGTACAGCACCGCCCGTGACAAGTTGCAAACCGCCACCGAAGTCAAAGCTAAGGCAGCCGTTAAGCTTGCCAGTTTGCAACAGGAAGTGGACTCTCTCAGGGTTCGTCACGAACTGCTGGAGAACGAGGCCGAAATTCTAGCTATTCACAAGGAATTGGGGGCGGTTGATAAAACCATTGTCGATAAGCCGCGCCAAGATGGGCAACGCCGCTTGTTGCGTAACGAAGCCGACAATTTGCTGAAAGAAATCCGCCCCGATCTCAAACTGAATGACGCTGCCCCATTGAGGCCACTGCTCAATAACAAAAAGTGGTTGGCAGAATTGGTCAAACGCCACGGCATTCTGGGGCAAAAGCGGGAGGTGGCTGACACTAGCTTGCGGGAAGCCAACGATAAGCAACAGCAGGCGCAGCAAATACTGACACAACAACCTGTGCTGGCCTTGGATTTGAGTGAATTGAAAGCCACCCTCGCGGTAGTCAGCAAGGCGGGCAATCTTGAACAGCGTTGCGTTGCTGCACAAAAACGTGCGGCTCATGAACGGCTGGCTTGTGGGCAAGCGCTTGCCAGACTAGGCAGATTTATGGGGGAGCTTGAGGCACTCTTGACCTTGGCTTTGCCGGTATCGGCAACCTTGGATGCTTTTGAAAAACAGTTTCAGGCCAATGCCGATGAGCTGCGGGACTGTTCCCGCCAACAAAAAGCCCTTGAAGAAGAACAGCAACTGGCAGAACAGGAACTAGCTGCCTTGGTATTGAGTGACGTGCCTACCCCGGCAGAACTCGATACAGCACGAGCGGCCCGGCATCATGACTGGTTGTTGATTAAGCGTCATTACCTCGAACCGCTGTCAATAGTGTTGGATACCGCACTGCCAGCGCGTTATGAGCAAAAAGTAGATGCTGCCGACCATGTGGCGGACAGGTTGCGTTTAGGGGCAGACCAAGTGGTGAAACGCGCTGACCTTGAAGCAAGGCTGCAAAGCCTTAACGCCCGCCTCGCTGCTATTGCCACCGCCAGTGCAACGGCGCAGGTAGTGAAGCAAGCATTGCAACAGGAATGGGCGGCGGTCTGGACACCTACGGGAATCAGTTCCGGCACACCCACTGAGATGAAGCAGTGGGTGCAGAAGGCAGAGGTGCTGCTGTCCAGGCTCCAGTCGTCCAATGAGCAGCTTGCTGAAGCGGAAAGTCTTGCCAGTGAATATGCTAGCCTGAAGGCGACACTTGCCAAGCAGATAGCCATATTTGCCCCGTCACTGGACATTCAGGGCTTGGGTCTTGAGGCAATGCTGAATGTGTGTGAGCAGCGGCTGGGGCAGGAAGAGGCTGTACTTGAAAGCCACCGTCAATTACGTCGTGACATGGAAGAAGCCGAAAGGCGCATCCAACGGGTGCGTGAGGAGTTGATGGTGATTGGCGGTGAACAGGCCATTTGGCAGGGTGAATGGGAGCAAGCTATTGCAGACTTGGGTCTAAAGGCTGATGCCCACCCTGAATACGTCACCGCGATTTTTGAGCAATGGGTGAATTTTTTTGCCAAGTTCGACAAATCAGAAGAGGCGAATCGCCGTATTTACGGTATGGATAAGGTGCTTAAGGATTTTGAAAGCAAGGTATTTGCGTTTGCCGATGGGATGGGTTTTCGGCGCGAAGGTCATACTGCGTCGGCACTTGCTGATAAGCTCCATCAGGAATTGAATACAGCACGCGAAGCCCGCGCCAGCCTGACTAAACTTAAAGATTCGGAAAAAGATATTGCTGAAGCTTTGCAAGATGCCACGATTACCATTGATGCGGCCAACCAGCAATTAAGCGAATTGCGGGCGATGGCGAGTGTTGCCAGCAATGCCGATTTGGCGTCTGCGGGTGAGGCTTCGCGCCACAAACGCGGCTTGCAGCAGCAATTGGAGGTTCTCGAATGGCAATTGAGCAGTAACGGCGATGGTTTAAGCCTTGCGGCTTTGGAGCAAGAAGCGGCTGCGTCTGATATTGATGCTCTCGACGCAGAGATACAGCGTGTTGCCACACAACTGGGCGAGTTGAGCAAGCAACGCGATGCACTGCTGGCACAACGCCAAACGGTGCACGATGCGATTCAGGCGAAAGATGGTAATGCCGCTGCTGCCAATGCTGCGGAAGAGGCAGAACAACACCTGACCAGCGTGGTATCCGGTGTAGAGCAATACTTGCGTTTTGCGTGTGCTGCCTTGATTCTCAAACAGCGTATTGAGGATTACCGCAAGAAAAACCAGACCCCAGTGTTATTACGGGCAGGTGAACTATTTGCCAAGCTGACCTTGGGGGCTTACGCCAGTTTGCGCGATGAATTGGATGATGACGGCAAGCCTATTTTGCTGGGTGTGCGCCCCAATAATGCCGAGGTGTGGGTGGAGCGTATGAGTGAAGGTACGCGTGCCCAGCTTTACCTGTCGCTGCGGCTGGCAACCCTGGAGCAGCAACATTCGCCGCATAGCGAGCCAATGCCGTTTGTGGTGGATGATATTCTAATCGGGTTTGACGACAAGCGTACTCGCGTTGGTCTGGAAGTGCTGGCAGAGGTGGCTCAACAAACCCAAGTGCTGCTGTTTACGCATCACCGGCGGGTATTGGATTTGGCAGCGACGCTAAATGCGCCAGCGGGGGTGTTTACCCATGAACTTGCGTGAGCAGGGATAGCAATTTTAGTGATGCTTATCACTTCATCCTGCATGGCATTGCTACTAGAATGCGGTTTGCCAGCCATCAATGGAACTTTTTGTTAACATCCAACCCTAAAAAAGGGTATTTGAAGAATAAGTTTTTGCTAATATACTTAGTGCTGGTTTGATTTGGGGAAAATACATGACACGTTTGAAAATCGCCATTTTTATATCATTGTTGGGTCTTACTACCCTGCAATTTGCTTACGCTGCTGGCTGTAGCATGAATGCCGGAGTGGTCAACAAAAATGCCGAAGCTCATCAAGAGTCTATCCAGAAATATTCCGAGAAATACGGGGTCAGTGCGGACATCGTGAAAGCGGTGATCGCTATTGAGTCCTGTTACAACAGCTCGGCGGTTTCACCCAAGGGTGCGCAGGGGCTGATGCAGTTGATACCGGCTACTGCTGAACGTTTTGGCGTGTCGGATTCTTTCGATACCAGCCAGAACATTCACGGTGGAACCCGCTACCTGAGCTGGCTGATGAAACGTTATAACGGCGACTTGTACAAGTCGATTGCGGCTTACAATGCTGGGGAAGGAGCGGTTGACAAGTATAAGGGGATTCCGCCTTACAACGAAACCCAGCAATATGTGCGCAAGGTGTTGGCGGTGTACAACGGTTTGAGCGGTAAGGCGATTGCCTTACCCGTTGTGAGTGCTTCCGGGAAAGTTTCCACCAAGTTGGCTAGCCAGACACAGACGCAGACGGAGATACCAGCAAAAGTATATCCTAAGGGTAAGCCGGGGCGCTCAGGTTGGGAAGCCACCAAAGCAATGGCTCCCCAACTATTCAAGCACTGAGTTAGTTATTTCCCAGCAGTTTCAACAAACTAGTTTGGGCGCTGACGGGGGTTTCCTGCTCATCTTCAGGCTGTTGGCGCAAGTAGAGGCCATCGGCCTGTAATTCCCACGCTTGGGTATTGTCTTGCAGATGCAGCTCAAAGGCTTCGTGGATAATACGCTGGCGCAGCTTTTCGTCGAGGATCGGGAAGGCGACTTCCACCCGGCGGAAGAAGTTGCGTGGCATCCAGTCGGCGCTGGAGCAGTACAGTTCTTCCTCTCCATCATTGCTGAAATAAAACACGCGGGGATGTTCCAGAAAACGTCCCATGACTGAGCGTACCTGAATATTCTCCGAAACACCGGGGATACCGGGGCGTAAGCAACACACACCGCGCACGACCATTTCTACCCGTACACCTGCTTGCGATGCCTGATACAGGGCGGCGATGATTTGCGGCTCGATCAGGGCGTTCATGCGGGCGCGGATCAGCGCGGGTTTGCCTGCACGGGCATAGTCGGTTTCACGCTGGATTTTGTCCATCACTGTCTGATGCAGGTTGAAGGGTGATTCCAACAGGTGTTTCAGGTCGCGCATCCGCCCAAGGCCAGTGAGCATGTGGAAGACTTTGTGTACGTCTTCGGTAATATCGGGGTGGCAGGTTAGCAGGCCGAAGTCGGTGTAAATCTTGGCTGTGCCGGGGTGGTAATTGCCCGTACCGAGGTGAGCGTAGCTGCGTAATTGTTCACCTTCACGGCGTACCACCAAACAGAGTTTTGCGTGAGTCTTGTAACCCACCACACCGTAAACCACGTGCGCTCCGGCGTTTTGTAACTGATTGGCGAGGCCGATATTGGCTTCTTCATCGAAGCGGGCGCGGAGTTCAACCACGACGGTGACTTCCTTGCCTGCCCGTGCTGCCCGCAGCAGATGCTTGACCAGCTCAGATTGTTTGCCGGTGCGGTACAGCGTCATTTTCATCGCCAATACCGCCGGGTCGCTAGCCGCTTGCGCAATAAAGTCCAGCACCGTCTGGAAGCTTTGGTAAGGGTGATGAACCAGTACATCACGCTGCTGAATGAGGTTAAACAGGTTGGGGTTACGTTCCGCCAGTGACGGCGCGGGGCGAAACGGCATAAAGCGCAGCTCAGGTCGATCAACCAGATCAGCAATGGCCATCAGACGGTTGAGATTAACGGGGCCGTTGACGTTGTAGACATCCTTTTCACACAGATTAAACTGTTCCATCAGGTAATTGATATTGTCCTGTGGACATTGGTCGGCAACTTCCAGCCGTACCACCGCGCCGTAATTGCGTTGTGGCAATTCACCCTGCATGGCTTGCAACAGGTCGTCAATTTCTTCTTCGTCGACGTACATATTGCTGTTGCGGGTTAGGCGGAACTGGTAGCAACCCGATACTTCCATGCCGGGAAACAGCCGGTCGATGAAAGCGTGCAGGATGGATGACAGGAAAACGAAACTGTCTTTGCTGGCTCCCATGCCTTTGGGCAAGCGGATAATGCGCGGCAGGGTGCGCGGTGCTTGCACAATAGCGGTGTCGATTTCGCGCCCAAAAGCATCCGTGCCTTGCAGGCTGATGATGAAATTCAGGCTCTTGTTGATGACATTGGGGAAGGGATGCGCCGGGTCAAGCCCCAGCGGGCTGAGTAATGGCATCAGTTCGCGGTCGAAGTAGTCGGAAAGCCAGGCAAGTTGTTCTTCATTCCAGTGGGTGCGGCGCACGAAATAAATGCGTTCCTCGCGCAGGGCGGGGATCAGTTCTTCGTTGAGTAATTTGTATTGGCAATCGACCAAGGCGTGTGCAGTGCTGGTGATTTGTTTCAGCGCTGCGGTCGGGGTCAAGCCATCCGCGCCAATCGAGGCGACATCCAGTTGCAATTGCTGTTTCAGGCTGGCAACGCGGACTTCAAAGAATTCATCCATGTTCGCGCTGGAAATGCACAGAAAGCGTAGGCGTTCCAGCAGTGGTACACGCGGATCTTGTGCTAGCTCCAGAACCCTGCGGTTAAAAGCCAGCAGGCTGAGTTCGCGATTAAGGTAGTATTCGGGGTTATTCAGGTCGGGTGCAGCATTTTCCTGCATGATAACATCCTGTTCCGGTTCTGGTGTCGTGGCTGATTGTGGACAAATATAACGACAGCTTGTGACAGTTTGGTTACATCCAGCGCAGATGTGGTCATCTTCGCCCAATAACCACAGGTAACGGGGGCGCATGGGATGCGGGGTAGACGGGGCGTTTGTTATTATTCTCATGGTCAAGGTTACACTTTGTTGTTGTTTTCTGGATTTATTCGTGTACGGAAATAACTTACTATACACCATGTGGGCTAAATCATATAAAAATGAGGCATGAATAGATATGTTTGAATTAATCACGTCTGGTGGGGTCATGATGTTCCCCCTGATTTTGAGTTCCGTGATTGCACTGGCGATTATCATTGAGCGTTTCCTGTCCTTGCGGGTTAATCGGGTTGTCCCTGCCAGTGATATTGAGCGGGCGCGGAAACTGGCTGGCATCAACAAGTTGTCTGACGTACAGGTCGATGAATTGCGTAACGGCTCTTTGCTAGGGCGGGTATTAGCTACCGGGCTGGAAAGCCGCGAGCTGCCACGCCATATCATGAAAGAAAACGTTGAAGAAGCCGGGCGGCACGTGGTGCAGGAATTGGAACGTTACCTGCCAGCGCTGGGCACGATCATTACCATTGCGCCGATGATGGGGTTGTTGGGTACAGTGTTGGGGATGATTGGGGTATTCAGCGCCATCAATACAGCCGGTGTCGGTAATCCGCAGCAAATGGCGGGGGGCATTTCTGAGGCATTGGTTACGACGGTAGTAGGTTTGTTGATTGCCATTACCACCTTGGTGTTTGAGCGTTACTTCAAGGCTAAAGTGGATGGGTTTGTCGCGGTTATGGAACGCGAAGCCTTACGTTTGATTGAAATCGCTAACTCTAGCCGTAAGACGGTTCCCGCCGCTATGCCGCCTGCTGCTGCTCGCCCGAGTGCTGCCGCTGTCGCCGCCGCACAGCAACGGGCTGCTGCCGCCGCTACGTCAGGGCGCGGGGGTAAGCCAGCATGAAATTTCGTACCCGTGAGCGTCAGGAGAGCAAGGTTGATTTGACCTCCTTGATTGACGTGGTATTCATGCTGTTGATTTTCTTCATGGTCACGACCACGTTTGACAAGAATGCCGAGCTTAAAATTGAGCTGCCCACCGCGAGCAATACCGCTGCCACCGTTGCGGGTGACAAGCTGGAATTGCTGATTGACGGGCAAGGGCGTTATTATGTTAATGGACGTGAAGTGCTGAATAGTCAGCCAGAAACGCTGTTTCAAGCCATGAGTATGACGCTGGAGGAGATGGGGAATAATACCCCGCCACTGGTGATTTCGGCGGATGCAGCAGTGAATTATCAGGCAGTCGTCACCGCAATGGATATCGCTGGGCGTCTTGGTCTGACCAACTTCTCGATGGCGACTTCGCAATCAGAACGCAAACCACAGGAATAGGATGACCACACCCCGCACGACTGGCTGGCAGGTTTATCGACGTTTAATTGCTTATTCACTGAAGCAGCGGCATTACCTGTTGTTGGCAATGATTGGGCTACTCGTCAGTGCAGCGACGCAACCTTTATTCGCTTGGAGTCTAGAACCCTTGCTGGATAAGGCGATCAACCAGCGTGACCCGGAAACCATTATGTGGTTACCGTTGGGGATTCTGGGGATTTTTTTGTTGCGGGGCGGGTCGATGTTTCTGTCCGGTTACTACGTAGGGTTAGTGGGGCGTATTGTCGTCAAAACCTTGCGGGATGAGGTGTTTTCCCATCTGTTGCGGATGCCGGTGCGGTTTTTCGAGAATTCCTCCTCCGGCAAGCTGCTGTCTTATGTCAGTTACCATATTGAACAAGTGGCGAATTCCAGTATCCGAGGCGTAACGTCGCTGGTGCAGGATTCTGCCACCATCATCGGTTTACTGGGGTTGATGTTCTGGCATAGCTGGCAATTGACCTTGGGGGTGTTGGTGATCGTGCCGCTGATTGCTGGCGTGGTGGCGTGGGTGACACGCCGCTTGCGTCGCTTGAGTCATGAAGTGCAAGATTCCGTCGGTGATGTGACCCAGATTGCTAATGAGCTGATCCGGGGTTACAAGGTGGTGCGGATTTTCAACGGCGAACAGTATGAGGCCAAGCGTTTCAGTGCTGCCAATGAGCAGAATATTGACCTGCAAATGAAGCGTATGGTGCTGGAGTTGTTGAGCACGCCGCTGGTGCAATTCATGGTGGCGGTAGCATTGGCGGCGATTGTCTATGTGGCAACCCGTGATGCGATGCTGGATGCGTTGACTCCCGGTGTTTTCATGTCCTTCGTCATGGCGATGATTTTAATGTTAACGCCGATCCGTAACCTCACCCAATTGAACGCGCAATTGCAAACTGCGATTGCAGCGGGCGAGGGTATTTTTGAGCTGCTCGATACTCCGGCTGAAAATGATCACGGTACACAAACGTTGGAGCACTGCCGGGGTGCGGTGACGTTTCGCGATGTTTCTTTTACTTATCCTGAAACCGACAAAGCAGTCTTGCGTAACATCAATCTAACGGTGCAACCCGGTGAAAAGATTGCCTTGGTGGGTAAATCTGGTAGTGGCAAAACCACGCTGGTGAACCTGTTGCCGCGTTTTCATGATGTGCAGATGGGCACTGTTTTGTTGGATGATGTGCCTTTGCAAGACCTGCGCTTGCATAATTTGCGTAGCCAGATTGCCTACGTGGGGCAAGACATCGTGCTGTTCAACGATACCGTGCGCAATAATATTGCCTACGGTGATATGCGTCATGTGCCAGATGCGCAAATCCGCGCTGCTGCCGAGGCCGCTTATGCGTTGGAATTTATCGAAAAACTGCCACAAGGCTTCGATACGCTGATTGGTGATAATGGCGTGATGCTCTCCGGCGGGCAACGTCAGCGCTTGTCGATTGCACGGGCGATTTTGTCGAGTGCGCCCGTCCTGATTTTGGATGAAGCCACTTCCGCGCTGGATACTGAATCCGAACGCCACATCCAGTCCGCGCTGGATAATCTGCTGGCAAACCGTACCACTTTCATGATTGCCCACCGTCTTTCCACCATCGAGAATGCCGATCGGATTCTGGTCATGCAGGATGGTGTGATCATCGAATCCGGCAAGCACCACGAATTGCTGGCCTTGAAGGGGCAATACGCACGCTTGCACGCCATGCAATTCCACGATGAAACTTGAACGTTGGGTGCTGAATGTCTGGTACGGGAATGATCGGTTCGGTAAATACCTGTTATTGCCGCTGACCGGAGTTTTCTGCGTATTGGCGGCCTTGAATCGCTGGCGGCACAAGCGTCAGCAAGTTAAACATCCGGTTCCTGTGGTGGTGGTGGGTAATATTTCGGTGGGCGGTACGGGTAAGACGCCGCTGGTGATCTGGCTGGTGGAACGGCTGCGCGAGGCAGGGTTCAAACCGGGAGTGGTGAGCCGGGGCTATAAGAAAGATGCGGATAGCCTGGGTGATGAGCCGCTATTGATCATTCAGCGCACCAACGTTCCCCTCGCCATCGGCAAAGACCGTAATCAGGCTATCACGACGCTGTTACACGAACACGCTTGCGACATCATTATCGCCGACGACGGTTTGCAACATTACCGTATGGGGCGCGATGTGGAAATCTGCGTGGTGGATGGACAGCGCCGTTTTGGGAATGGTTTTTGCCTGCCATCTGGCCCATTACGCGAGCCTGTTTCCCGCCTGGCAAGCTGTGATTTTGTCGTGACCAATGGTGAAAACATGACGATGCACGGCGATACGCTGGTAAATCTGGCGACTGATTCGCGTCAATCGTTACAGGCATTGAGTGGGCAAACGGTGCATGTCGTGACCGGCATCGGCAATCCACAACGCTTTATCAACACGCTGGAACAGGCTGGTTTACAGGTGTTGGCGCACCTTTACCCCGATCATCACGCCTTTACGGGTGCAGAAATACGTTTTGATGATGCACTTCCCATCCTCATGACCGAGAAAGATGCGGTAAAATGCCGCCAGTATGCTGTGCAAAACGTTTGGTATCTGCCGATTGAGGCGGTGCTGGATGAATGTCTTGCCCAAGCCCTGCTTAAACGTTTACAAGGATTCAATCATGGATAAGAAATTGCTGGAAATTCTCGCTTGCCCCGTCACCAAAGGCTCACTGATTTATGATAAGGATAAGCAGGAACTGGTCTCGAAATCAGCGCGTTTGGCTTATCCGATCCGCGACGGCATCCCCGTCATGCTGGAAGAGGAAGCCCGTACCCTGACACAAGAAGAAGTCGAGGCATTGCACGTATGAACACGGTTCTGGTGATTCCGGCACGCTATGCGTCATCGCGCTTGCCGGGCAAGCCTTTGCGTGAATTGGCGGGTAAACCGCTGATTCAGCATGTGCATGAACGTGCTTTGGCCGCCGATTTTGCGACGGTGCTGGTGGCAACGGATGATGAACGTATCCGCCGTGTGTGCGAAGGTTTTGGGGCGAAAGTCGCGATGACGGCGAGCACCCATGAAACCGGCAGTGACCGCTTGGCAGAAGTGGTGCAACAACAAGGCTGGAGTGACGACACTATCGTGGTCAACCTGCAAGGCGATGAACCGCTCACGCCTGTGGTAAATTTACATCAATTGGCAAAAAATCTGGCTGACTACCCGCAAGCCAGTATGGCGACCTTGGCGACACCAATTACCCACGCAGACGATTTCACCAACCCGAATATCGTCAAGGTGGTGCGTGATGAACAAGGGCTGGCCTTGTATTTCAGTCGTGCGCCGATCCCGTTTCAGCGTGATGCTGGCATTGACCTTGAAAAATATGCGCTGCGACACATCGGTATGTACGCCTACCGTGCTGGCTTCCTCAAGGCATTTGCGGGTATGCAGCCCTCGTTGCCAGAGCAATTGGAAAAACTGGAGCAGTTGCGAGCGCTTTCGCACGGTTATCGTATTCACGTTGATATTGCAGCAGAAATTCCGGGGGCGGGAGTGGATACCGAAGAAGATGCACTTAAAGTTTCAGCTATATTGGGTGTTGTATAAAACATTACAGCTAAAGAAGCATATCTGAATATTCTAATAAGTACTTGTTTTGCTTAATAATAAGCATTTGACAGCTTAATACTCCTCTGTCACTATTTCGCAACAACGCTTGAGAATTCGCAAAAGTATAATTGGAGGAGTATTTATTTATGTTCAGAAAAACTACCCTGGCAGTGTCGGTTCTATTGGCACTGGGCACTCAATCAGCATTCGCCACCAACGGTCTAGCCCCCACAGGTTTGGGACAAACCCATAAAGGCATGGGTGGCGCGGCAGCTGCTTATGCGGCAGGCCCCATGAGTATGGCGACCAACCCGGCATCCGCCTCATTTTCGCCCGATGGTTACGAAGTAGGGGCGGAAGTATTCATTCCTAACCGTACTGTGACCTTGCAAGCGCCTTTTTCGGGTACAGGTACTGCGCAAGAAGCGGATGGCAATGGGGACGAAATGTTCCTGATCCCGGAGGCGGGCTACAAACGTGACATGAAAGGTGGTTTGTCCGTTGGTATTGTGGCCTACGGCAACGGCGGGATGAATACCGCTTACGATACGGGCGTGCCGTTTGGTGCAGGCTCTTTTGGTGGCGCACCGGGAACACCCACAGGTATTGACCTTAAGCAAGTGTTTGTTTCCCCTACTGCCAGTTACAAAATCAATGACAATGTAGCTATTGGTGCTTCTGCCAATCTGGTTTACCAGCGCTTTGAGGCTGATGGTTTGGGGGCGTTTGCCGGGTTCAGTAGCGACCCAACCAGCCTAAGTGACAGAGGTGGCTCGAAAGCCAGCGGTATCGGTGCGACAGTGGGTATTCAGGGCAAACTTTCTGACAAGTTGTCGGCTGGTTTGGCTTATCGCTCCAAAGTGAACATGGGTAAATTTGACGAGTATCAGGGCTTGTTCCCGGATGGCACATTTGATGTGCCTGCGGCAACAACGGCTGGCATCGCCTATCAGGCTACCCCGCAAACCCTGATTGCTGCTGACGTGGCGAAAATTGAATATTCAAGTGTCGATGCGACGGGTAACTCCCCTTCCAACGGCCTGCCATTTGGTGCAGTGAATGGGCCTGGTTTTGGCTGGGAAGATCAGACAGTCTATAAAGTGGGTGTCAAGCATCAGCTTAATGATGGTCTAGCGTTGATGGCTGGTTATAACCGTGGCGATAGCCCAATAGGTTCTGGCGTGACAACGGTGAACGTACTCTCACCAGGTGTTGTTGAAGATCATATTTCCTTGGGATTTGAGAAAAGGCTGACACCTAAATCCAAGATTACCGGATCTTATATTCACGCCTTTGAAAAGACGGTGGAAGGTGCTGGAACATTGCCGCCTTCAGGCCCGATTCCAATGGATGCTTATGACCTTACCATGGAGCAGGATGCAGTAGGCATTGGCTACAGTGTCGAGTTCTAAGCACTGAATTATTGAGCATAAAAGTAGAAAAGCGAGGTTTAACCCCGCTTTTCTTTTATGCCTTGGATAAAACAGCAGTTCAAGCCCGAACACTACTGTTTTTGATAGTCTGCCTACCAGCCCTAAATAAGTAGACTATCATTCCAAGGGTTTTTTTTAGCCCTTTAATGCCGCTTAAATCAATGGGTGCTCCTGCATCCCAAAGCTATGTGACGGCAAGCGCACCCGTAACAACGATGACGCAGAGCTCCCCAATGAAATGGCTCCGTGCGCTATGCCATCGTTTGGCGTGATAATATAATCCGGCACACCACATAAGGTGTCGCTATTGGCGTGATAGGCCAGATCCATTTCTTCCCCTGCTTCAAATACCGTGAAGTATGAATGCTGGTAGCGTGCTGACTGTATGCGTGCATTGCTACAAGCTTCTGCAAAAGTCTTGTGTGTTGAGTGATACGTTCCATCAAGAAAAACTTTGAACATGTGAGAACTCCTGTTTGCTGTTCATGTTGCTATGGGTAAAGAATAAGGCAATTGAGGCGGGGGATATGTGATGGTAAACACACAATGAAAAAAACTGTTATCAAATGTTTTTTGCTATTTTGTTATTTTATTTATGAGCATATGTGATTAAATTTTATCAAATCCCAGAAAAAGAAAAAGCGGGGCTTACCCCGCTTTGAATATGCTTTATGTGTCCAACGGATAGCCCCATCCGTTGGATACACAAAGACTGTTTAACGGATATATCATCCGTTTAGCCCTTATTTTTATAGAGTTGTTCTTTTTAAATGCCCCTAGACATACCTGCGATATGATGTGAGGCAGCCGCTGCCAGATGGGCAACCCCTGCTCTCCGGTATTCTTGTGCTTTCGGCATGACGACGTGTGGTGTAATGATGTAAGCAGGTACACCTTTCATGACTTCTTGTTCCGCGTCCTGTTCAGCGTCGAGTGTCATGTGTTGTGCGCTGTTATCACCTGCTTCAAACACAGTGAAGTAGGCTTGTTGGTTAGTGTTGGCTTGCTTCCTTGCGTAGCGGCAAGCGCCAGTGAATGTCTCATGCGTTGAATGGTAAACGCCATTAAGATAGACCTTGAACATATTGTTAGCTCCCGTTGTGTGGTTTCCTGTAGGTGCAGAATATTTAAAAAGTGCCCATCAGAATGTGATAGCGAACACACTTTTTGTTTTTTTACGGAAAAGTTTTTTATCGGTTATTTTTCTATCTTATTGATGAGATTTACTGCTGTGGCATTATTTAATTTTATGATTGGTTTGGGCTGTGTGTAAAAATGTTCAACTTGATTTAAATGCTGCAATGCCGCATCCTGCTTGGCTTGGCAGGTGGTTTTAGGCAACATTGTCGACAATCTTGTGAAAATCCTGTGTTTATGTGTAGAAATCACCTTCCTTCCCGGTCTATTATCCTGCTTTTCTTGTCACTGATGGTTGAAGGTGAATATGGCAACGAAGAATGTAAACGTCTTACTGGTAGGGGCAGGCATCATGAGTGCCACCTTGGGTGTGTTGCTGAAGCAATTAAACCCATTGTTGACAATTAGCATCGTCGAGAGGCTGAGTGATGTTGCCATGGAAAGCACCAGCGGCTGGAATAATGCAGGTACTGGTCATGCTGCTTACTGCGAATTGAATTACACTCCCGAGAAGCCGGATGGCAGCATTGACGCCAGTAAAGCGTATGGGATCAATGAATCCTTTGAGCGTACTTTACAGCTCTGGTCTTATCTGGTGCAGCAGCAAGCCTTGCCTGAGCCTTCCACTTTCATTAATCCAACACCACACATGAGCTTTGTCTGGGGCGATAAGAACGTTAACTTCTTGCGCAACCGTTTTGCGGCGATTGGTCAGCACCCGATGTTTGCGGACATGGAATACAGCGAAGATCCAGCCGTCCTGCGGGAATGGATGCCGCTGGTGATGAATGGGCGTGACGCTAATCAGCCAGTCGCGGGAACGCGGGTCAAACACGGTACGGATGTAAACTTCGGTTCCCTGACACGCAGCATGATTGCCTACCTGCAAGCCTTTGATGATGTTGAGCTTCTGCTTAACCATGAAGTCAGGAATCTGCGCAAACAAGCGGATGGCCAGTGGCAGGTGATAACCCAGGAGACGGATAGCATTCTCGATACCCGTACATTGACGGCCGATTTTGTGTTCCTTGGTGCAGGTGGCGGGGCGCTGCCAATGCTGCAAATGTCAGGTATTGCAGAGGGCAAGGGTTACGGTGGTTTCCCGGTCAGCGGTCAATGGTTGGTATGCAAAAAGCCTGAAATCGTGAACCAGCATTTCGCCAAGGTGTACGGCAAAGCCTCTATCGGCGCACCGCCTATGTCGGTTCCGCATCTGGATACTCGGATTATTGATGGTGAGAAAGCCCTGTTATTTGGACCTTTCGCAGGTTTCACCACCAAATTCCTCAAGGAAGGTTCGGTGACTGATCTGTTGGCTTCGGTCAAGCCTAACAATATTCTGCCAATGGTCAAAGTTGGCTTGAGCAGTGCTGATCTGATCCGCTACCTAGTGTCTGAAGTGATGCAAAATCACGATTCACGTATGGATGCCCTGCGCGAATACTTCCCGGAAGCCCGTAATGAGGACTGGACATTAGCCAGTGCTGGACAGCGTGTGCAAATCATCAAAAAAGATCCGGTGAAAGGCGGCAAGCTGGAATTCGGTACCGAAGTCATTACCGCTGCGGATGGTTCACTGGCGGGTTTGTTGGGTGCATCGCCGGGCGCGTCGGTCACTGTTACCGCCATGTTGCAAGTGCTGGAGAAGTGTTTCGCCAAGGAAATGGCTTCAGATGTCTGGAAAAACAAGCTAAAAGAGATGATTCCATCTTATGGCGAGTCACTGCTGGACAATACTGAATTGCTCCAACGCATCCGTCACGATACATTGTCGACACTGAAAATTGGCTAAAACGTCAGTCAATTATTGCTTCAGGCAATGCTAAGGATTGAATTAATTTTATTGTCGACAGTATGTGGGTTTATTACTATCGAGCCCCTGACAATTTTTAATGATTGTCCTGCATTTCATAAAACAGCAAGATTCGCGGCAGCGAGCAGAGAGAGGAATAAAAAGATTGCCTGATGGCAATCCTCGGCAGATTGCCGACATTTTACCGGTTTCGTTCACTTTTATTGACTCTGAGGAACACTACATGACAACTCGTGAAGCGCAAATTGCAGCACTGGAAAAAGACTGGGCAGAAAACCCACGTTGGGCAAACGTTAAGCGTACTTACAGTGCGGCTGACGTAGTACGCCTGCGCGGTTCCCTGCAAGTTGACCATACACTGGCAAAACGTGGTGCAGGCAAGCTGTGGGATCTGGTTAACGGCGGCGCGAAAAAAGGCTATGTAAACGCTTTCGGCGCAATCAGCGCAGGTCAAGCGATGCAACAAGCCAAAGCGGGTTTGGAAGCTGTTTACCTGTCCGGCTGGCAGGTTGCTGCTGACGGCAATACCTCAGAAACCATGTACCCTGACCAATCTTTGTATGCATACGATTCCGTACCCACCATGGTTCGTCGTATCAACAACACCTTCAAGCGTGCTGACGAGATCCAATGGGGTCGTGGCATCAGCCCAACTGACGAAGGCGGTCTGGACTACTTCCTGCCTATCGTTGCTGACGCAGAAGCCGGTTTCGGCGGCGTGCTGAACGCTTTTGAACTGATGAAGAACATGATCACCGCAGGCGCGGCTGGTGTTCACTTTGAAGACCAATTGGCAGCCGTGAAAAAATGCGGCCACATGGGCGGCAAAGTATTGGTTCCAACTTCTGAAGCAGTTGAAAAGCTGATTTCTGCCCGTTTCGCTGCTGACGTTATGGGCGTTCCTACCGTTATCTTGGCACGTACTGACGCAGAAGCCGCTAACCTGATCACTTCTGACCATGACGCAAACGACAAGCCATTCCTGACTGGCGAGCGTACTGCTGAAGGTTTCTACCGCGTTAAGAACGGTCTGGAACAGTCCATCAGCCGTGGCGTTGCTTACGCGCCTTACGCTGACATGGTGTGGTGTGAAACTGGCAAGCCTGACCTTGGCTTTGCGCGTGAATTCGCTCAAGCAGTTCAAGCGGCTTGCCCAGGCCAACTGTTGTCTTACAACTGCTCACCTTCTTTCAACTGGAAGAAAAACCTGACTGACTCACAAATCGCTTCTTTCCAAGAAGATTTGTCTGCGCTGGGTTACAAATACCAGTTCATCACCTTGGCGGGTATCCACGTCAACTGGTACAACACCTTCAAGTTCGCACACGCTTACGCACGCGGCGAAGGCATGAAGCACTACGTCAACATGGTTCAAGAACCTGAGTTTACTGCCCGTGAAGAAGGCTACACCTTCGTTTCTCACCAGCAAGAAGTTGGCGTTGGCTACTTCGATGACGTTACCACTGTTATCCAGGGTGGTTCTTCATCCGTAACAGCGTTGACTGGCTCTACTGAAGAAGAGCAATTCCACTAAGAAACCCCTCCCAACCCTCCCCTTATCAAGGGAGGGCTTAAGAGAATGGAATGCCCCTCTTGTTCCTCCCCTGATAAGGGGAGGTTAGGAGGGGTTTCTTTTTTTAAGGAGATGAAACATGACATTCAAAACAGCCGACCTGCTCGACGACAACGAAGACAAGCCAGTACAAGTGGTACAGCCGGGTTTCAACAACTACGGTGGTCGTAGCAAATTCTCTGGCGAAATCGTCACGATCAAGATTTACGAAGACAACTCATTGGTACGTGAGCTGGTTGCCGAAGACGGCAAAGGCAAAGTGCTGGTGGTGGATGGCGGCGGTTCTACCCGTTGCGCACTATTGGGCGACATGCTGGCTGAAAAAGCGGTGAAAAACGGCTGGAACGGCATCGTCGTTTTCGGTCTGATCCGCGATTCCGTGGACATTGGGCAGATGGATATTGGCGTCAAAGCGCTCGGTACACTGCCACTGAAAAGCGTCAAACGTGGCGTAGGGTTGCGTAATGAAGTAGTGCGTTTCCACGATGTGACTTTCACACCCGGTCAATACTTGTACTCGGATGAGGACGGGATGATCGTGTCACCGGTTGCTTTGCTGGGCGAATAATTTCGGCTCTTTGGGAATTCCCGTGGAAGCCACCAGATGTAGTGTTAGCCTCATGCCGGTTGCTTCCTTGAAAATGCCAGATCCCCCTGAATGTGTTGGAAGAAACGCTTCACATCCAACAACCCATAGCAGCGGCGCTTGATGACTTTCAGCTTGTTGTTCATGCCTTCGACAAAACCGGAGGTGTTGCGATCTTCAAAGTAGTTGGTGATGCCATCCTGCCATGTTTCCAGCAGATTGAGGAATTTGTCAAAACAGGCCAGCCCTGATGCTTTAACCTTGGCCTTCCAGTCTTGTAGTTGTTGTTGGGCTTGTGCCTTGGTTTGTTCCTGTTCAAATAGCAGGTTCAGTTCATGACGCAGTAACCAAGCATCTTTCAACTCAGGGGCGAGTAGCAGAAATTCTTCCAGTTGCCCCCGCTGTTCTGCGGTCAATGACCAGTAGTGGTGACGGAACAGCCAGAGTGTCCCCTTACAGGTAGCGTAGGTATCTGCCGAAAGTGTTTGCTTGAGTTCCTGCAAGGTCTGCTTACGGAAATTGTCTACCTCCCGGTTGTAGTATTGTGCGACATGGAAACGGTCTACTACGATAGCGACCTTGGGCAAGGTTTCCTGGACGGCATTGGCAAAACCCTCGTTCATGTCACAACATGCCCAGCACACGGTGGTTTGCAGGTGTTCAGGAATGCTGCGCAGGAAGGCAGCTACCGTTTCTTTGAGACGGTCAGGCAACACAGCCAACACCTGCGGACGGTCATGATCATCCAGTGAGCTGATAATCGCGGCATAGTGCTTATGGCCTTTTTTCAGGGCGATTTCATCAATGCCCAAGGTGCGTAATTGCTTAAAACCAGACCAATCCACTTGGGTGCTGACACGACGTTTCAGCACCCCTTCCACCTCACCATAGCTGACACCACAGCGGCGGCTGACATCCATGACGGTGGAATTGCCCAACATCTTCAACAGCCAGTCCTCAAAAGCACGGGTATGCGGGCTGCGGGGGTCATACCATTCCAGCGTCTGGGTAGTGGTCGGGTCACCTTCGCAATGGCGGCAGCGGTAACGTTTGGGGCGGATTTCAATCCAGACATCACGCCCCAGAATCGGCAAATGGCGCAAACGGATCGGTCGGTCGTAGCCATGGAATTCGGTAATCTTGTGCCCACAGCAACGACATTTCGTGAATGAAAGGCTACTTTCCACTTCCAGAATGAAATTGCCCTGTGCGTCATAGGAACTCGACAGTAAACGGACGTTGGGGAGATCAAGCGGGATTTGCAGGCTACTGTTCATGGGGGGATCCTCGCCAAGGGTGCTCGGTTTTCCTCATAATACTACATGTTGTGGCTTCCACGGGAATTCCCAAAGAGCCATAATTTCCCCAGCAAAGCTAATCGGCTTTGACGGGGTGATGTTGTATCCTACGCTAAGTGCTCGCTGGCACTTATCAAGGAGCAACCGCATGAGTGAATACCAATATTATGACTTTCGAGCCATTGACCGATCATTGACAGCCGAACAAAAAGCAAGCGTTGCCAGTTTGTCTAGCCGAGCGGAGGTGAGCCAGCAACGCGCCGAATTCGTTTACCATTACGGCGATTTTCGGGGCAATGTGACCCAGCTCATGAGTGACACCTTTGACATGATGCTGTATGTCGCTAATTGGGGGACGCAGCGGTTAATGTTCCGTCTGCCCAAAGCATTGTTTAACGTGTCGGAGGTACGTGATTATTTTATTTCCGACGAGATAGACCATGATCAACACGGTGAATATGTCATCATTGACCTGCATTTTAACGAGGAAGATGCCTATAGCGACTGGCTGGAAGGTGAGGAATTATTAGATGAGATGTTACCCTTGCGTGATGAACTCCTGCAAGGGGATTTCCGCGTGTTGTATTTGGCATGGCTGAAAGCAGCCGATACCGCAGCAGATGATGAAACGCTCGAACCAGCCGTTCCCGCAGGGCTTGGGCAACTCTCTCACGCCCAACAACAGTTCGCGGCGTTGTTTGGAGTGGATGAGATCATGATTAACGTTGCTGCCGACCATAGCCCGCCGCTCCAGCAAACCACTTTTCAGCCAGAAGCGTGGGTAAACCAGCTCCCTGATGCAGAAAAAAACGATTTTCTCGCTCGTCTTTGTCGCAATGAACCCAACCTCACCATGCACTTAAATAGGCGATTGCAAACCTTGTTCCAGACTTCGCCCCAAGCGGGAACATCCCAACCTCCATCGCCCCGCCGCCGCTTTGTAGATATACAAACCACCTATGATGCGCGTAAAGAAGCGGCTGATCTCGAAGCCCAGCGTCAAACAGCCATCAAAGCAGAAGCCAAACGCCAAGCCGATGCACAAAAACGCCAGCAGTACCTTGATGAGCTGAAGCAGCGGGAAAACCGTGTATGGCACGAGATCGACAATCTGATCAGTGAGGGTAATGCCAAAAGCTATGAACAAGCAGCCCGCCATTTGAGTGACTTGCGCGAACTGGCGGAACGTGACAAGACACTGGAAGTGTTTCAACCGAAGTTGATTGCGTTGGCGAATCAATACAGCCGTCGCCCGGCGTTTATGAGCCGCTTGCGGGGTAAGGGGTTGATTTCCCCCTAGCCCACCAGCCCCCTCTACCGCTGAGCGGGAGAAGGGGAGAGGGTCTTCTTACCTAATCACACCTTTCTCACGCAACAACGCCTCAATCTCCGGCATAATCGTCACGTCATCAATGGTGGAAGGCACCACATACGGCTGTCCATTCACCATCTGACGCAAGCTCTTACGCAGCGTTTTGCCCGAACGGGTTTTCGGCAAACGTTTGACGATGTGCGTTTCCTTGTAGCAGGCAATCGCGCCGATACTGCTGCGGATCATCTGGGTGAGTTCCTTCGACAAGGTGTCTTCGTCGATGTCCGCACCTGTTTTCAGTACCACCAGACCCATCGGGATTTGCCCTTTCAGGTCATCATCCCGCGCAATTACCGCGCATTCGGCCACGGACGGATGCCCGCCGACGACTTCTTCCATCTCGCCCGTGGACAGACGATGGCCTGCCACGTTCATGACGTCATCGACGCGACCCATGACGAAAACATAGCCGTCTTCGTCGATATAGCCGCCGTCACCGCTGGCATAGTAACCGTCGAAGGTTTGCAGGTAGCTCTGTTTGAACTTCTCCACATCACCCCAAATGGTGGCTAAACAGCTTGGTGGTAAAGGCAATTTCAGCGCGATGAAACCCTGTTCATTTCTGCCCAAAACCTGCCCGTTTTCGTCCAGAATCTGCACGTTGAAACCGGGGGTCGGCATGGTGGAAGAACCGAGTTTCACCGGCATTGGCTCAACACCTTGCAGGTTGGCAGTAATGCCCCAGCCTGTTTCGGTTTGCCACCAATGGTCGATCACCGGCTTGCCCGTCTTTTCCATCATCCATTCTTGAGTCGGTGGGTCAAGACGTTCGCCCGCTGAGAAGATGGTCAGCAAACTGTCGGTGTTGTAGCGCTTGATCAGTGCCGCTTCCGGGTCATCTTTCTTGATCGCACGGAATGCCGTCGGGGCAGAGAACAAGCCTTTTACGCCGTACTCTTCGGTAATGCGCCAGAATGCACCCGCATCCGGTGTCATGACCGGCTTGCCTTCGTACACGATGGTCGTGCAACCGCGCAGCAGCGGCGCGTACACGATATACGAGTGACCCACCACCCAGCCCACGTCAGACGCCGCCCAGAACACATCGCCGGGGTTCATGTTGTAAATGGCTTGCATACTGTAGTTCAGTGCCACCGCATGACCGCCGTTTTCACGCACCACACCCTTAGGCTTGCCGGTCGTGCCGGATGTGTACAGAATGTACAACGGGTCAGTGCCTTTGACTGGCACGCAATCCGCCGGGGTAGCGCTTGCCATCAACGTACTCCACTCGTAGTCACGCCCTGCAATCAGCGGGGAAGTGGCTTGCGGACGCTGGAACATAATGCAGCTTTGCGGCTTGTGCGCTGACAAATCAATCGCTTTGTCGAGCAGCGGTTTGTATTCAATCACGCGCTTGATCTCAATCCCGCAAGAGGCAGAAATCATCACTTTCGGTTGCGCATCTTCAATGCGTTGCGCCAGTTCCGGGGCAGCAAAACCACCAAATACCACGGAATGGATAGCGCCCAACCGCGCTGTTGCCAGCATGGAAATGACCGCTTCCGGGATCATCGGCATGTAGATAATAACGCGGTCGCCTTTTTCGACACCCAGACCCGCCAGCATCCCAGCAGCCAGTGCTACTTCGTCACGCAGTTCGGTGTAAGTGTACTGTTTCTTGGTATCCGTCACGGGTGAATCGTAAATCAACGCGACTTGATCACCGCGCCCGTTTTCGACGTGGTAATCCAGCGCCATGTACGCAGTGTTCATTTCACCATCGGCAAACCAGTGGAAAATACCGTGTTCGTCTTGCGACAGGATTTTTTCGGGGGCTTTGAACCACTTCAGGGCTGCGGATTTTTCTTTCCAGAAGCCTTCTGGGTCGTTCATCGAGCGGTCGTATTCGGCCTTGTAACTCATCTTTTCTCTCCTCCTCTAAAACTTAAAAACTGTCGCCTGGAATGCGTACCCAGCCTTCCATCAATACCCGCGCACTGCGGCTCATCACGACTTTTTCCACTTTCCAGTCACCGTTAGTGGCGCTAGCGGCAGCGCCTACTTTCAGCGTACCGGAAGGGTGGCCGAAGGTCACAACACTGCGATCACCACCGCCAGCAGCGAGGTTGACCAAGGTGCCGGGAATCGCAGCGGCTGTGCCGATAGCCACCGCCGCCGTACCCATCATGGCATGGTGCAGTTTGCCCATCGACAGGGCGCGTACATTCAAATCAATGTCGGTAGCATTGATCTGTTTGCCACTGGACGACACGTAGGCTTGTGGTTTGCCCACAAACGCCACTTTAGGCGTGTGTTGACGACCAGCCGCTTCCGCGACATCGGCAATCAAACCCATTTTCACCGCACCGTAAGCGCGGATGGTTTCAAACATGGCCAGCGCTTTAGGGTCGCCGTTGATGGCGTCCTGCAATTCGCAGCCGGTGTAACCAATGGCGTCTGCATTCAAAAACACGGTGGGAATACCCGCGTTGATCATGGTCGCCTGAAAGGTGCCAACACCCGGTACTTCCAGTTCATCCACCAGATTGCCGGTGGGGAACATGGCATCCGTCGCATCGACTGGGTTCATGAATTCCACCTGCACTTCTGCCGCTGGGAAGGTCACGCCATCCAGCTCGAAATCGCCGGTTTCTTGCACTTCGCCATTGGTCATCGGCACGTTGGCAACGATGGTTTTCTGGATGTTTTTCTGCCAGATACGCACCACGGCCATGCCGTTTTGCGGGAGGCGGGAAGCATCCACCAAGCCGTTGCTGATGGCGAAAGAGCCAACCGCTGCGGTCAGGTTGCCGCAGTTGCCGCTCCAGTCCACAAATGCCTTGTCGATGGAAACCTGCCCAAACAGGTAATCCACGTCATGATCAGGCTGTTCGCTTTTCGCCAGAATCACGGTTTTGCTGGTGCTGGACGTTGCGCCGCCCATGCCGTCGGTTTGCTTGCCATACGGGTCAGGGCTGCCGATTACGCGCAGCAATACCGCGTCACGCGCCGCACCGGGGACTTGCGCGACATCGGGCAAGTCGGTCAGTTTGAAAAACACGCCCTTGGACGTGCCGCCACGCATATACGTGGCGGGGATTTTGATTTGCGGGATTTGGGACATTACGCTGCGTCTCCTTCGAGGAAGTCTTGCGCGAAACGTTGCAGTACACCACCGGCGTTATAGACACGCACTTCCGCAGCGGTATCCAGACGGCAGGTCACAGGAATGCGCACGGTTTCGCCGTTTCTGCGGTGCATGATGACCGTCAGGTCGGCGCGTGGGGCAATGTCACCTTCCACGTCGTAGCTTTCGGTACCGTCGATGGCGTAAGTCTTGCGCGTTTCGCCCGCTTTGAACTCCAGCGGCAGCACGCCCATGCCGACCAAGTTGGTACGGTGAATACGCTCGAAGCCTTCCGCCACAATCGCTTCCACACCTGCCAAACGCACGCCTTTGGCAGCCCAGTCACGGCTGGAACCTTGGCCATAATCTGCACCCGCGACGATGATCAGCGGTTGCTTGCGTTCCATGTAGGTTTCGATGGCTTCCCACATGCGCATGACTTGGCCTTCTGGCTCGACACGAGCGAGGGAGCCTTGCTTGACTTGACCATCCACCACTGCCATTTCATTGATCAGCTTAGGGTTGGCGAAAGTCGCACGTTGCGCGGTCAAATGGTCGCCACGGTGAGTTGCGTAAGAGTTGAAGTCCTCTTCCGGCAAGCCCATTTTGTGCAAATATTCGCCCGCCGCACTGTTCATCATGATCGCGTTGGAAGGCGATAAGTGGTCAGTGGTGATATTGTCTGGCAATACCGCTAACGGCAGCATCCCTTTCAAGGTACGCTCACCTGCCAATGCACCTTCCCAGTAAGGGGGGCGGCGGATGTAGGTGGACATGGGACGCCAGTCATACAACGGGCTTTTCGCTTCTTCGACAGTGCCGAGATCAAACATCGGGATGTAGATTTGCTTGAATTGCTCAGGCTTAACGCTGGCGGCAACGATGGCGTCGATGTCTTCGTCAGCAGGCCAGATGTCTTTCAGCGTAATCGGATTGCCGTCTTTGTCCGTACCCAGCACGTCTTTTTCGATGTCGAAACGGATCGTGCCTGCAATCGCGTAAGCGACTACCAGCGGCGGGGACGCAAGGAACGCTTGCTTGGCATACGGGTGAATACGCCCGTCGAAGTTACGGTTGCCGGACAGGACAGCGGTCGCGTACAAGTCGCGGTCGATGATTTCTTGCTGGATAATTGGGTCGAGTGCGCCAGACATGCCGTTACAGGTGGTGCAAGCGAAACCGACGATGCCGAAACCGAGTTGTTCCAGTTCCGTCAGCAAACCCGCTTCTTGCAGATACAGCTCGGCGACTTTGGAACCCGGTGCGAACGAGGTTTTTACCCACGGTTTGCGTACCAAGCCCAGTTTGTTGGCGTTGCGTGCCAGCAAGGCAGCGGCTACCACGTTACGTGGATTGGAGGTGTTGGTGCAAGAGGTGATCGCCGCGATGATGACCGCGCCGTCTGGCATTTTGCCTTCCGCTTCTTCGGCTTGCGCCGCTGCCAAATTCACCGCAATGCCGCGCTCAGCCAAGTCAGCCGTCGGTAAACGGCGGTGTGGGTTGGAAGGGCCAGCCATGTTACGCACCACGCTGGACAGGTCGAATTCGAGTACACGCGGGTATGTTGCGTTTACCAGTGAATCCGCCCACAAGCCGGTGGCTTTGGCGTAGTTTTCAACCAGTGCGACTTGCTCCGGTTCACGCCCGGTCAGCTTCAGGTAGTCGATGGTTTGTTCGTCGATGTAGAACATGCCCGCCGACGCGCCGAATTCCGGGGTCATATTGGAAATGGTCGCACGGTCGCCGATGGTGAGGTTTTTCGCCCCTTCGCCGAAGAACTCCAGCCATGCAGAGACTACACGCTCTTTACGCAGGAATTCAGTAATGGCCAGTACGATGTCGGTGGCAGTGATGCCGGGTTGGCGTTTGCCGACCAGTTTCACGCCGATAATGTCCGGCAGACGCATCATGGAAGGCAAGCCCAGCATGACGGTTTCGGCTTCCAGGCCACCGACGCCAATCGCGATAACGCCGAGTGCGTCAACGTGTGGGGTGTGTGAGTCTGTGCCGACGCAGGTGTCAGGGAAGGCTACGCCGTCACGCGCTTGAATCACCGGCGACATTTTCTCCAGATTGATCTGGTGCATGATGCCGTTGCCTGCTGGGATCACGTCGACGTTTTTGAACGCGGTTTTTGTCCACTCGATGAAGTGGAAACGGTCTTCGTTACGACGGTCTTCAATGGCGCGGTTTTTCGCGAAGGCATCCGGGTCGAAGCCACCGCATTCAACGGCCAGTGAGTGGTCAACAATCAACTGGGTAGGCACGACCGGGTTAACTTTCGCCGGGTCGCCGCCTTGGTCAGCAATCGCGTCACGCAGGCCAGCAAGGTCAACCAGTGCGGTTTGGCCGAGGATGTCATGGCAGACCACGCGGGCGGGATACCACGGGAAGTCCAGATCCTGCTTGCCTTCGATGAGCTGCTTCAATGAGTCGGTCAGCATCTCGGGTTCGCAACGGCGTACCAGTTGTTCTGCCAATACACGCGAGGTGTAGGGCAGGGTGGCGTAGCTGCCGGGTTGGATGGCTTCGATCGCCGCGCGGGTGTCGAAGTAGTCCAGTTTGGTGCCGGGCAGGTTTTTACGGTATTCGGTATTCATTGTTGCTTTAATCCTTATTAACCACGGTCAGCCAACGGCACAAACTTCACATTTTCCGGCCCCACATAATTGGCACTGGGGCGAATAATCTTGCCATCTTCACGCTGCTCGATAACGTGTGCACCCCAGCCAGTGGCGCGAGCGATAACGAAAATCGGGGTGAACATGTCGGTCGGTACACCCATTTGCCCGTAGGAAACTGCCGAGAACCAGTCCAGATTCGGGAACATTTTCTTCAGTTCCCACATAGTGCTTTCCAGACGTGCCGCGATGTCGAACATTTTCATGTCGCCGTTTTCTTGCGCCAGCCCTTTGGCGACGCGCTTGATGACTTCGTTGCGCGGGTCGGCAATGGTGTAAACTGGATGACCGAAACCGATGACGATTTCTTTCTTGGCAACGCGCTCGCGGATGTCAGCTTCGGCTTCATCAGCGCTGTTGTAGCGGGTCTGGATACGCTGCGCTTCTTCGTTCGCGCCGCCGTGTTTCGGGCCACGCAATGCGCCGATTGCGCCGGTAATGCAAGAATGCATGTCAGAATTGGTGCCAGCAATCACGCGTGCGGTGAAGGTGGAGGCGTTGAATTCATGCTCGGCGTACAGGATCAGGGAAGTGTGCATGGCACGTACCCACGATTCGCTAGGCGTTTCGCCGTGCAGCAGGTGCAGGAAATGTCCGCCGACGGTTTCGTCGTCAGTTTCTACTTCAATGACTTTGCCGTTGATGGCGTAGTGATACCAGTACAGCAGCATAGAGCCAAAGCTGGCAACCATGCGGTCAATGATGTTACGGGCATCAGCCGCTGGGTGATGCTCTTTTTCAGGCAGGCACGCGCCCAGCACGGAACAGCCAGTACGCATCACATCCATCGGGTGAGTGGACGGTGGTAGGGCTTCAAGCGCTTGCTTGACGGGCATTGGCAGGCCGCGCAGGGATTTGAGTTTGGTTTTGTAGGCTTTGAGTTCAGATGCATTGGGCAGTTTGCCGTGCACGATCAGATGGGCAATTTCTTCAAACTCGGCCTGTTCGGCGAAGTCGAGAATATCATAACCACGGTAGTGCAGGTCGTTGCCGGTGCGGCCTACGGTACAAATAGCCGTGTTACCAGCAGCCGTGCCCGATAGGGCGACGGATTTTTTTGGCTTGGGTAAGTGTTGTTCTGACATGAGTCCTCCTCCGGTATTTTATTCAGCGCCTTTTTCGGCAAACAGTTGGTCAAGTTTTTGCTCAAATTCGTGGTAGCCGATGGTGTCGTACAGTTCCATGCGGGTTTGCATGGTGTTGATCACGTTCTGTTGCGTGCCTTCGGTCAACAAATGGGTGTAAACGTTTTCAGCCGCTTTGCACATCGCCCGGAAGGCGCTCAGTGGGTACAGCACCAGTTGTACGCCAACCGCAGCCAGTTCAGTGGTGGTGTACAGCGGGGTTGCACCGAATTCAGTGATGTTGGCCAGTACTGGCACTTTGATCACTTTGGTGAATTCAGCGTACTGTTCCAGTTGGTTCATGGCTTCGGGGAAGATCATGTCAGCACCGGCTTCCACACACGCCATAGCGCGGTCGATGGCGGATTGCATCCCTTCTACAGCCAGCGCGTCGGTACGTGCCATGATGACGAAGCTGTCGTCAGTACGTGCATCCACGGCGGATTTCACGCGGTCGACCATTTCTTGCAGGGAAACGATGGCTTTGTTGGGGCGATGACCGCAACGCTTTTGCATGACCTGATCTTCGATGTGGAAACCGGCCACGCCAGACTGAATCATTTCGCGGGTAGCACGGGCAATGTTGAAGGTGCCGCCCCAGCCCGTATCAATGTCAACCAGCAAGGGTGCAGAAGTCACGGCAGTAATGCGCTTGGCATCTTCCAGCACGTCATGCAGGGTGGTAATGCCCAGATCGGGAATACCCAGCGATGACGCAGCAACACCGCCGCCGGACAGGTATAGGGCTTTATGGCCTACCTTTTCCGCAATGATGGCACTGTTGGCAGTGACGGCCCCGACAACTTGCAGGGGGGTGTTGTCTTTAACTGCCTGACGCAGTTTTTGACCGGGAGTAAGTGATTGTATTGCTGTCATGTTCCTCATCCATCATTTCACTGATACTTTTCCATGCACCACTGATATGGCGGCGCATGAGGATTTCCGCCAATTCCCCATCGCGGGCGACAAGTGCGTCGACGATGTGGCGGTGCTGTTGCAAGGCCGGGCGAATACGTGCTGAGAGTCGGCTGGTGCGGTAACGGCACATGCGCAACAATTGGTACAACTCACCTGCCAGCAGGTTGATCAGCATCTGGTTTCGGCTCCCCAGTGCGATCTGGTAATGGAAATCGAAGTCACCTTCGCTTTGGACGTATACCTGCCCATCGGCGGCTTCAATTTGTTCGGCATGTTTTTCCAATAATAGCCGTAAGGTGTCGATTTCTGCGTCGGTCATGCGTAGCGCAGCCGTGCGGCAGGCCATGCCTTCCAGGGCTTCGCGCACGGCGTATAAATCTGCCATCATCTCGCGGTCAAGGGTAACGACACGAGCGCCCGCATGTGGTATACGTTTAACGAGGCGCATCCCTTCAAGCTGGCGCAGTGCTTCACGCAAGGGGCCGCGTCCAATACCGTAACGTTCCGCCAGATCGGATTCATTCAGTTTCTGTCCCTGAATTAACTCACCCGTAATAATGGCTTGCGTTAATCGGATTGATGCGACATCTGCTAAGGTTCCTTCTGGTGTGTGTAGTGCTAACATGGTGTTATTCTCAGTGATTGTTGACAATCCTTTTGCAAATAATAACATTGTGCGGAAAAAAGTGAAGTTTTTATTTGGTTTTGTTGACAAAACAGCAAAATACCCTTCAGATTGTTGGTGTAGTGACCGTCAGGCAGCAACTTTTGACATAGTGCTACCGGAAGAGTGATAAAATGTCAGTAGTCATTAGATGTTATTGATTGAATTCAGAGGAAACCTTGTCCATGAATAACCATAAAGTCCGCAAGGCTGTGATTCCCGTTGCGGGATTGGGTACACGTATGTTGCCCGCTACCAAAGCCATTCCGAAGGAAATGCTACCAATTGTTGACAAACCTTTGATCCAGTACGTGGTCAACGAGTGTGTCGCAGCGGGTATCAAGGAAATTGTACTGGTGACCCATTCCAGTAAAAACTCCATCGAAAACCATTTCGACACCAGTTTCGAGCTGGAAACCATGCTGGAAAAGCGCGTCAAGCGTCAGTTGCTGGATGAAGTGCGTTCCATTTGCCCGCGTGATGTCACCATCATGCATGTTCGTCAGGGGCAGGCGAAAGGTTTGGGGCACGCCATTATGTGTGCGCATCCGATTGTGGGTAACGAGCCGTTTGCGGTGGTCTTGCCGGATGTGATCATTGATGATGCCGCGAGCAACCCCCTCAAAGACAACCTCGCTGCGATGCTGGAATTGTACGATGAAACCGGCTATAGCCAGATCATGGTCGAGCCAGTGCCGATGAATAAAGTATCTTCTTACGGTGTGGTAGACATTAACGGGCAGACATTGGCAGCGGGTGAGTCCGTATCCATGAGCGCGATTGTGGAAAAGCCTCCGGTTAATGAATCACCTTCCAACCTTGCCGTGGTCGGGCGTTATGTGCTGGCGCCACACACGTGGGGTTGGTTACAACGCACGCCATTGGGTGCGGGCGATGAAATCCAGCTCACTGACACCATCGGTTTGCTGATGCGCGAATATCAGGTGAATGCGTTTCATATAACCGGCAAAAGCCATGACTGCGGTTCCAAGATGGGCTACATGATGGCGAATATCGAATACGCTTCGCGCCACGGTGACATTGGCAAGCGTTTCAATGCGTTCCTGAAAGAGTATGTGAAAACGCTGTAATGCCATCTGCGCCCCACCCCGTTCATCCCGTCCACCCACTCGATGACCAGCTTGCTAACTTGCTGAAACGGCTGGATGGCGGGGTGAGTCAGCGGGGGTTAGTTGCCCTGATCCGTGAGGTCAGTGCGCGTACCCGTGAGGGCGTGATTGCAGTGCCTTTGGCAGAAACTCCGTTGGCGGAACTGTTTGATTCGCCGGTGGTGGGGCGCGAAGGTGATTATAAGCCACTGATTTTAAGCGATACCCATGCGTGGCTGTATCGCTATTGGCACTATGAAGACCGCCTGGCAAAATGCATCCAAACACGGATTACCCCTTCTTCGCTCCCTTCACCCCTTGCGGGGGAAGGGCTGGGGATGGGGGGTAATCTCCTGATTATTTCCGGTGGGCCCGGCACGGGTAAAACCACCAAAGTTACCCGTATTTTGGCTGATTTGATTGCGGATGGGATGGAACCTGCCCGCATTCTGCTAGCAGCACCGACCGGGAAAGCAGCGATGCGTATGCAGGAATCCATCCGCGATACCCGCCAACGTGAAAACATTACTTGCCCCATGCCTGAGCAATCCAGCACCTTGCACCGCTTGCTGGGTTTTATCCCCAATCGGGTAGGCTTTCGCCATCATGCCAACAATCCGTTGCCTGCTGATGTGGTGATTGTCGACGAAGCCTCGATGATCGACATTTCCCTAATGACGCATTTGTTTGAGGCCGTGCCGCCGCCAGCCAAGCTGATTTTGTTGGGTGACAAGGATCAGTTGGCCTCGGTGGAAACTGGCTCGATTTTTCGCGATTTATGCAGCGGTGATGCATTGGCTAAACAGATGCTGTTGTTGCAAACCAGTTACCGTTTCAGTGATGCGGATGGTGTCGGGCAACTGGCACAAGCTATCCGTGAGGCTGATGAGGAACGTTTGCTGGACGTGCTGGCTTCCCCCGATTTCGCCACGGTGACGCTGGATGAATCGCAGGCGGGGCTGGATGCTAATTGGCTGCGTGAAGGTTGGCAAGACTACGTGGCAGCGGTCAGGGAAGGGGAGTCGGAGGCGATTTTTCGCGCCTTCAATGCCTTGCGCATCCTGACACCGTTGCGGCAAGGGCGTCAGGGCGTGGAAGCGCTGAATGTGTGGGTGGATGGTGTCATGCAACGCCTGCTGCCTGCGCACGAGGGGGCGCAACGCCCGTGGTACGTGGGCAGGCCGGTGATGGTGACGCAGAATGATTACCGCCAGAACCTGTTCAACGGCGACATTGGCATTGCCTTGCCGAACGAAAAAGGTGAATTGCGGGTGTGGTTTCCAACCGGGGAGGCGGGAGAATACCGAGCGGTTGCGCCGATCCGTTTGCCTGCGCACGAAACCGCGTGGGCGATGACCATCCACAAGAGCCAAGGGTCGGAATTTACGCGGGTATTGCTGATCTTGCCGGAAGCGGAAGACTTGCCGTTGCTGGGGCGGGAATTGCTGTATACCGCCGTGACGAGGGCGAAGACCGGGATTCACATCCTCGCCAGTCGGGCGATGCTGGGCAAAGCCTTGCGGCAGGTAGCGCCGCCCGCGTCGCAGTTGCAGGAACGGCTGGTTGCTTATTCTTCGTTCGTTACCGCTTCGACATCCGCGCCTTCTTTGGACTGAATCTTGTCTTCCTTGCCGGATAGCAGGTTGCGGATATTGGATTCGTGCCGCCAGAAAACCATGAGTGCCATGAATAGCACGCCTAGCGTCAGCCAGCCGTTACCATCGCTGAGTACCCAGAAATACACCGGGGAAAGTGCCGTCGCAATCAGTGCCGCCAGCGAGGAAATCTTGAAGCCTTTCGCCATCACCAGCCATGTTGCTACGAATGCCAGCCCACCCCAAAGATTCACGCCGAGGAATACGCCAATAGCGGTTGCCACGCCTTTACCGCCTTTGAAACCGTAGAATACCGGGTATAAATGCCCCAGAAACGCGGCGATACCGATGAGGATCAGCCAGTTGGCTTCCAGCCCGAAAGCGTGGCCTACCAGTACGGGAATCAAACCTTTCAGACCGTCACCCAGCAGGGTAATCGCGGCTGCTTTTTTGCCACCGTGGCGCAGTACATTGGTCGCGCCGGGGTTGTTGGAACCCACCGTGCGCGGGTCGGGCAGCCCCATCAATTTGCAAGTAATGATGGCGGCGGAAATTGAACCGAGCAGATAGGCGAGTATGATCAGCAGGTAAGGCATGGCATATCCATTTATTATTGAGAGTTAAACGTGACCGCATTGTATACCAACATTACTGGACAAGGCAGACCCCTTGTCCTCCTCCACGGCTGGGGAATGAATAGCCACGTCTGGCAACCGTTATTGCCCGAACTGGCGCAATACGCCCAAGTGATCTGCATCGACCTGCCGGGGCATGGCGCAAACAGCCACTTGCCGCTGGGAACCGTAGCGGAAGCGGTAAAACAACTTGCCCCACACATTCCCGACGATGCCATCATCATGGGTTGGTCACTCGGTGGCCTGATTGCGCAAGCGCTGGCGCACGCACTACCGGAGCGGGTAACTGCCCTGATCCTGATTGCCAGCACGCCCAAATTCGTTGCGGAAGGCGACTGGCCGCACGGGGTTTCCCCCGACTTGCTCGCCCTGTTTGGCAGAAGTTTGCAAACCGATTACCTTGGCACGGTGAAACGCTTTTTTGCCCTGCAATTCCTCAGTACTAAAACCGATACCCGCGTAGTGAATGCCTTGCGTGACACCATCATGCAGCACCCGGCGAGTGTGGCGGCGCTGGAAGATGGCTTGGCTATCCTACAAACCGCCGACTTTTCCCAAACACCCATCAAGCAGCCGACATTGTGGATGCTGGGCAAGCTCGATAAGCTGATTCCGGCGTCATTGGCGGAGGTGCTGCCGGAAATGGGGTATCAGCATGTGGCAATGCTCAATAGCGCCGCGCATGTGCCCTTTGTGACCCACCCGGAGAGTTTCATGGAGCATATTAGGGTGTTTCTGGGTGAGTCTGGAGACAAAATCTGCTGAATTTTCATGAATATATTGATAGGGTGATTTCAGGCTATGCAATTCCCGAAAAGCTATTGGTACTACTGGCACACCGGAAATAAACTTGTTGCCGTCATCAGCATGATTTTAAGCGCTGCGGTGACGTGGTTGGTCTTGGCCATCTCAGCCGGGTTCTCAATCTGGGGAATAATCCTTGCCGTATTGCTCGACACGCTGGGGTTTTGGGTGGCGGTAATCTATGTCGCCCTGCGCAGTTACCTGCCAAGTTTTATGCTGGAACAATGCGATACACTGGTTCTGTATCAGTTCGTAATCCCCGTCTGCATCGCATTTGTCGTTGGAAGGCTAATAACCTTTTGGGTCGCGAAGCTTAACCATCGGTCGAAGCCCAAACTGGAGAAGTCGAAAAACTGAAGGCAGTCGCAGTACAAGCGAGGCATTTCTGGATTCGCTCCGACTTCATATTGGTTGATATTTTTTATTGACATTATGACCAATGTGATATTTGTCACATCAAAAAATAATCAGATGCTTTACCTTTTTCCATGAGCTGCAATGGCGCTTTTCTTTAGGAAATCAGGTCATATCAAGCAAAAATTTGTGGTTCAAGCAATTGAAGTTAATGTGTTTTTCATTGATATGTATCAGGTAGACAATCTTTGATTGCGATATTTTGATCGACGGGCTAACTATTATTAATCATAAATTAAGGAAATTAATTATGAAAAAAATTCTTATCACTGTGCTTTTATCGGTACTACTCACCCAATCAGCGATGGCGGGTGTATGTGACTATCGTCCGAGTGAACTGATCGGTGGAGGCACAACAGGTGTTGTTGCAGGTGGTGCTGGTGCTACGGCTGCAACGGGTGCTGGAATGAGTGCTGCGGGCTTATATGCCATTACAAATGCAACGACAGGAGCAGCAATGCTCGGTTCTACAGCGGCAGGCGCGTCTGCGGCAGGAACCGCAGGTATCCTTGCTGGAACCAGCGGTATTATTGGCAGTGTTGGCGCAGTATTATTGTCCCCGTTTGTAATGATTCCAGCGGCAGTCGTAGCCGTTGGTGTTGGGGGATATGAGGGTGGGTGTTATTTGCTTGAGTAATCTTGGTTAGACAGGAAAGCATTAATACTCATTCTTTTCAGGAGGCATCATGATCTCAGAACTTGCAGGTTTCGCTTTAAGCCGTTCCATTCCCGACAACTTGATGCTTGGGGTGTTGGCTGGTGTTAATAAAGTGTACGGTGGTGTTGTCCGTAATGAACAAGGCCAAATCTTGGCACATCTTGTGAATAGTGCTACCCCAAGCAACATTTTATCAGCCTTTACCTCGCCTCTGAATACACTGTTTTCAGGCGTTAATACCTATCAACTCCATCGTATCGGTGGGGATGTGGGTGTTATTGGTGCTGAAGTTGGTCGCGTGGGTGCTGAAGTGAGTCACATAGGCGCTAATGTCACTCAATTGCTTCAGTTCGCTCAAGCATCCATGCTTTTGTCTGGTTTAACGCTTGCTGTTAGCTCTGCCGGTTTCCTGTTTTTAAGTAATAAAATAAATAAAATTGATGAAAGATTGCAGCAAGTTGCCTCTGATGTGAAGTACATCAAATCGTTTCTTGAACTACAAGAAAGATCTAGGTTGATAGCAGCCCTAAAGGTCATTAGAGAATTAAATAAAGTGGAAGATAGTTCAGCCAAACTTCAGATGCTAATCAGTAGCAGGCAAACTATCGGGGAAATACACGAAAAATATAAAATGTTACTGACCGACAGTAGCAATGAATATTCTTTCATGGCAGCAGAAGAATATTTCACCATTACGGCGATTGGGCATTCCTTGTGTTCGGCCGAACTGGATATGTACGATCAGGCCGTGAACGATTTGAATGATGCGCAAGCTGTGTGGCAAAGCTCATCCAGAGCTTTTGTCAAAAACCATGTCATTACTGATAATGCGCAAAGATTTCTGACAAAAGATTACGTGAAACACATCGGTTCTGCCGAAGTGATTGAGTGGGTTGACTTCGCGGAGTCCACCTCAGATGGCATGGGCATTCTTGACCGCTTGAGGGGAGAGCCACAGAAAATGAGTTTTGGGTGGTCTATGCTCAAGGGAATAGACAATGAAGAAAAGTTAAACCTTGAGGTTTCAAGGAAAATTATTGCCAGAAATAAGATACTCCAAGGCTATGCTGATCAACTGAAATACCTGGCACAGATAAGGCAAAAGCCGTCTACTGTCCAACATTTCATGGATAGCATTCCTGCTGATGACAGTGTTGAAGGCTGCTATATCTTTGTCGCCAATGCTTAAGCTGGCTGATTAGGCATTCCTGCTTTACCCTGACATTGTATACTCCATCCGCTTGTTACCCACCCGGAGACTTTCATGGAACATAGCGGGGCATTTCTGGATGCGCTCTAATACTGCTAACCCCTACTTGCTGGACAAACACAAAACCCGCCAAGGCTTTGAACGGGCAGCAGAAACCTATGACGCCAATGCCTTGTTGCAGCGTGAAATCGGCGCCCGCCTGCTGGAACGGTTGGATTTGATCAAGATGCAGCCAGAAACCGTGCTTGATCTGGGTTGCGGCACTGGCATGGTCAGCGAACACTTGCTCAAGCGTTACAAAAAAGCGCGTGTCATCGGCGTCGATCTCGCGCTGAATATGGTGAAAAAAACCCGGCAGCGCGGCGGTTGGTTCCGCAAGCCGCAAGGTGTGTGTGCCGATGCTGCCAGCCTGCCATTCCAGCCGCAATGTGCCGATATGCTGTTGTCCAACCTGATGCTGCAATGGTGCAATGATTTGCCAACGGTGTTTGGCGAATGGGTGCAGGTGCTCAAACCCAACGGCTTACTGATGTTTGCCACCTTCGGCCCCGATACCCTCAAGGAATTGCGGGCAAGCTGGGGGCAGGTGGATGGCTTTACCCACACCAGCCGTTTCCCCGACATGCATGACGTGGGCGATGCCTTGCTGCAAGCCGGTTTCCGCGACCCGGTGATGGATATGGAAATGATCACCCTGACCTATGCCGACGTGCGCGGCCTGCTGCGGGAACTCAAGGGGATTGGCGCGAACAATGCCACCAGCGGGCGTAATCACGGCTTGACCGGCAAAGCACGCCTACAGGCTTGCTTGCAGGCTTACGAATACTTCCGTCAGGAAGATGGCCTTTATCCCGCCACCTACGAAGTAGTGTATGGTCACGCGTGGGCACCGACCTTGTTGCCCAGTAAATTGCCCGAAAAATTCATTCCCATCATGAGGAGCACAACATGACCGACCCCGTAATCGCGCAGAAAAAACCGTGTGTGGTAGAGCTGGAAGCTGGAACTAGCTATTGGTGGTGTACCTGCGGGCGTTCCGCCAACCAGCCATTTTGCGACGGTTCTCATAAGGGCACGGATTTTACCCCGATGGAATTCACTGTGCCGGAAACCAAGAAATACGGCCTGTGCGCCTGCAAACACACCAAAACGGCGCCCTTTTGTGATGCAACTCATCGTAATCTGGACTGAAACCTGACACGGGTATGGTAGAGTTACGCCAATCCTTTAGGTATTTGGCTAACAACAATGAAAAAAACCTACACTATCCAGTCACTTGTTTGCACTGAAATTTCGCCCGGCAAAGGTTCCATGGTTTGGCAATTACGTGACAGTGCCGATGAGCGCTTGCGTAAAGTCAATGGGATCAGTACCTTGGATAAAAATGGTCTGATAGAGTCGGTACGCTCTATCTACACCCGTGAAGCGCCCTTGGTGGAAGAATTGTTGCTGCGTCACGAAGGCGACACCTTCAGTATCGACTTTAGCAGCTTCAATCAGGCACAGGGTTATATCAACCGGGAAATGTACGCCAACATGCAGAAATGCGAACGCCTTTCTTGTATGGTGGGTAAATTATGGCGGGTACTTGCTGTGATGGCGCTGCTGGTTGTACTCTCCTTAAGCTGGATGCTGAATAGCAGTATGACTAAATTTTCCCAACAACAACCCTTAATTCATCATGAGCAGTTACCTTGATCGTATTGACGCCTGTAATAATTTTGAGGCCACCCATTATTTAGCCTTGCTGATCGACGGTAAGGTGTACGGGCAAGTTCAGCCTGCGTTTGCCCAGCATCTGGCGCATTGGCCGGAGGTGTTTACGGTGACGGCCACAACCGTGACCTTGAACCCTGAATTAGTCGATTATACGTCCCGTACTGCGGCTGTTGCCCCGGTGTTTCGTGCCTTGCACCAGCAAGGGGTGATTGACAGTTGGGTGGAAGAAGCCTACCCGATTACCCGTACCTTTGGTGGTCATGCCGAGCTGGAAATTGAGCGGGCAGCGACTAATTTCATGGGTGTGAAAACGTTTGGCATCCATGTTAATGGTTTGGTGCAAACCGCCAACGGGGTGGAGGTGTGGGTGGCGACGCGCTCACTGGATAAACCTTTCTGGCCGGGCAAGCTGGATCAGATGGTGGCAGGTGGTCAGCCGGTTGGTCTGGGCTTGCTGGAAAATGTCATCAAGGAATCACAGGAAGAAGCCAATATCCCCGTGGAACTGGCGCAACAAGCGCAAGCGATTGGCACGATCCCTTACCGTCAACAAGGCTGGCGCGGCTTGGACAATTCCACCATCTATGTGTATGACTTGTGGCTGCCGGAAGATTTTGTGCCGGAAAATACCGATGGTGAAGTGATTGCGTTTGAGCGGATGCCCTTGGCTGACATAGCCCGTCTGACCGAAACCACCGAGGCATTCAAGGACAATTGCAATCTGGTCAATATTGACCTTTTATTGCGCATGGGGGAGATTACGCCACAACATCCCCAACATGCTGCTATCCTCAAGATTTTATACACTGCTGATAATACAAAGAGTCAAAATTGACTTCCTCCCCTCCCTAAAGGAAGGGGATTCCTAATTCATCGAGAACAGGACAACGACACCGAAATGCCATCACCACTAACATTCTCTCCAAAGGCTAGCACCGCCAGTCCGGCGGCTAAAATGTTACGTGCTGCATTCACGTCACGGTCGTGGGTTGCGCCACATTCCGGGCATTCCCAAGACCGCACGTCCAGCGGCATGTTTGCTTTCACGAACCCGCAGCCGTTACAGCGTTTGCTGGAAGGAAAGAAACGGTCGATCTCGACATACGTCCTGCCTGCCCAGTGGGCTTTGTACGCCAGTTGGCGGGTAAATTCCCCCCAACTTGCATCAGCAATGTGCTTGGCTAATGTTGGGTGTTTAATCATGTTCTTCACAGCGAGGTTTTCAGCGCAAACGACTTGGTTCTCGTTAATCAGTTTGCGGGACAGCTTGTGCAAGTTGTCCGACCGGCAATCGGAAGTTTTCGCGTGAACACGGGCAACCTTGCGTTTGGCTTTCAGCCGATTCTTGCTGCCGAGTTTTTTCTTGGCAAGACGGCGTTGGTACTTCGCCAGTTTAGCCGCGTGTTGGGCGGTGTGGCGGGGATTGCCGGACTTGAAGCCGTCGCTAGTGACGAACAAATCCTTGATGCCCACGTCAATGCCAGCCTTTTTGTCGGTGACGGGCAACAGCGTGGATTCAAATTCACACAAGCAGGACACGAAATAGCGTCCGGCCTGATCTTTGGACACGGTGACAGTGGTCGGGGCAGCAGGAAGTGGCTGGCTCCATCGAATGTCCAACGGCACATCGCACTTAGCCAGCTTCAATTCACCGTTGCGGAATGTAAAAGCACGGTAAGTAAATTCTGCCGACTGTCGGTGCTTTTTGGATTTGAAGACAGGGTATTTTGCCCTGCCCTCAAAAAAGTTCTTGAACGCGGTTTGTTGGTTCCGCAAGCATTGTTGCAGCGGAACACTGGAAACGTCGTTCAGAAAAAGCCGTTCGGGCAGCTTCTTGATGGCTGTCAACCGCGCATTAGCACCCAGGTAACTGACCTTTTCCTGAGCCTGATCGTAAGCATCCGTGCGGTAACGCAAGATGCTGTTGTACACGTAGCGCACACAACCAAACGTCTGCGCCAGCAACGTTTCTTGTTGTGGGTCTGGGTAGAATCGGAATTTGTAGGCGCGTTTTGCTAGCATAACTCACAGTATAGTTCATACCGTGTGATTTCTATGTGTTTAATCAAGATAGCTTAACCAAAAAGAGGAGCGAGAAGAGGGTCGGCTAACGCCGACGCGCTATCCCTCCCCGCCCTGAAGGACGGGGTATCTCGCGCAAGATGGATGAAAGAAGGCCAACCAACGACCATTTATTTGCAGGACTATGCTGCACCGGCTTACCGCGTGGATGCTGTGTCCCTGGTATTTGAATTGGGCGAAGCATCTACCCGCGTCACCAGCGTTGCCAATTACCGCCGCGAGCCGGGGGTAGCTGCCGATACGCCGTTGGAATTGTACGGTGAAGCCCTCGAATTGCTGGAAGTTCGCCTGAATGGTTTGCCACTCAGCGAGACGGATTACAGCATCAGCGATACTGGCATGAGTGTACACAACGTATCCGCGCTGTGTACGCTGGAAATCGTCACGCGCATTTACCCGCAGAAGAATACCTCTCTGGAAGGCTTGTACCAGAGCAGCGGTAATTTCTGCACCCAATGTGAGGCGCAGGGTTTCCGCAAAATCACCTATTACCCCGACCGCCCGGATGTGATGACGGTGTTCACCACCCAGATTCTGGCGGATAAGCAAAAGTACCCAATACTGCTGTCCAACGGCAACCTTACTGGCAGCGGTGATTTACCGGATGGGCGTCACTGGGCGCGTTGGGAAGACCCGTTTCACAAACCGGCGTATTTGTTTGCGCTGGTGGCAGGCAATTTGCAGCATGTGGAAGACCATTACACCACGCTTTCCGGGCGTGAGGTGACCTTGCGCATCTACACCGAAGCGCACAATATCGACAAATGTGACCACGCGATGCAGTCGCTGAAACGGGCGATGTATTGGGATGAACAGCGTTTCGGGCTGGAATACGACCTCGATATTTACATGGTTGTGGCGGTCGATGACTTCAATATGGGGGCGATGGAAAACAAGGGCTTGAACGTGTTCAATTCCAAGTTGGTATTCGCCAGCCCCGCCACCGCTACGGATATGGATTACGTCAATATTGAAGCGGTGATTGGCCACGAATATTTCCACAACTGGACAGGCAACCGCGTGACTTGCCGTGACTGGTTCCAGTTGTCGCTCAAGGAAGGCTTGACGGTGTTCCGCGATCAGGAATTCACTTCCGATTTGCATTCGCGCCCAGTCAAGCGCATTGAGGATGTGCGGGCATTGCGTACCTTCCAGTTCGCCGAAGATGCCAGCCCGATGGCGCATCCGATCCGCCCGGCTTCCTACATGGAAATCAACAATTTCTACACCGTGACCGTTTACGAAAAAGGCGCGGAAGTGGTGCGCATGTACCAGACGCTGTTGGGGCGTGACGGTTTCCGCAAGGGCATGGACTTGTACTTCGAGCGCCATGACGGGCAGGCGGTTGCCACCGAAAATTTCCTTGCTGCGATGGCGGATGCCAATGAAGCGGATTTAAGCCAATTTCAGCGTTGGTACGATCAGGCAGGCACGCCGCAAGTGGCCGTGCGCATGGATTACGATGCAGCGGCGCAACGTTGCACCCTGCATTTCAGCCAAAGCTGCCCGGCAACCCCGGAAGCCGATAACAAGCTGCCATTCCTGATTCCAGTGGCAATCGGTTTGCTGGATGGTAAAGGGCAAGACTTGATCGGCACGCAAGTGTTACGTCTGACCGATACGGAGCAATCGTTCACGTTTGAGAAGGTGCCGGAACAGCCAGTGCCATCCTTGCTGCGTGATTTTTCTGCGCCGGTGAAGCTCAACTTCCCGTATGCGGAAGCGGATCTGGTGTTCCTGATGAAGCACGACAGCGACGCTTTCAATCGTTGGGATGCCGGGCAACGGTTGGCGATGCAAACCATCCTGAAGCTGTTGGCAGCACACCAGCAACAGGAAGCTTTCGGACTGGAGCACGATTTCATCAGCGCTTATCAGGCTATTCTCACCGACGATGCGTTGGATCGTGCCTTGCGTGCCGCAGCCTTGCAATTGCCGTCCGAAGCGGATATTGCTGAAGTGGCGCGGCCTTCTGACCCGGAAGCCATTCATGCCGTGCGCGAATTTATCTACACCACGCTGGCAAAAGCGTTGCGGCTGGATCTGGAACGTCTGTATGCGGAATTGCACGAGGAGGGTGAATACTCGCCGGATGCGACCAGCATTGGCCGCCGCAGCCTGAAAAACGTTTGTTTGGCGTATCTGGGGCGGATTCAGGATGACGGTATCCATGAAGCCTGTTTGCAACAGTACCTTGCGGCAGGCAATATGACCGATGCGATGGCGGCTTTGGCGGTGCTGAGCAGTATTGAATGCCCACAACGTGAGCAAGCCTTACAGCATTTCCACGACCGCTGGCAGCATGATTCGTTGGTGATGGATAAATGGTTTGCGCTGCAAGCCACGTCTTCCTTGCCGGACACTCTGCAACAGGTGCAAGCCTTGATGCAGCACAAGCTGTTCGATATGCGTAACCCCAACAAGGTACGTGCATTGGTTGGCAGTTTTGCGATGCGCAACCCGTTGCATTTCCATGCGCAAGACGGTAGTGGTTACGTTTTCCTCACCGAGCGGGTACTGGAACTGGATGCGATGAACCCGCAAATTGCTTCCCGCATGGTACGCCCGCTGATGAACTGGCGGCAGTACGAACCGGTGCGCAGTGCGCTGATGAAAGCTCAACTGGAACGCATTCAGGCACACAGTGGCTTATCGAGTGATGCGTATGAAATCGTCAACAAGAGTCTGGTATAATGCAGCGACTGTATTTAATGAGAGAGGGCATAGTATGAAATTGAATGGTTTTAAAGCACTAGGGCTGGCAGCATTGTTGATGACTGGCGGTAACGCGGTTGCCGATGAAGTCTGGAACACCAATGTAGGCCGGATTGTATACGCGGATGAAATCGGCCCAACCGCCGTGTTCGCTTACGGCTCGGCAGAAGATCCGGGTGTGATCTACATCGTGGGTCTTGCCAAGGTTTACCAGAACCGTGGTACGTATGATGGTTACTGGGCAGAAAACAATGCAAAGGTCGAATGTACCACCGAGCGCCCTGGCATTTATGGCAAAATGACCAAGTACTGGGGGCGTTACCAGATCAAGTTCCTCGATAAAGGTTTCCCTGCCCGTTGGGAAGCGACGTGGAGCTATTGTGATGGCGCGGCTGAAAAGCTGAAAATTGAAGCGACACCAGCCGTTGGTGAAGCAGTGGCTGCGCCAGCACCTGCGAAGAAATAAGCGCTTTACCCGCCTACAAAAAAAGGGTCAACCGACTTGCGTTGGTTGACCCTTAGCCCCAATTATCCATCAGCCCTCAAACTTGTTGTTACCCCAGCCCCCCTTTTGCTTAGCCCTTTCGCAAACGGTTATTTATGCTGTGCATTTGGCATCTGATGATGTTGCTTATGCTTGTTAGCTTTTTTGACAACTGCCTTGTTGTTAGCCAGTTTAGTGATGTGCCTGTTCAAGGCCGCTTCTTTGCGTTCCAACTTGACACGTTCAATTCTGGTTACTTGGTGGTCTTTTTTCGCCAGTTTCACGGCGGAACCTAGGCGACGCAGTTCGGTACGCAGTTGGCGTTCTTCAGTCCGGGTCAGTTTGCCGCTTTTGACGCCAGCATCAATACGCATGTCCAATCTGGGGATGTTGACATCCACACGTTGAAAGTGGCCTTGTGGTGCTGCCATTGCCGCAGAAGAAGCAAACAATACGCCTGCGATCAGTGCGCTTGAGAATAAGTTAATCTTTTTCATGGTATCACTCCGGTTAGTTACTGTTAGGTGAAAGTGTTTTCCCTTTCAACAGGTGTAACGATACGGCTAAATCACGCACGAAATATGATTGAATTGTGTAAAAAAAGTGGAAGTCATGATTAAATAAACAGGCTATCCAACGCATTATCAATGAGTTGCTGGCGGCAGTGTTGGTAGGTCTGTTCTGCTTGTTGCAATAACGTCGCATCTAACACCACATCATCCACCGCTTCCTGAAAATCCGGTAATATTTTGCCGGTATGAATGAGGGGTGAGGTATCCCCCGCACCGGCTACGCCCGTTTTGGCAAAGCTACCGTATTCAGGCGATAACGGTTCGGCCATTCCTATCCATTGCTGTAACTGGCTTAATAAGCGGTCAGTGTCAGTACAGACTTTTTCGGTATCAAAATAGTAATAACGTTGTGGGTGTTGCTGGGCGAAGTTGCTAAGGGTTTGCAGCCGTTCGAGGTAATAGTCGGTTGCGCCAGTGGGTTGTGCATACAAGTCATCGCTGGATTTTTGCCGAAATAACTTGATGATGCTTTTAATGGTTGGCTCAGGTTGGCGTAACGCAAGAAAGATGACGGCATTTTGTAACGCGGGCAGGCTTACATTCAGTTGGTAATCGTTGTGCAGCAGTTTATCAAACTGATAGTGACTGTCGGATTTTAAGCTGTCGTGTTGGCTGTAGTCCGCGATTTGCTGGGCTAAATCAGCGTCGCTGAGGTAGCTTTGGTGCATTTCGTAATAGCCATTGATACGCGGGTGTGAGCCGATAATATGCCCTAGCAAACTGCTGTAGGCACGCATGTGGCTGAGTAGGAAGATTCGGGAATGGGGTTGTGTCATGGTTTAATGAGTTTAAGTTGCGGATAGTAAGTATTATATTTAGCGGAGTCTCTAGTTATTAACTCAAACTGAGAGACAGTAGCGTGTGCGCCAATGAAGAAATCAGGCAGAGGTGATTTTTTTGTGCCTTTATTTCTTCTGTATTGTAGAAACACTTTTCCAGTCAAAAACAATGCTTCTCTCGGCATTTCCAATACTTTGATGCCAAGCTCAGATATGGCAGCCTCTACCTCTTCGATTTTATCGAATCCAATCGAGACTTCTGTGTAAACAATGGAGTTAATATATAATGTATTTGTCTTGCTGTACCTCTCAAGAACATTCTCTGACCAATCTGCCCAGTTAGGATCATCTGTAAATAAATCAAGCAACACGCATGAGTCTACAAAAACACCGTTCATGATGATTCCCTTGTAAGACCCATGATCTGATCTGTCGACATTTTAGCCGTTGCTATACCCCTAAACTTGTGAAATTTTCTTGTGATTGTCGGTTCATCAACCCTGACGATATAGAATCGTCCATTTTCTTCTCTGAAGTCGATCTCAGTTTCAGGGGAAATTCCTAGTATCTCTCTGATATTTCTAGGAATAGTGACTTGTCCTTTAGTGGTTACTCTCATGGCATATACGCTTTATATGTAAGTAAGACCTTTATGGTATTACTTGTGAGAGCAACAAGCAACGATGTCTCTTGTGTTGTTCTTGAACTTTCCTGCGTTAGAGTATCTGAGGATAGTGTAACTTTACCGAATTCTCATTTAGCATTGGTATAACGTCAATATGACGTAACTGTTCACGAGCTTGCAACTGCCACGGTCTGAGCTATGCTTGATGAATGAACGAGCTGACCACCACCACCGATTTGACCGACATTGCGTTGCCAACCGATTTGGCCACCTCCCAGCAGCTTAACCGTATTCAATTTTTTTGTATCAACTTCCAATCTCCCCCATCAACTTAACCACCCACTCCTCCCGCTCCTCCACCGTCAGCAATTCCACCTCAAACCGTAACTTATCCTGCCCATCCAGTTTAAACACCCACGGGCGTTTCTGGATCAGGGTAATCACCTTCATCGGGTCAATATTTGGTTTGTCGTCAAAGATAATCCGCCCGCCCTTGATGTGCATATCCAGCTTGCGGATGCTCAGTTCCTGTGCCAGCAGCTTGACCCGCGTAACGCTGAACAGCGTCTTGGTTGGCTCTGGCAGCAGCCCGAAGCGGTCGATCATTTCCACCCGCAATTCGTCCAGTGCCGCCTGCGATTCCGCGCTGGCAATGCGTTTGTAGAGGATCAGCCGCGCATGGACATCCGGCAAATAATCGTCCGGAATCAGCGCAGGCGCACCCAATTCCACCGTGGTGCGGCGGCTGGTGGCGCTCAATTCCGGCACTTTGCCGGACTTCAACGCCTTCACGGCGCGTTCCAGCAAGTCGTTGTAGAGGTTGAAACCGATTTCCTGAATCTGCCCGCTTTGCCCTTCGCCGAGCAATTCGCCCGCGCCGCGAATCTCCAGATCGTGCGTCGCCAGCGTGAAGCCGACCCCCAGTTCTTCTAGCGATTCAATCGCTTCCAGCCGCTTGACCGCATCCGGCGTGAGCGCGGATTTCGGCGGCGCAATCAAATAGGCGTAAGCGCGGTGGTGCGAACGCCCGACCCGCCCGCGCAACTGGTGCAATTGCGCCAGCCCCAGTTTGTCGGCGCGGTTGATCAAAATCGTGTTGGCGGTCGGCACGTCGATGCCGCTTTCAATGATGGTGGTCGCAATCAGAATCTGGAAACGCTGGTGGTAAAAGTCGCTCATGATGTTTTCCAGCTCATTCGCCCGCATCTGCCCGTGGGCATGGCGCACCGTCACGCCGGGCAACATCGCGGTCAATTCCGCTTCCACATTGGCAATGGTTTTGACCTCATTGTGTAGCACGTACACCTGCCCGCCACGTGACAATTCCCGCGCACACGCCTCCTGAATGATGGTCTTGTTCCACTCGCACACGAAAGTTTTGATCGCGTGGCGTTGCGTCGGCGGGGTGGCAATGATCGACAAATCGCGCAAGCCCGACAGCGACATATTCAGCGTGCGCGGAATCGGCGTGGCGGTCATGGTCAACATATCGACATTGGCACGCAGCTTTTTCATCTGCTCCTTGTCGCGCACCCCGAAGCGGTGTTCCTCGTCGATAATCACCAGCCCCAGTTGCTTGAAATGCACATCATCCTGCAACAGCTTGTGCGTACCGATCACGATGTCGATCTTGCCGGACGCGAGCGCCGCCAGTGCTTGGCGGCACTAAACGAAAAAGTCAAGGTGGAAAATTCAATCTATAGAAATATTAATGAAAAGATGTAAATTTAGTAATGATGTGTTGAAAAAAAAAATGAATTATTGATAGAATTAGATTATGAAGATAACAGTAGGGGCTACAGGGGGCTGGCAAAACTTATCTCATTCCGTTCAAGGCTGACTTTTCTCAAAGGAAGCTTCGTTCGTGGTTGTCTGACTTTTTTTGAAATAAATTATGCAATGCAAAAAAATATGTAAAATTTTTTGTGTAAATATTTTGGTGTTCTCATGGGTAATAATTTTCAAAATAGGGGTTTTATATGAAAATTTCACAATCTCGTTTCGTTAGTGCGTTGCTGCTTGGGTTGATGGCTTCCGGTACGCAAGCACAGGAGCTGGTAATTCGCATCGACAGTGTATCCTTGGTGGGGGATTATGATCCGGCTCTTGGCGGGTTGGAAATTAAGGAGCAACGTGATAGTAATGGCAATGTTCTCAATGCTATTGTTACTGCATTCCCCAAAGCTGGCACGAATTTTACAGGCTGGGATACCCTGAATTTCCTTAACCGTTGTGATCCAGCTAAGACTCAGTGTGTCATTCCTCGCGCTGTTTTGAAGGCAGCCACACGCCAGCCCCGCATTTATGCTAAATTTGCCAAAAGTACCGCAGTCCTACTGCTGCATGGGATGAACTCGGATATTAGCACTTGGGGTGCGGTGGAAGCAGACATGATAAAGCTGGGCTTTAGCGGGAAATGTACATCCCTGTCTGCCACAGAAAAGCCAAATCAGAAGAGGGACGCGGATGCGGTTCGATGCTTCAGATTGGGGGCTGCATCAAGGGACAAAATACTTAATGTGCGAACCAATGTTCCTCAAACTTGGAAGAATGGTGATGCTCTAACCTTCTCTGAATTGGGCGCGGAAGTGACCCAGACATTGCAAAACATCCAAGCAGGCTACCCCGGCATTGGTTCTTTTGTACTGGTTGGGCATAGCCGAGGCGGTTTGGCAGCAAGGGCAGCCTTTGTTGGAAATGCTCCCATCATTAGCAAAGTAAAAGGCGTGGTACAAATTGGTACACCGAATCAAGGCAGCGTGTTTGGTAGGATACAACAATGGTTGGTTAGCAACCCAAGACCGAAAGGATGGGGCAGTTGCCCAACGGGAGATGGAGTGCTATCGCAATATTGCGCTACGCCGGGGCCGAATGGTCAACCCTCAGAACGCGACCGTGATCAGGCATGGCAGCAAGCAACAGCAGCGGCTGCGGCTGGAACTGATCTTGGCAGCCCCACCATTGGCTATCTCGCCATTGGTTCGTCGCAACTGAATTCACTGAACCAATACAGTTTGCCATCGTGGGTAAAAACCGCTACGGTCACATCGACTGGTGTTCCGCTGGGTCAAGTGATTGGGTGGGATGGTCGTCCGTGGGCGGGTATTGACCTGCTGACCCCAGCATGGGGACTGATGACGATGGCAACACCGTGGAAGTTGCCAGATTCCACCCGTAATTTTGTTCTTAGCGGATTTAGCCTAAAATCAGGGCAGTCTGGACTCAGCGCTGACAGTGATGGAATAGTGCATATTTGGTCGCAATTGAAATTGCCAGCCAGTAACCCGCCGACCAATTATCCTGTCAGTAAAACACACCATGTTAATGAAACGGGTAATGCAGCAGTGATTAACGCCATCCGTTCAGCCATTTCTAGCATGTGAACAAGGAGTTCAAAATGAAAACATTGATCGTTAGTAGCATCGTTATGTTGGGGGTTGTGTTTGGCTTGTCGGCTTGCTCCCAGCCGGGTCATGTGTGGGGTGTAGACGGTGGGCGTAGCATTGCGGATACTAGTAAGCCTATGCAGTTTCAGAAACCCGACATCCGCTGGTCTCAAGGAAAGTCAGCCTCTGAACTCTTTCTTATGTGGAAGCAGGGATACGAAAGACTTCCTGTGGAAGCAGAAAAAAGGTCGCTGGATATGGATTACAAGCTTAACAATATTAAAGAGGCGATGGGTTTTCGTTTAAGGGACAGTGGAGGTAATGATCCTGCCTATACTTTGGTTCGGGAATATGCATTGAGCAAGAACAGCACTGGAGTTGGAGGCTTGTTGCCGGATATAGCTACCTGTAAGGCCGTTGATATTTACAAAGCCGCCAAGCGAAAATGGGGGAGGGATAGTTCAGAGTATACGGTTGATGGATTAATTGAAATGGGCATTTACCATTCAAAACTGTACGTCATGTACGACCCGCTGACAAGTCAACCTGTCCCCCCGCCGCGTGAATCGCTGTGTGACTGTCTGGAATATTCCAGCGGAGGCTGTCCGAAATGAAGAAAATCCATCTTGCCATTACCCTTTCTTTGGGGGTGATGGCGGGGGTGGCGTATTACGCCAGCCTTGACCGTGGTAACGAAACAAACGCTTTAACCACAGTAACTGCATCGGCAGCGGTCAGTAATTATCATTCGATGGCATCATCAAATATGGCAGTAGCAACCACCCATGAAGCAGAACCAGAACCTGCCTTGGTAAACGGGTATTGGCCATCAGACCCCAACTATAAAGCAACAGTTGCGGAAACTCCCGATATTTGCAAGGCAGATGCCATACCCGAAGACATGCGCAAAACCTGTGAAATGGAGGTATACAGCGCATCCTTGCAACAACAATCAGTCGGTGAACTGTTGTCCGTTTGGCAAGCAACTGAAGCAAACGGTGACGGCAAAGCGGATATTGTAAACAAGCTATTGGCAGAAAAAATCCAGCAACTCCCCGATGATGACCCGATGTATGACACGCTGCGTAACCTTACCCTGAATGCCACCGACAGCACAACCCTGAGTGGTGTCGCAATCCTTCTGGGGGAAATTGGCACAGCTCCCGTGGTAGGCATTGCCCAAGCCATGATAGGGCAAGGGTTGGAGCTAGAAGGTTATGATGTGCTGAGGGGGTTGATTAGTACCCGCAGCATTTCCCAATGGGATGCAAGCCGTCATCAGGCATTATCCCCTATTGGTGATACCCTGCAATCAGCATGGAACAATGTGCAAAGTGTCAGCACGACGGCGAGTGCCAATGACAGCAGTGCAGACGTACAGCGTAGCTTGCTGGCAAGCGCCATCGCTACGGAAGGCGGCGCGGTGAATGCTGAATTTCTGTTTTCCCACCTTAACAATGATGCAACGGATACCAAAACCCGTACCTCTCTGGGTAGCATAATCAGTACGCGGCTGCATGATGAGGGGGCTATCCCCGTCTTAAACAAATACCTCAACACTAGCCAGCCCGATAGCCCTGCATTTCAAGCCAGTGCAGGGGCATTGTTAGGGATGGCAGGTACTGATGCCGGAGCAAAGGAACTGCTCAAGTGGTCGCAAGCCAAAGCTACTGACGCGGATGCCACGATGGTGAAAGACTGGTTTAGCCAATCGTTGGGTGTTGTCAGTGGGAGCTATGACAAAAATGTGCCAGCAGTCAATACGTTTAAACCGTTGGCTGAATCGGGCAGCTTTCAGTCCGAAGCCGTGAAAACGGCAGTGCTGGCAGGTATCGCCGAACAGGAACGGCAATTGCAACCACCCCCTTCGGGGCAGTAACCTATTGAGGGGGGAGGTTGCGGAATAATTCACCCGCCAATCTCCCCCATCAACTTAACCACCCACTCCTCCCGCTCCTCCACCGTCGGCAATTCAATCTCAAACCGCAACTTATCCTGCCCATCCAGCTTAAACACCCACGGGCGTTTCTGGATCAGGGTAATCACCTTCATCGGGTCAATATTCGGCTTGTCGTCAAAGATAATCCGCCCGCCCTTGACGTGCATATCCAGCTTGCGGATGCCCAGCTCCTGCGCCAGCAGCTTGACCCGCGTGACGCTGAACAGCGTCTTGGTCGGCTCTGGCAGCAGCCCGAAGCGGTCGATCATTTCCACCCGCAATTCGTCGAGTGCCGCCTGCGATTCCGCGCTGGCAATGCGTTTGTAGAGGATCAGCCGCGCATGGACATCCGGCAAATAAGCGTCCGGGATCAGCGCAGGCGCACCCAGTTCCACCGTGGTGCGGCGGCTGGTGGCACTCAATTCCGGCACTTTGCCCGACTTCAACGCCTTCACCGCGCGTTCCAGCAAGTCGTTGTAGAGGTTGAAACCGATTTCCTGAATCTGCCCGCTTTGCCCTTCGCCGAGCAATTCGCCCGCGCCGCGAATCTCCAGATCGTGCGTCGCCAACGTAAAACCGACCCCCAGTTCTTCCAGCGATTCAATCGCTTCCAGCCGTTTGACCGCATCCGGCGTGAGCGCGGATTTCGGCGGCGCAATCAAATAGGCATAAGCGCGGTGGTGCGAACGCCCGACCCGTCCGCGCAACTGGTGCAACTGCGCCAGCCCCAGTTTGTCGGCGCGGTTGATCAAAATCGTGTTGGCGGTCGGCACGTCGATGCCGCTTTCAATGATGGTGGTGGCAATCAGAATCTGGAAACGCTGGTGGTAAAAATCGCTCATGATGTTTTCCAGCTCATTCGCCCGCATCTGCCCGTGGGCATGGCGCACCGTCACACCGGGTAACATCGCGGTCAATTCCGCTTCCACATTGGCAATGGTTTTGACCTCATTGTGCAGCACGTACACCTGCCCGCCGCGTGACAATTCGCGCGCACACGCTTCCTGAATGATGGTCTTGTTCCACTCGCACACGAAAGTCTTGATCGCGTGGCGTTGCGTCGGCGGGGTGGCAATGATCGACAAATCGCGCAAACCCGACAGCGACATATTCAGCGTGCGCGGAATCGGCGTGGCGGTCATGGTCAACATATCGACATTGGCACGCAGCTTTTTCATCTGCTCCTTGTCGCGCACCCCAAAGCGGTGTTCCTCGTCGATAATCACCAGCCCCAGTTGCTTGAAATGCACATCGTCCTGCAACAGTTTGTGCGTGCCGATCACGATGTCGATCTTGCCGGAGGCGAGCGCCTCCAGTGCCGTATTGGTTTCCTTGCCCGTCTTGAAGCGCGACAACGATTCGATATTGAATGGCCAGTCGGCAAAACGGTCGCGGAAATTGTTCAAATGCTGCTGCGTCAGCAAGGTCGTCGGCGCAATCATTGCCACCTGCTTGCCTGCATTCGCCGCCACGAATGCCGCCCGCATCGCTACTTCGGTCTTGCCGAAACCCACGTCGCCGCACACCACCCGATCCATCGGCTGTGGCGCACGCATGTCCTTGATGACGTTTTCAATCGCCAGCGCCTGATCTGGCGTTTCTTCAAACGGGAACGCGCCCGCAAACAGGCGGTAATCGTTGTCGTCAAACGGGAAGCTATGCCCCTGTTGCGCCGCACGGCGGGCGTGGATGTCGAGCAATTCCGCCGCCACATCCCGCGCCTTTTCCGCTGCTTTTTGGCGTGCTTTGTCCCACTGCTCATTGCCGAGGCGGTGCAGCGGCGCGTGTTCCGGGTCAGCCCCGGTGTAACGGCTGACCAGATGCAGCGCGGCAACGGGCACGTACAATTTGTCGTGGTTGGCGTATTCGATCAGCAAATATTCGGCAGTAACGCCGCCCGCCGTGACTGTTTCCAGCCCCAGATAACGCCCAACCCCGTGTTCCTCATGAACCACAGGTGCGCCTTCGTTGAGGTCGGTCAGGTTGCGGATAATCGCATCGGCATCGCGGGTGGCTTTGCGGCGACGGCGTTGCTGCTGGATTTGCACCCCGTGCAGCAGGTTTTCGGGGATGACTGCGATCTTCGCGTCGGGCAACCAGAAACCGTTTTCCAGCGGCGCGACTGTAACCGCCATTTCGGCTTTGCTGCCAAGGAAATCCTGCCAGGTTTCCAGCGTTTTGACCACGATACCGTTGTCTTTCAGCAGCGTGAGGAAGGCTTCGCGCCGTCCAGCGGATTCGGCGGTGAATAGCACCCGGCCTTTCAGGTCTTTGATGAAATTGAGCAGCAGGAACAGCGGTTGTTCCTGACGGGCGTGGATCAGCAGCGAGGGCAGGGCAGAAACCGGATAATCCACCGTAGGGGCGTATTGCATACGCCCTTCTTCGGCATCATGATCGGAGGAAGAGGGCGTATGCAATACGCCCCTACGATGCTGCGCTTCAACCCGAGGGTAATCCGTCAAATAACTCCCCAACATCGCCGCCGTCAAAAACAGCTTTTCCGGCGCCAGCAAGGGGCGTTCAATATCATGCCGCCGTTGTTCATAGCGGTCTTCGAGCGATTTCCAGAAGCGGCTGATGGCAGTATCAACCCCTTCGGTTAGCACCAACAGGGTTTTCTTCGGCAGGTAATCGAACAGCGTGGCGGTATGCTCAAAGAACAGCGGCAGGTAATACTCGATCCCGGCGGAAGGCTTGCCCTGACTCACGCCTTCGTAAATGCGGCTGCGGGTCAAATCGCCCTCAATCTGCGCTCGGTAGTTCTGGCGGAAGGTGCGGATTCCGGCTTCATCCAGCGGGAATTCGCGGGCAGGTAGCAGTTCAATGCTGTCCACCTTCTCTTCGGTAAGCTGGGTTTCTGGGTTGAAGGTGCGGATCGAGTCGATTTCGTCGTCAAACAAGTCAATGCGGTAAGGTGTGTTGCTACCCATTGGGAACAAATCCACCAACGAGCCACGGGTGGCGTATTCGCCGTGTTCCATCACCTGGCTGACGTTGCGGTAGCCTGCTTCTTCGAGTTGCTTGCGCAATTTGTCGATGTCGAGCGGCGAACCTTTGCGCACCACGAACGTATGCCCATGCACGTAACCGGGTGGCGCAAGCCGGTGCAGCAAGGTGCTGGCAGGCACGATGAGGATGCCGCGTTTGAGATTTTGCAGCGTCGCCAGCGTTTTCAGGCGCTCGGAAATAATGTCTTCGTGCGGTGAAAATACGTCGTAGGGTAGGGTTTCCCAGTCAGGAAATATATGGCTGGGAATGTCGGGGGCAAAGAATTGCAGCGCGGATTCGGCCTGATAAGCGGCATGTACATCCGGGACGACCAGTAGTAACAGGCCATCAAACCCTTGGGCAGACTGGGCAATCAGCCATTCGTGGGAGCAACCGTACAACTGCCCCCAGCGGATGTGTCCATTGGGGGCGGGAGGAAGATGAGGCTTGAGCAATGCAGGCATGAATCCGGGCTTGTATTCTGGAAAGCCCGTATTCTACTGGATGGCGACTTGTTTGTCCTGAGCCAGTGTGCCGTTAGGGGCGGTTTTCAGACGGCGTTCCACTTCAGCGTGCTCACTATCGTTCAGCATTTTCAGGACGTAATCACGGTTGGCAATCGCCCCTTCATGCCCTTGGTTAGCGGCTAGCGAGAGCCAGTAAGCGGCTGATGGCAGGTCTTTTGCCATGCCAATGCCATGTGCCATGTAGGTGCCAAGATTGAACTGGGCGCTGGCGTTTCCGGCTTCGGCAGCACGCTGGAACCATTGGTAAGCTTCGCTGCTATCGGCCTTCACGCTCTGCTCGTTGGCCAGCATCATGGCGAGGCTAAGCTGGGCATCGGTGTAACCCTGTTCCGCTGCCTGACGATACCAATGCACTGCCAGCGTATCGTCTTTGGGCAGGTCAGCTCCTTGGTCGTACATGAAGCCGACAGTGTATTGAGCGGCGGGGTTGCCACCGTCGGCCGCTTTGCGTATCCAGTCAATGCCTGTTGCGTGATCCCGCGTAACACCTTCGCCCAGCAGGTATTTGACGCCGAGGTTGTATTGCGCCCCGGCTTCACCTTGCTGCGCGGCTTGGCGATACCAGCGGATGGCTTCTGTGATGCTTTTAGCCTCGCCTTTGCCTTGTTCATACATCAGACCCAGATTGAACGCGGCGGCGGGGTCGCCTTGTTCCGCTGCTTTGTGAAACCAGTGGGCGGCTTGTGACAGGTTTTGGGGCAGGGTGGTGCCTTGCAGGTAACGTACCCCCAAATCAAACTGGGCATTTTTGTGACCGTTTTGGGCGGCTTGCGTATACCAATAGGTGGCTTCTGTCGGATCGGCCTGTTTACCTTTGCTAAAATCATACAGTAGGGCAAGGTTATATTGAGCTTCCGCATCATGCTGTTGAGCCGCTTGTTCCAGCCAGTAACGTGCTTTATCGGTGTCCTTGACCACCCGCAGGTATAGCAAGCCCAAGTTGTATTGGGAGTCTAGGTGCTTCTGTTTTGCCGCTTGTTCGTAAAGATTGACCGCTTTGGCGGTATCCTGCTTTACATACGTACCGTTTTCATAGAGATTAGCAAGTTCAAACAAAGCGGGTGAGTAGCTTTGTGATGCTGCACGTTCCAGCCAGATCAGCCCCTGTTCCAAGTCTGTTTTGTTGGCGTTGCTGTTCAGTAATTTTTTTGCTCTGGTGAATTGTTCGGCTGCCTTGAGCTTACCAGCCGTTGCTATAATGCTCGCGGGTATGGATGTTGTGGGAGATTCCGAACTCTCGGTCGTTTTAGCGGATGTTGGCAAAGCCAGTGCCAGTAGTGTTGCGGCAGTTATGCCCAGCCATAACGGTGCTGAAACCGTACTGATGTACATGATAGTGAAGCCCCCAGTGCAAAAAATCAGGAAAACCCATTTATTTTGTTCTATATAATTTCTGATTATATGACCAAAGTATGTGTTAATAAAACGATTTTAAACAAGATGTGTTGCCAATGTTGTACCTTTTGTCGGGTAAAGTTACAGTAAGGTTCATGCGATTTTTAGTCAGGAGTATGGGTTGTGTCAGGAGATTTGCTTGAAATAAAGGGTGAAATGACTCTGCTCAGCGTGCTGCGGCTAACGTCTACCGAGCTGGAAACCATCCGGCAGGGTCTGCAACAAAAGCTGGAGAGCGTGCCGCAATTATTTGCCAACAGCCCTTTGGTGGTGGATTGCAGCCAGTTGGGTGATGCTTGTGCAGAGCTGGATATGGCGCAGTTGCGTGAAACCATTCTGGCGCTTGGGTTTATCCCGGTCGGCATCCGTAACATGACGGAAGAGTGTGTCGAACCCGCGAAGCAAGCCGGTTGGGCGGTATTGCGTGCCGGGCGAGCAACTGGTGCGTTGCCACGGCTGGAAACACCGACAACAGCGGGTGACCCTGAGCCGGAAGCGCCTATGACCGCCAGTGTTAAAGTGGTGGATCGCCCGCTGCGTTCCGGTCAGCAAGTCTATTTTCCTGAAGGCAGTCTGGTGATTTTGCAACATACCAGTGCGGGCTCTGAAATCCTTGCGGGCGGTTCTGTGCATGTGTACGGCTCGTTGCGTGGCAGGGTACTGGCCGGGATTGGTGGGGATACCAGCGCCCGTATTTTCTGTCAGAAACTGGAAGCTGAATTGGTGGCCATTGCCGGTCATTACCGTTTGTTGGATGACATTGATACCGACTTAAAAGGCTCACCTGCCATGGTTTGGCTGGAAGGAGAAAAATTGAGAATTGCACCAATGTTCTGAAAATTCCTACATTTTTATGCTAAATAAGGTCTGCGGTATCGGTTAAATATGCCGTATCAATAAGAAGGAGTATTTTTTGAGCAGAATAGTTGTCGTTACCTCCGGTAAAGGCGGTGTTGGCAAAACCACTACCAGTGCTGCCTTTGCAACTGGGCTTGCCATGCGCGGTTATAAGACGGCGGTGATTGATTTTGATGTCGGCTTGCGTAATCTGGATCTGATCATGGGGTGTGAGCGCCGTGTGGTTTATGATTTTGTCAATGTCATCAATAACGAAGCCTCGCTGAGTCAGGCATTGATCCGCGATAAGCACGTGGAAAATCTGCACGTATTACCCGCTTCCCAAACCCGTGACAAGGATGCGCTAACCACGGAAGGTGTTGGCAAGGTGATGGATGAGCTGCACGAGCTTGGTTTTGATTTTATCGTGTGTGATTCCCCGGCAGGTATTGAGCGCGGCGCACACATGGCGATGTATTACGCCGATGATGCGATTGTCGTGACCAACCCGGAAGTGTCTTCAGTACGCGATTCCGACCGCATTCTCGGTTTATTGCAAAGCAAGACCTACCGTGCCAAGCAGGGTGAAAGCGTGCGTGAACACTTGCTGATTACCCGTTACTCACCTGCTCGGGTCAGCGCTGGTGAAATGCTGGGGTTGGAAGATATTCTGGAGATTCTCGCTGTCCCGCTGATTGGCGTGGTTCCTGAGTCCCAAAGCGTGTTGCAGGCATCCAACAGCGGTACACCCGTGATTCTCGATAAGGTTAGTGATGCCGGGCAGGCATACGATGACTTTGTGCGTCGTTTTCTTGGTGAAACAGTCCCTCACCGCTTCTTGGAAGTGGAAAAGAAGGGTTTCTTCAAAAAGCTGTTTGGGTGATTTATGGGATGGTTTGATTATTTTAAGCAGAGTAGCCCAAGTAGTGCCAAGGTTGCCAAAGAACGCTTGCAGATTGTAATTGCGCACGAACGTATTGACCGTAACGGGCCTGAATATTTGCCGCAGTTACGCCGCGATATTATGGAAGTGATCCGCAAGTACGTAGCGATTACCGAAGATCAGGTCAATGTCCAGTATGAGAAGGGTGTGGATTATGATGTGCTGGAATTGAACATTGCTTTGCCGGAGCGTGACCACTGAATAAGAAACCCCGCCTCTTGATGGGAGGGGGGTTATTAGCAGGTATTTACTGACTTTGTTTCTTGATGAAGTCGCTTAATTCTTCCGCCGTCACTGCCCCCGGTTGTACTGCCAGCAATTTTCCCTGCGGGTTATAGACCATGAATGTTGGCGTACCGATGAAGCTTTCTTTCGCGGTACTGTAAAGGTACTTGTCAACTTCAGACGGATCGCTCAGCAGGTTGGTGAATGTTAAGCCTTGTTCGTCGATAAACTTCTCGGCATTTGCTTTGCCTGCTTTGCCATCCAGCGAGACACCGATGACATCCACATCCGGGTTGCTGGTCTCGAAATCGACAGTGTGGTGGATCGTGGCGCGGCACATGCGGCAATCGGATGCCCACACTTCCATCACCGTCCATTTGCCCTTGCCTACCAAGCTGTCGAAGGTGGCAGGCTTGTCTTCCATATCGCTTAACGCATTCGCGGGCGCGGTCAATAGCAACCCGTGAGCGAAAAGTGCGATAATCAGCGCGTGTTTAATGGGTAACATGAACATTTCTTCAAAAATAGACCACTATTAGGTTCCGAATTTACGTAACCGCTGATTGTATGGATGCATCCGATGCCGACAAATTCTTTTTTACCGATAAAATGTATTCTCTTTGACCTGGATGGCACCTTGCTGGATACCGCCCTTGATCTGCTGGCTGCCTTGAATGCCGTGTTGCTGGCGGAAGGGCGCGAACCTTATACGCTGGCACAAGCCCGCCACACGGTTTCGCACGGCAGTATCGGTATGTTGGCGCTGGCTTTCGGCCTTGAGCAAACCGAGGCGGACATAGCGCGTCGCCGCAAGATATTCCTGGATTATTACCAAGCCAATATCAGCCGCCATTCCCGCCTGTTTGAAGCCATGCCTGACGTCTTGGCGCGGCTGGAAGCAGATCATATTCCTTGGGGAATTGTGACCAACAAGCCGGAATACCTGACCTTCCCGCTGCTGGAAGCGCTGAATTTGCATACCCGCCCGCGCAGCATTATTGGCGGCGATACCCTTGAGGTCGCCAAACCGCATCCTGAGCCGTTGCTATTGGCTGCCGAGCAGTGTGGCATTGCGCCGCAACAGTGCCTGTACATTGGCGATGCGGAACGCGACATCGTTGCCGGGCGTAATGCCGGGATGAGAACATTGATTGCAGAGTGGGGCTATTTGCACCCTAATAATGAGCATCTTGGCTGGCCTGCCGACGGCAGCATTGCCAACCCCACCGCTATATTGGACTGGCTGAACTGATGGATCAGTCCACTTTTCAACTCGGTATATTTATCGACCAGAATATTGTGTTCATTACGGCGGTGGTGATGTTCGCGCTGGGCGTGTTGCTGGCGCACCTCATCTACAACGTGCCGCTGCAACAAGCCCGCCGCGAACTCGAACGCCTGCAATTGCAGTTACAAACCGAAGAGCAAATCAACGAAGAACGCTTGCGGATGCTGGATGATGCGCAAGACCGTTTGCACAATACCTTTGCGGCCTTGTCACAGCGGGCGTTGCGCGACAATAACACCCAGTTTTTGCAATTGGCGCAGGAAAGCATGGGGCGTTTTCAGGTGGAATCGCGGGCTGATCTGGAGCAACGCCAGCGTTCCATCCAGCATCTGGTTGACCCGATCCGCGATGCGCTGGCGAAAACCGAAGTGCAAATTCGCGAAATTGAAAAAGACCGGCTGGCGAGTTTCGGCGTGCTCAGCCAGCAAATTCGCGGCATGATGCATGACCAAACCGCGTTACGCGATGAAACCGGGCGGCTGGCATCGGCCTTGCGTACTCCCGGTATCCGTGGGCAATGGGGCGAGTTGAGTTTGCGGCGGATTGCCGAGCTTTCTGGCATGGTCGAACACTGCGATTTCGTCGAACAGGCGCAGCGCAGCAATAGCGACCGTACCATCCGACCGGATATGGTGATCCGAATGCCGGACGCGCGGGAAATGATCGTCGATGCTAAAGCGCCAATGGATGCTTTCCTCGATGCGGTAAATGCCGACAACGAAGACAGCCGCAAACGCCACCTGCAACGCCATGCGCGTCATGTGCGTGATCACGTCAAGGTGCTGGCGGGCAAGCGTTACTGGGAACAGTTTGAGCAGTCGCCTGATTTCGTGGTGCTGTTCATTCCCGGTGAGCACTTCCTCGGCGCGGCGTTGGAACAGGATAAAACCCTGCTGGATGATTCCCTGAATGACAAGGTGATTCTTGCCACGCCCAGCACCTTGGTGGCATTGTTGCGGGCAGTAGCGTTTGGCTGGAAACAAACCGTGCTGGCTGAAAATGCAGGCAAAGTCCGCGATTTGGGTGAGGAATTGCACAAACGCCTTACGGTTTTCCTTGACCATCTGGAGCGTTTGGGGCGTAATCTCGGCAGCAGCGTGGATACCTACAATAAAGCGTTAGGCTCGCTGGAACGCAGTGTGTTGCCGGGGGTGCGCAAACTGTCAGAGCTGGGAATTTCATCGGGGCGGAACATGACTGAGCCTGTCCCGGTCGAAGCTATTCCACGCCGCCCGTATGCCAAGGATACAGAAACTGATGCTGAAACCAATTAAAACCCGCTATTACCTGACGCTGCTACAAATGCTGGTGGTGCTGTTCCTGCTGGGTTTCGTGGTGCTCATGAACAAGGAGCACGTCGCGCAATTTTTCTATGCCACCCAGGCCGGGCAGTTGGGGCTGGTGCTGAACGGGATTATTCTGATGATTTTCCTGATTGGGCTAGTGCGCATGATTTTGATGTTCTTAAGTTTTACGCGTGAGCAAGACATGTTGCAGCGTTTTATAAAGCGGGTAGCAGAGAGTGCTCCCAATCCCGTCTATGGGTTAGCCAATGCCGCTATGATTGTAGACCGCTACCACGCCGTGCAAACCATTGCCCGTCAGCACGCGGACGTGAATCAGGCAGCTTTGGCGTCGACCTTGGCAGCGGGCATGTCGACTCAGTTTACCCTTGTCCGCTTTGTGCATAACATTCTGATTTTGTCGGGTGTTTTTGGAACGGTAGTCTCGTTGTCGATTGCGCTGATGGGTGCTGCCGGGTTACTGGATTCGCCCGAAAACATGCAGCAGATGGGAACGATTATCGGGGGTATGTCCAACGCGCTCAGTACGACGATTACTGCTATTGTCTGCTACGTGTTTTTTGCGTACTTCCACCTGCGTTTGCAGGATGCCCGCACCCAGTTGCTGGTCAATATTGAAAATGTCACCACGCTTTACATCATGCCGCGCTTCCAGCACGCTGAAAACAGCCTGATGCATGACGTGGCGGTATTGGCGGCGGAATTGCGCCGTTCGGCCGAGGCTATTCACCTGATTCAGGATCGTTTTTTGCACGCGGGCGAACGTTTGCAATTGGCGGCGGATGATCTGCAAGTCGCGGTGAGTCAAAGCGGCGATAATATCAAGGTGATTCGTGACTCGATCCGCGAAGGTTTCCGTCTTGACGAACAACCGAAGGGGTAGGGCATGAGTGACGGGCATTTTTCTTTCGCCTCCCTGATCAGTTCGCGGGATGAATACGAGGAAAGTTTCTGGCCTTCGTTTACCGACATCATGATGGTCATCACCATGATTTTCCTGATCGTGACGGTAGCGGTCGTGCTGACCAATACGCGCTTGCTGGATAATTTGCGCCACAGCGTGTTAGCAGAACAAGTGGCACAGCAGGAAGCTCAAAAGTTGGCAGTAGATGCCCAACGTGCTGCTCAAGAAGCGCAAAAAGCCAACCAACAAGCCGAATTCCAGCTCAAAGCCAATGCCACGCTGGAAGAGCAACTCGACTACCTGCAACAGCGTACCGCTTCGCTGGAAATGGAATTACTGCGCAGCCGTGCCACGACTGAAGAAGCCCGCGCCACCAGTACCAGCAAGGATGCGGAACTTGCCCGTTTACAGGCACTTTCCAGCACACAGGCGGACACTCTGGGTTTGCGTGACAAGGCCATTCAGGAATTGCAAATCACCTTGGAGAGCAAGGAAACTGACATGGCAGGCTTGCGCACCAAAGTGGATGAAAGCGAGAAAAAACTGCTGAGTATGCAAGGCGAATACACCGAACTCGACCAGAAATACCAGAAACTACTCAAGCCAGCACGTTCGACCAAAGGTAAGCAAGTGGTCGAAGTGGTGTATAGCAAATCCGGTTACAGCATCCGCAAACCGGGCGAGGCTTCTTCACGTAGCGTCACACGGGCAGCATTGGAAAGTGAGTTAGGTGCGCTTAAAGCCCAGCACAGCACGGATTTGTACGTGAAAGTCATTATCCCCAACAACAGCGGCCTGTCTTACAACGACGCGTGGCGGTTTACCAGCGACATGCTGAGCAAGTATGACTATTACGCTGCGCCTTAACGCTGGCGCTGACGACCTGCTTCAAACAAGCAAACGCCCGTTGCGACCGAGACATTGAGGCTCGATACCTGACCCGCCATCGGAATGGAAATCAGGTAGTCGCAAGCCTCTTCGGTCAGGCGGCGTATGCCTGCACCTTCTGCACCCATCACCAAAGCCATTGGCCCTTTCAGGTCGGCTTGATACAAGGTTTGTTTGGCTTTGTCGCTGGTGCCGGTCAGCCAGATGCCGCGATTTTTGAGCGTTTCCAGCGTGCGGGCAAGGTTGGTGACTGGCACAAACGGGATGATTTCCGCTGCACCAGAAGCAACTTTGCGCACGGTTGGGGTAATGCTGGCGGCATTGTCCTTGGGGGCAATCACGGCGTGGACGCCCGCACCTTCGGCAGTACGTAAACATGCACCCAGATTATGTGGGTCAGTCACGCCATCCAGCACCAACAGGAAGGGCTGCTCGGTCATGCCATCGAGCATGTCGTAGAGGTCGTTTTCTGTCCACGCTTTGAGCTTGTAATACTCGGCAACAATGCCTTGGTGGCGGTTGTTACCGGCGAGTTTGTCGAGCTTGTCGTCGTCGGTGAGGAAAACGCGCATCCCGTTTTCTTCCGCCATTTTTTCGAGCTTCTTCAGGCGGTCGTTGCGGCTGCGTTTGTCCAGCCAGATTTGCCCGAGATTTTCGGTATCGTTGCGCAGGGCGCTTTCAACGGCATGTACGCCGCAAATGATGGATTTTGACATTAGGCTTGCGGTTTCTTCTTGCGGGGTTTCTTGGTGGCAGTCTGGCTGCCTGTGGAATCGGGTTCAGCTTTGGGCTTCTTGGCTCTTGGCTTACTGGCGGGTTTGCGGCTTTTGCTGGCAGGTTTTTTACCGCGCGGTTTCTTGCTACTGTCAGCGTCGTCGCTATCCGTTTTGGCGAGTACGAAGTCGATTTTGCGCTCATCCAGATCCACCCGTGCGACGGTGACATTGAGGGTGTCGCCGAGTCGGTAGATGCGCCCGGAATTTTCCCCGGTCAATTGGTGGCGTGCGGCATCAAAGTGGTAGTAATCGCTGGTCAGGGCGGTGATGTGGATCAGACCTTCCACGTAGATGTCTTTGAGTTCGACGAACAGGCCAAAGCCAGTGACGCCTGCGATCACGCCGCTGAAAGTTTCGCCCACGTGTGCCTGCATGTATTCGCATTTGAGCCAGGCGGTGACATCGCGGGTGGCATCATCCGCACGGCGTTCGGTCATGGAGCAGTGTTCACCCAGTGCTACCATGTCTTTGTGCGAATATTGGTACTCGCTGACTTTGCCACCACGCACCAGATGACGGATAGCGCGGTGCACCAATAGGTCAGGGTAACGGCGTATCGGTGAAGTAAAGTGCGCGTAATGGGTTTGTGCTAGCCCGAAATGCCCGTCGGAATCAGGGCTGTAAACCGCTTGCGACATGGAGCGCAGCAGTACGGTCTGGATCAGGTGCTTGTCCGGGCGATCACCGAGGTTGTTGAGCAACTTGGTGTAATCCGCAGGGGTGGGTTCGTCGCCACCGTCGAGCGTCAGGGCTAAACCGGCGAGGAATTGGCGTACATCGGCGAGTTTTTCCGGGCTGGGGCGCTTGTGGGCGCGGTGCAACGCAGGAATTTTATACTTGCTGAGGTAGGTTGCCGCGCACACGTTGGCGAGGATCATGCATTCTTCGATCAGCTTGTGGGCATCGTTGCGCACGGTGGGAACAATTGCTTCGATCTTGCGTTCGGCATCGAAAACGATGCGGGTTTCGGAGGTTTCAAAGTCGATTGCGCCACGGCGGTCACGCGCTTTGCGTAATACGTGGTAAAGGGAATACAGGTCGTCGAGGTGTTCGCAAAGTTCTTGCGGGTGTTGGCGACGGGCTGCCATGTCACGGTCAACCACGATTTTCGCCATATCGGTGTAGGTCAGGCGAGCAGCGGAGTGCATGATGCCTTCGACGAACTGGTAGCTGATGAGTTTGCCGCGTGCGCCGATCTGAATGTCGCAAATCATGCACAGGCGATCGACGTGTGGGTTAAGCGAGCACAGGCCGTTGGAGAGGATTTCTGGCAGCATGGGGATGACTTTGCCGGGGAAATACACGGATGTGCCGCGTTCGGTGGCTTCACGTCCGATGGCTGAGTTGGCTTTGACGTAATGCGATACGTCGGCAATCGCAACCAATAAGCGCCAGCCGTTGCCGTCACGTTCGCAGTACACGGCATCGTCGAAGTCTTTGGCATCTTCGCCATCGATGGTGACGAATGGGGTGTCGCGCAAGTCTTCGCGGTTTTTGTCGACTTTATCAGCTTCGGGGACTTCGTAGCCGAAACGGTCGGCTTCTTCGTGGATTTCGGCTGACCATTCGTGGGGAAGCTGGTGGCTGCGGATGGCTACGTCGATTTCCATGCCGGGAGCCATGTGATCGCCGAGTACTTCGACAATTTTGCCGGTGGGTTGGGCACGCTTGGAGGGCTGTTCAACAATCGCGGCGACTACGATTTGGCCGGGTTGGGCATTACCAGCGGCATTAGCGGGGATGAGAATGTCCTGGCTGATACGGGAGTTGTCGGGGGTAACGAAGCCGATATTGCCCTCGATGAAATAGCGCCCGACGACTTGGGTAGTGCCGCGTTCCAGCACTTCCACGACAGCGCCTTCGCGGCGGCCTTTGGGGTCGAGGCCACGCACGCTGCACAGGGCGCGGTCGCCGTGCATCAGGCCATGCATTTGTTTGGCGTGCAAGAACAGGTCAGGCGTGCCGTCATCCGGTTTGAGGAAACCGAATCCGTCCGGGTGGCCGATGACGCGCCCGGCAATCAGGTCGGTGCGTTCGATGGGGACGTATTGGCGGCGGCGGTTGTATAGCAGTTGCCCGTCGCGCTCCATCGCCCGCAGGCGTTTTTTCAGGGCGTCAATGTCACGTTCGTCGTGCAGGTGCAGGGCTTCGGTGATGGCAACAAAGTCGAGCGGTTGGCCGTTTTCCTCCAGCAACTGCAAGATAACCTCGCGGCTGGGAATGGGGTTTTCATACTTTTCGGCTTCGCGCTGACTATGGGGGTCGTTAAACTTCAAATTGTGTCCTTGTGTGGTTTGCGTTTTCATATGGGCGCAGTGTATCAAAAAAATGTAATAAAAACGCTGTTTGGTGTTTGACAAGATGCCACAAGCTCTATATATTTCGCTTCTCACAAGGCATTACTGCTTTATGAATTGCCGAGATGGCGGAATTGGTAGACGCGCTAGTTTCAGGTATTAGTGGGGGTAACCCCGTGGAGGTTCGAGTCCTCTTCCCGGCACCAAATTTAAAGGCTAGTCAGAAATGACTGGCCTTTTTTGCGTCTGGAATAATGTAATTGGCGCTATAATGCAGATAGCTGTTACACAATATCAGGAGAGGCGCAGATGAGCGTGATGACACCTAATAGTCGGATTACGATTGAGGCAGGCAAGCGTAGTGGCAAGCCGTGTATTCGTGGGTTACGGATTGCGGTTGCTGATGTGCTAGGTTGGCTTGCGGCGGGGATGAGCATCTCCGAGATTCTTGAGGATTTCCCGGAGCTGGAGGCGGCGGATGTGACTGCTAGCCTGCAATTCGCGGCACACCGTGAACATTCCATGCAAATGCTGATCGCTGCATGAAGTTGTTGCTTGAAGAAAACCTGTCGCGGCGTATTATTCCGGCGATTGTGGACGTTTACCCGGAGTCCTCGCAGATTGCTTTGCTGGGCATGGAGTCGGCGGCTGATGGGGAAATATGGGCATATGCTCGGCAGGAAAATTACCTGTTGGTAACGCAAGACAGCGATTTCCATGACCTTTCGGCGTTGTATGGGCATCCACCTAAAGTGATCTGGTTGAAGTGTGGTAATCAGCCCCGTCGACGTATTGTGGAAATATTGTTGTCCATTCGGGATGATGTACAGGCATTTGTTGATAATTCTGACTTGTCGTGTCTTGAGGTCTACGTCTGATTTCCGACTACCTCTACGGAATGTGATTTGATCATCTATACTCCCCCACCCCATACTGGCCTGCAAATCCTCTATCAAGATGACTCTCTAATCGTAGTCGATAAGCCCGCTGGCCTGCTTTCCGTCCCCGGTCGTGGTGCAGATAAACAGGATTGCATGATTAGCCGGGTGCAAACCGAATTCCCCGATGCTTTAACCGTCCATCGTCTCGATATGGGCACGTCTGGCATTATGGTGATAGCGCGGGGCAAGGCGATGGAGCGGGCGTTAAGTATCCTGTTTCAGACTCGGCAGGTACACAAACGCTACGTAGCAGTGGTGGCAGGGCAAATGGCGGAAGCGTGCGGTGAAATTAATCTGCCACTGATCACCGATTGGCCTAATCGCCCGCGTCAGATGGTCAGTTTTGAGCTGGGCAAGCCTTCCAGCACCCGCTATCAAGTGCTGGAACAGGATGCAGTGGCAAATACCACCCGCGTGGAACTCGAACCCATCACCGGGCGTACCCATCAGTTACGGGTGCATTTACAGGCGTTGGGACATCCGATCCTCGGCGATGAGCTATACGCCAGCGCGGAAATCCTCGCGCAAGCCCCACGTTTGCTGTTGCACGCAGCCTGTATCCAGTTCCCACACCCGCAGTCCAGCACTATTTTGACAATTGACAGCCCGATTCCTTTTTAATGGCTAGCATCGCGTTCGGGTTTACGTCAAAATTCGTCCGATCGTTAGCGGGAACTCTGTGGGCTAACTTAGTTCTAACACCGTGACGACATATTATAAATTATTGAGGTGTTCATTATGAAAATTTCCATGCGTACTTTGTTGATCGGTGCTGTTTCAGCAGCGTTGATGGCGGGCTGTAGCCCTACCGGGGAAATGACCCGTGCACAACAAGGCGCGTTGATCGGGGCTATTGGTGGTGCTGTTGTTGGTAAAAATACCGGCGACAAAGACAGAGGGCATACCATTGCTGGTGCAGTAGTGGGTGGTTTGGCAGGTGCTGCCATCGGCAATTACATGGATGAGCAAGAAGCCGCTTTGCGCCAAAACCTGCAAGGTACGGGCGTAGAAGTGACTCGTCAGAATGACAATATCGTATTGACGATGCCTGATGCAATCACGTTTGACTTTGGTCAGGCAACGCTTAAACCACAGTTCTATGGTGTGTTAGGTGGCTTGGCTAATACCCTGAATCAGTACCCAGAAACTCGCATCCAGATTGCTGGCCATACGGATAACATCGGCAGCGATGCGTCCAACCTGCAACTTTCCCAGCAACGTGCCAACAGTGTACGGACGTATCTGGCAAGCACTGGCGTAGCAGCGCAGCGTATGCAGGCAGTAGGCTATGGCGAAAGCCGCCCGATTGCTGATAATAGCAGCGATTACGGCCGTGCTCAGAACCGCCGTGTTGAAATTACCCTGATTCCGGTTCAGCAGTAATAAAAACACAATAGTCGGAAAACCGGCACATCACCTATAATCCGTTATATGATTGAAGGCTCCATAGGGAGCCTTCTTTGTATAAAAATGGATTCAACGTGCGGGAACAAATTCCAAATATCATCACAGTGATACGTATTCTTTCCATCCTGCCGATTTGTTGGCTGTTGTGGAAGGAGTCGTATGCGCTAGCGCTGGCCTTGCTGGTGCTGGCTGGTTTATCTGACGCGCTTGACGGTTTTCTGGCGCGGCGTTACGGTTGGCTCACCCGTTTGGGAGCAATGCTTGACCCGGTGGCTGATAAGCTGTTTGTAATGGCAGTGTTCATTGTCTTTGGCCTGAAAGGGCATCTGCCGTGGTGGTTGATTGCGTTGGTGATTGGGCGTGATGTGCTGATTGTATTGGGTGCTATTATTTACCGGCTGGTAACAGGCCGTCTGGATATGCGCCCTTTGATGATCAGCAAGCTGAATACCGGTTTACAGATTTTTTTGTTGGCAACGACTTTGTTGCACGTGGCGCTTTACCCTTTGCCCGGCTGGTTTAATTTGGGCTTGCAGTGGGGCGTGGCGGTGACGACTGTCCTGAGTGGTGCTGCCTATGTCTTGTTGTGGAGTCGCTATGCGTGGCGAAAAGGTGAATCATAATGCTGGATAGTGGGCGTTGGTTCTGGCTAGTGGTGTCGGGCATTGTGGTGAGTTTGCTGTATTTGCTGGCACCTATCCTGACGCCGTTTCTGACGGCAGCGTTTCTGGCGTATCTGGGCGACCCACTGGTTGACCGGCTGGAAACCTGGAAGTTTTCCCGCACCTTGTCGGTCACGACAGTCTTTCTGGTCATTTTCCTGTTTATTCTGGTGTTTTTCCTGTTTTTGCTGCCGGTTCTGGAAACGCAGGTGAAGCTGTTTATCGGTAAGGTGCCTGCTTACATTGATTGGGTAGTGAATGTGTTGGGGCCATATTTGCATGAACATTTTCAAGTGGATACCAGTGTTCTCGAAGTCGATAAAATCAAGTCGGTGATTACCTCACATTGGCAGGAAACGGGCGGCTTTATCCGTAATGCTATCCAGACCATTTCCAAATCAGGCTTTGTGGTATTGGGGTGGGTGGCAAATCTGGCGTTGATTCCGATCATTACCTTTTACCTGCTGCGCGATTGGGATCGGATGGTGGCTTACATTGATGATTTGCTGCCGCGTTCTATTCAACCGCTGGTTGCCAAACTGGGGCGGGAATCGGATGAAGTGCTGGGCGCATTCTTGCGCGGGCAATTGTTGGTAATGCTGGCGTTGGCGGGGATTTACTCGCTAGGTTTGTCGTTGGTAGGGCTGGAGTTTGCCTTGCTGATTGGGCTGATTGCCGGGTTGGTGAGCTTCGTGCCTTACCTCGGCCTGATTGTTGGGGTGGCGATTGCCGGGATTGCTATTCTGTTCCAGACCCAGGATGTGTTTGACCTGTTTTGGGTATTGGCAGTATTCGGGGTGGCACAAGTGATTGAAGGTACGGTACTGACACCCTTATTGGTCGGTGAGCGCATTGGCTTGCACCCGGTGACGGTTATTTTCTCGGTGCTGGCAGGTGGGCAACTGTTCGGCTTTTTTGGCATTTTGCTGGCGTTGCCGGTAGCGGCTGTGCTGGCGGTGATCATGCGTCACATCCATAGCACTTACAAACAAAGTCATATTTACGGGATAGATGAGCCTGACCCTGATCCGCTGGAAGTGGTTGATCTGGATGTTAATGACGACCGTGACACCGCGACGAAAGGACAGGAATGATGCAACAACTGACCTTGAATGTCGGTATGCGGGAAGGCCATCGCTTCAGTTCATTTTTTGTGACGCCGGAAAATGCTGAATTGCTGGGTGTGCTGAAACACGGTTTTGAAGAAGATTTCCCGCAAATTTTCCTGTGGGGTGAAACCCAGGCGGGGAAATCCCATTTGCTGCAAGCGTATTGTGAGCGTTACTACGAGCGCGGGATGATGGCGGCGTATTTGCCGCTGGCAAGTTGCGCTAAATACGGCACGCGGGTGCTGGCAGGGGTGGCGGGCAAGCATTTGGTAGCCGTCGATGAGCTGGATGCGATTATCGGGCAACAAGATTGGGAAATCGCCTTGATGAACCTGATCAATACGTGCCGCACCAATAACCAACCGTTGATCATGGCAGCACGTACCAATCCTCGCGAGATGGCTTGTGTGCTGCCTGATTTTGCTTCACGTTTATTATGGGGGCCGGATTATCGGCTGTACCCGGTGCATGATGGGCAATGCCTTCAGGCGATGGCGTGGCGTGCCCATCAACGCGGTTTTGAATTATCCGAACACGTCATGAAATATATTGAGCGGCATTATCCCCTGAATATGGCTACGCTCATGGCAGTGCTGGATAGGGTGGATGCTGCCAGTTTGACAAAAGGGCGCAAAATCACGCGGGAATTTATCCGCGAGGTCATGCGGAATGTAACGCCCATCTAGTAATCATCAAAACAAGGAGATCATTATGGACATGAAGAATTTTCTGGATCAAATGCTGCAATCCGGTAAAGACATTGCCCAAAAAAGCCAAACAATGGCAGAGGAAAAACTGGGTGTCCCCGCAGAAGGTGAACAACGTGATCAGATGCTGTCTGGCATGAAAACCGGCGCGGCTGCGGCAGGCGTATTGGCCTTGTTACTGGGCACGGGTGCTGGTCGTCGGGTAACAGGCGCGGCAGTCAAAGTTGGTAGCCTCGCAGCCTTGGGTGGTTTGGCCTATCAAATGTATCGCCAATGGGAAAACAACCCGAATGCTTCAGGTACGGCACAAGCGGCTGAGCCGGGCTTGTTGGAAGCTCCAGCGCCTAAAGCCAGCGCGGAAGTGTTAATGAAGGCCATGATTGCCGCTGCCAAAGCAGATGGGCATGTGGATTCCACTGAATTGGCAACCATTCGTCAGCAGTTGGCGGAAGTGAATTTACAGGGGGATATGAATGACATGATCCTGACGGAATTGGCACAACCGCTAGATGCCAAAGGTATTGCCGCACTGGCTAATAACGATTTGGCAGTCGCTACCGAGATTTATCTGGTATCGGCGGCTATTATTGATGATGCGAATGAAGCGGAAAAGACTTACTTGGCTGATTTGCGTAGTGCCCTCCAATTGCCTGAAGAGTCTACCAATACCACCGCGTTATAAGCTAACGCATTGAAAAGGTAGAAAAGGATAGAGACGCAAGATTTTGCGTCTCTATGGGGTTTGACTGTTTTTAGTCTCATGCATCATCATCAAAAACGTCTTTAAGACGACGCTCCAGTGCTTTACGTTCCAGATAATCCTCAACATTGCGTCGCACAACATGTGGTTTGATCTTTTTACCGTCTAGCGAGGCGGCTACCTTTTCCAACTGAAAGAATTCATCTTCTTGTTCAGTATAATATTCTTTGCTATTACGCATGGTAAGAGACTCCATAACTGAAGTGTTGATATGCGACCGTAGTATAAAAACTATAGCTGAACTTGTGCTGATTAAGGCTATTACTGTTGGAGGTTCTGCTGAAAGCGCTGAATTCGCTGAAGAAAGGGTTCTGGTGCTTCATAGCCTGCGAGACGTACCGCTTTAATTTCTTGGCCATCAGGCGTAAAAAATAAAATCTGCGGCGGGCCAAATAAGCCAAAATGTTTGTTTAAGGCTTGATCCTGCGCATCATCATCGGTGACATCGGCCTGAATCAACAACGTATCTTTTAAGTTAGCGACAACATCGGGATCTTTAAAGGTCTTGTGTTCCAGTTCCTTGCAAGTAACGCACCAATCGGCATAAAAGTCGAGCATCACAGGTTTGTTCTGGGTTTTGGCTTGCGCTAGTGTTTGTTGCAAACCTTCCATGCCCTTAATACGCTTGAAACTAAGCTTGTTTTCCAGCATGGCGGAGGAGGATGCGGCAACCGCATAACCACCACCAAACACGCCTTTAAGCGGTTGTAACAGGCTGCTGCTGCCTGCGGCTACCCCGAACAGGATCATACCACCGTAGAACAACATGATCAGGCCAAGGCTTTTCCAGAAACGTCCCCAGCCACCGGCTTCATCATTAATTCTTTCCAAAGCACCCATGTAAATACCGGAACTGACCAGTAGTGTACCGGTCAAGGCCATGGTGACTTCTGGCGGTACGACACGGCTGAGCATCCAGATCGCCAAGCCCAGCATCATAATGCCAAAGATGGCTTTGGTGGTATCCATCCACACTCCGGCACGCGGCAGCAAACTGCTGGCAGAAGTGCCGATCATTAACAACGGTAAGCCCATGCCTAAGCCCAGCGAGAACAGCGACAGACCACCAAGCAGGGCATCGCGGGTCTGGGCGATATATACCAACGCACCAATCAGCGGTGCTGTGACACAAGGACCAACAATCAGGGCAGACAGGATGCCCATGATACCTGCACCGATAAAGCTCCCGCCTTGCTGGCGATTGCTGATTTCGGTCAGGCGGCTTTGGATGCTGGTGGGCATTTGCAGGTCATAAAAGCCAAACATCGAAAAGGCCAGCAATACAAACAAGCCTGCAAACGAGCCAATAATCCACGGGTTCTGGAACATGACCTGAAGGTTTGCACCACTCAGCCCTGCCACGACCCCGACAATGGCATACGTCAGCGCCATTGGCATGACATAAGACAGGGAGAGCAGGAAGGCTTTACGCGGCGAAAGATCGTTATTCGACGAGCCAGCGATAATGCCGGACAAGATCGGAATCATCGGGAAGACGCAAGGGGTAAACGCTAACCCTAAACCGGCGAGGAAAAAGAACAACAGGTTGCTGAAATAACTGTCATCGCGCATCCGCATGGAAATCGCATCTTCAGGCGATGTGGGGATGTTTTCTGCCTGTTCTTGGTCTTGTTCCAGTGGTTTGGCATCCGGCAGCCCCGCCAGTGTCAATTCACGGGTCTGTTTGACGGGGGGGTAGCAAATGCCGGTATTATCTGAACAGCCCTGATACTCGGTTTCCACGACCAGCTTTTGCAAGCCTGCCGATTGCAGGATAGGGACTTTGACATCAATGTCTTTGCCATACACTTCAATTTTGCCGAAGTATTCATCCTCAACCATCTCGCCTGTTGGGAAAATGGGATTGCCGAGTGCGACGCCCTGTGGTTCTTTAACCGTAAATTTGATCTTGGGGCGATACAAATGGTGGTCTGGCTGGATTATCCAGTGCGCATTCAGGGTTCCCTTGTCCAGCGCTGTCATGTCAAACACGAAGGCTTGGTCTACCGGAATGGCGCTACCAGCAGCGGGTTTCTTGGCTTGTTTGATGAGGTCAGTGAGTGCTGAGCCGGTTGCAGTGGCAGGTGGTGTTGCACTGGTTTTAGTTGGTGCGACAGCGGCGAGCTGTAGCTTGGTTGTTTTTCTCTGAGGCTGATAACATAAGCCCGCATCGGCACAGCCTTGATATTTGACTTTAAGGGCTAATTCAATCGCCTTGTTCGCGTTTTGTTCGCGTTCAATCGGAATCTCAATGGTAACTTGGTGGTGATAAACCTCGGTTTCACCGAAGTTGGGGTCGTTTTTTGTGTCACCAGTGGGGAAAATGGGGGAAGCCAGCGTCACGCCTTCCGAATTTTCAGGCTCGAAACTGAAACGTTCGCGGTACAGGTAATAGCCGTCCGCAATGTCCCAAGTAGCCTGAATTTTGTCTGAAGCCACCATTTCGGCCTTGAACTTGAAGGCTTCATCAGGTGGCAGCAAGTCTTCTTGCTTGAGCGCGTGTGCTGGTAGCGAAACAACCAGCAGTAACAAGAAACCCAACAGGCTTCTCACGCCAACGTGTTTGCTGTGCGCCTTAATCAAGTTTAGATAACTAATCATCTTTCAACATGGTTTAACTAGATGCGACTAATAGTAGAGTAAATGCGAGTGATCAGCAAAATATCTTCGCACCATTTTACGCCATGAGAGGATTTTTGTCTGAGACGAGTAGTGAAGTTGTGATTTGTGCAACATATCGTGGTGTTATTACAACAGAAGCCCGATTCAATTGGGCTTCTGTGATTCAACGTTAAAGGATCATTCTGGGATTAAGCAGTCATTCAGATCATTGCCATCCGCAATCCATTCCTGTACCCAAATAGGCTTTCTGCCACGCCCACTCCACGTTTCTGATGGATTGTTAGGGTTGCTGTATTTGGCTTTAACGGCACGTTTTTTGGCGGTACGGACTTGTAAAACTTCATCCAGTGTAAAACCCGCTGCTTCAATCATGTCATCAATGGCTTGACGTAAACTCAGTAATTCACCGTCACGACGATTGGCGATAGCGCTATCAATACTGCCTTTGAGTTTTTCAAGTTCTGCGACGCTAAGATTGGAAATATCAACGTTGGACATGAATAACACCTTTCCTTTTGCATTATGTTTAAAAAATATGTCGGTATATTCCCGTTCTTTAATCTAATTGTCAAGTGGGCTTTTAATAAAATGAGAAAATTGGATTAAGATATTTTAAAAACATTAATAGTTGGGTTTTGGTGATGGCGCTGGACGATGCTAGATGATGGTTTTTTATCAGACAGGCGGAGTAGCAGTTGTCAAGTAAATTAGTTATAATAAAGGCTAGTATTTAATCATAATTATTACATAAGATACCTGTTTTAGGGGGATTTGATGCGATTTGTCGTTCCAATCCTGTCATTGGTTGCGTTGGCTGTTATGTTTGTCTGGGCATTGTCCAGTGGTCAGCTAAATAAGCTATCTGTGGCAGCCGATTTGTCTTGGTTGACAGGTTCTGTGCCTTATTTGTTGCCGGTTATTGCCGCTGCGCAAGGGCTTGCCGTTTATCTTCTGATGCGCCATGGTAAACCAATGACCATACCCATCATTAGTACGGTGGTTATTGACCCGGATAGCGCTCCCTCTGAGCCGAAAACCAAGCCGTCACAAGAGCAGGTCAATACCGAGTGGGTACTGGATGCCTTGGCAGGTGGGGTGATCGTCGCTAACCAGCAGGGCAATATCACCTATATGAACGCCAGTGCTGAGAAGCTGACCTTGTGGCAGCGTGATAAAGTGCTGGGTGAGCATGTTAGCAAGGTGTTGAAACTGGAAGATTTACAAGGAAACTCCCTGGGCGTGAAAGCCTTTGAAACCAATCTTGCCCACCCCAATCATCCCTTGCAGTTCGGGCAAGTCAAGCTGTATCCGCGCGTGGGTGAAGAGCGCTTTGTTGAATTAAATACGACCTGTATCCTTGAACACTGTAAAGCTATCGTGTTTATTTTTCGTGATGTTACGGCAGATCGTAAAATAATCAACCGTTTATATCGTCAAGCATCACGTGATGCCTTGACTGATTTAATGAACCGTACCAGCTTTGAACAATATGTTGAGCAATTGGCGCATGATACCTCTACATTGACCCGCAGCCACGTATTGGCGAGTGTGGATCTGGATAACTTCAAGATTATCAATGACACCTGTGGGCATTTGGCAGGCGATGAATTGCTGAAACAGGTGGCACAAATATTTCGTCGCGCTGTGCGCAATTCGGACAAGGTGGCACGGATTGGCGGGGATGAGTTTGCGGTATTCCTAGAAGGTTGTGGTCTGGAAAAGGGCCGTCATATTATGGAATCCATTCTGACCGAATTGCGCAACTTCCGTTTTAGTTGGGAAGGCAAGGTATTTTCTATCGGCGCAAGTGTCGGTTTATTGGAGTTTATGCCCGCCAGTAATATTCAAATAAAACAACTGTTTTCGGATGCGGACAAAGCTTGTTACACCGCTAAAGCACTGGGGCGTAATCAGGTCTTTATCCATGCTGAAGAAAAGCGTGAGGAAATGTCTAATCAGCGGGTACATGATTGGGGCAAGCTGCTGAAGGATGCGATCCGCGAAGACCGTTTCATCCTGTTTGCTCAACCTGTTGTGCCGTTACATTCGGCACGTAACCAGCATTTCCGGCAATACGAAATTTTGTTGCGTTTACCCTTCCGTCAGGCGCTGCTGAATCCGGGCAGTTTTTTGCCGGTTGCTGACCGACTCGACCTGATGACCAGCATTGACCGCTGGATTATTCATAAGTCTTTGGAAATGTTGGCGGGTTGTCGCGGTGATCAACAAACCCAACCGTGTCAGGAAATCCGTTTGATGATCAACCTGTCCGGTCAGTCGGTGCAGGATGCGCGGCTGTTTGGGTATGTCGAAGAGCAGCTCAACCATTTTGGCATCAACCCCGGCATGATTTGTTTTGAAATTTCCGAATCGGTGGCCATCAGTAATTTCGTCCATGCGAAACGGGTGATGAATGCCCTGCATAGCCTAGGCTGTCATTTGGTGCTGGATGATTTCGGCAGCGGCTTTTCATCCCTCAGTTACTTGCGTGAATTGCCGTTGAGTTACCTGAAAATCGACGGTAATTTTGTGCACAACCTAGTGTCCAGCCCGGTGGATGCGGCGATGGTCAAGGCAGTGCATGATGTGGGTCAGGTGATGAACCTGCTGACGATTGCCGAGCTGGTCGAAGACGGTGAAACCTTGGTGCGTCTGCGGGAGATCGGCGTGGATTTTGCCCAAGGCTATTATTGTGGCCGCCCGATTCCGCTGGTGCAATTGCGGGAACGGATGAAGAACGAAAGGGATGTGCAGGCAAAAGCGGCCTGAATTTTACAAAAATGCCTTGAAAACACAAAATTCAGACCGATATAGTTTTAATTATTGGTTTGAATGGACTGTTGGATAATGCGTCGCTTTCCTGTGTTTACTGTACTGTTGTTGCTGGTTCCGTTCATTGAGCTTTGGTTGCTTATCAAGGTGGGCAGCGCCATTGGTGCGTTTGCGACGATCCTGCTGTTGATCCTGTCCGGTGTGTTTGGCATGTTTTTGCTGCGCCATCAAGGGCTGGTGACCTTGGCAAAATTCCAGCGTGAGATGCAAACGGGTCAACCCCCTGCCCAAGCGGGGCTTGAAGGTATCATGCTGCTGCTTAGCGGCTTGCTGTTCATCATTCCCGGTTTTTTCAGCGATATACTCGGGCTAATCCTGCTACTGCCACCTACTCGTTACTTGTTGATCAAAGCCTTGCTCAAACGTGGCGTGGTGTCGGCTACTGGCTTCCAATATTCGCAATCTTCCCGCTCTTACAATAGCCATGACATCGAAGGCGAAGTCGTGCATCGGGACGATGATACAAAAAATTCACTCGATCGCCCTTGACTTTACTTAAGCCGTCCCTATTATTAGCACTCACTAGCCTTGAGTGCTAACAACAACCCTAATGCCCTAATCTTATTGGTTTGAGGAGAATACTGACCATGAATATCCGTCCATTGCATGACCGCGTTGTAGTACGCCGTATGGAAGAAGAGCGCAAAACTGCCAGCGGCATCATCATCCCTGACAATGCTACTGAAAAACCGGATCGCGGCGAAGTGCTTGCGGTAGGCCCAGGCAAGGTTGGCGATGACAATGAGCGTATCGCGCTGCAAGTAAAAGTCGGTGACAAAGTTTTGTTCGGTAAATACGCCGGTACAGCAATCAAAATGGATGGTCAGGAAGTACTGATCATGCGCGAAGAAGATCTGCTGGCGATTATCGAAGGCTAATTTAAGAGGATTATAAGATGAGTGCTAAAGAAGTACGTTTTGGTGATGACGCTCGCGTTCGCATGGTTCGCGGTATCAATGTTCTGGCTAACGCCGTAAAAGTTACACTGGGTCCTAAAGGCCGTAACGTCGTACTGGAAAAATCGTTCGGCGCACCGACCGTGACCAAAGACGGCGTTTCCGTTGCCAAAGAAATCGAACTGGAAGACAAGTTCGAGAACATGGGCGCACAGTTGGTTAAGGAAGTATCTTCCAAGACTTCTGACGCGGCAGGTGATGGTACTACGACTGCAACCGTACTGGCGCAAGCCATCGTGCGTGAAGGCATGAAGTCTGTTACTGCTGGCATGAACCCTATGGATCTGAAGCGCGGTATCGACAAAGCTGTGATCGCTGCGGTTGCTGAATTGCAAAAAATGTCTACGCCTTGCGCTGACACCAATGCTATCGCACAGGTTGGTAGCATTTCTGCCAACTCTGACGAAGCCATCGGCAACATCATTGCGACTGCAATGGAAAAAGTTGGCAAAGAAGGCGTCATCACCGTTGAAGAAGGTTCCGGCCTCGACAACGAACTTGACGTTGTAGAAGGTATGCAGTTCGACCGTGGTTACCTGTCCCCGTACTTTGTGAACAACCAGCAAAGCATGTCGGCTGAATTGGAAGGCCCTTACGTACTGCTGTACGACAAGAAAATTTCCAACATCCGTGAACTGCTGCCAGCCCTCGAAGGCGCTGCTAAAGCAGGCAAGCCACTGATGATCATCGCTGAAGACATCGAAGGCGAAGCACTGGCGACACTGGTTGTGAACAACATCCGTGGTATCGTTAAAGTGGCAGCCGTTAAAGCACCGGGCTTCGGCGACCGTCGTAAAGCCATGTTGCAAGACATCGCTATCCTGACGGGCGGCACGGTTATTTCTGAAGAAGTCGGTTTGGCTTTGGATAAAGTCACGCTGGACGATCTGGGTCAAGCCAAGCGCATCAACATCACCAAAGACAACACCACCATCATTGATGGCGCGGGTTCTCCTGATGACATCAAAGCGCGTGTTGACCAAGTGCGTTCACAAATCGAAACCACTTCATCTGATTATGACCGTGAAAAACTGCAAGAGCGCGTTGCCAAACTGGCAGGCGGCGTTGCGGTCATCAAGGTCGGTGCTGCAACCGAAATCGAAATGAAAGAAAAGAAAGCCCGCGTTGAAGATGCCCTGCACGCTACCCGTGCGGCGGTTGAAGAAGGCGTGGTTCCTGGCGGTGGTGTTGCACTGGTGCGTGCGCTGCAAGCGATTGCCAGCCTGAAAGGTGAGAATCACGAGCAAGACGTAGGTATCCAAATCGCTATGCGTGCGATGGAAGAGCCACTGCGCCAAATCTGCGCTAACGCTGGCGATGAGCCATCCGTTATCCTGAACGCGGTGAAAGCGGGCGAAGGCAACTACGGTTACAACGCACGTACTTCCGAGTACGGCGATATGATCGCGATGGGTATCCTTGACCCAACTAAAGTTACCCGTACTGCATTGCAGAACGCGGCATCTGTTTCTGGCCTGATCATCACGACCGAAGCAATGGTCGCTGAACTGCCGAAGAAAGATGGCGGCGCTGCAATGCCTGATATGGGCGGCATGGGTGGTATGGGCGGCATGATGTAAGCTGCGGCTTATTCTGTCTCCGAAGGAAACCCCGCGTGCGGGGTTTTCTTTTGTGGGTAAGGCTTGAATTCAGGCGACAAGAAGTCTATATTTTTGGTATATACTTTTTGATGAGGGTCGCGTGATGCAAACAGCAAAAATCTTTCAGAATGGGCGTTCGCAAGCCATTCGTTTACCCAAAGCCTTTCGCTTGTCGGGTACTGAGGTCAAAATTTCCCGCGATGGCAACCGCATTATCCTTGAACCACTGGAGCAATCCTGGGACGATTGGCTGCTCGCCATCGAACAGTTTTCAGACGATTTCATGGCGGAAGGGCGCGACCAGCCCGCCGTGCAAGAGCGGGAGTGGTGATGAAGTACCTGCTGGATACCAACATCTGTATTTACCTCATCAAGGAAAAACCGCCAGCAGTGTTGGTGCGCTTTACGGCATTGAAACCAGCGCAAGTATTTATTTCAGCTGTGACGGTGTTTGAACTGTATTATGGCGTTGAAAATAGTCAGGCTCACAAACGCAACTTGGCGGCGTTGGAAAAATTCCTGCGCCCGATGACTATCCTCGATTTTACCCCTGAAGATGCCAAACAAGCTGCACGGATTCGTGCCGACCTCAAGCGCAAAGGTACACCCATTGGGGCTTATGATCTGCAAATTGCCGCGACAGCGTTAGCCAATGGCTTGACGGTCGTGACCAATAACACGGATGAGTTTCAGCGGGTTGTTGGGTTAAGGTTGGAGAATTGGGTTTAGTGGGGGAACCTGACGTTTGAGGTCAGGGTGCTGAGTCAGCTTGCCGGAGAGTCATCCCGTTTGACCAACATGTTAGGCATCTCTCCCGGCTCCCTGCCAACGTTGTAGCCAGTCATCAAGCTCGAGAAGCTGGCTGTCAAAAAAAAGAGACCGCATAGTATCTTCAATAATGTTCTCAAGATCCTGAATCACGTCTCCACCAGTTAGTACACCGACAATGGTTCCTCCTGTGCCGGAGCCACCCGGCTCGTGCTTAGCCCAATGAAAAGCGAATCTGTTTATGGTGTAGGACTCAATGTAGTCGCGGGCGTTAGTGGCATCAAAATGTTTTCTTGGATAGAACTCGGCGAGCCTGAGCCAGACAAACTGCAGAAAATCAATCATATCGTAGCTCGCCTCGCGCATGTTCAAAGTGACAGGTGACCCCCACCCTTCACTCGATGAGCGGAGAACAACAGCCTTCAACTCAGGAAGGTGTCGAACAAGACGCACTTGAGCCTCGCTATCGGTGCTTCTTCTAATGTAGTTAGTGTCTGACCGAAAAAGCCTTCCTGCCGCCACGAGTGCCCAATTTTAGTCCATGCAGCCGTTTTCCCCGCCACCTTCTGGCAAGCACGAGGGTAAAACGCTGGGTTTCAAGGCATGGCTGGCAGCGCAGGCTTGCCTTCGGTGCAGGGGCTGCCCTGCCTTCCCGGCATTTTCCCTCATCGGTCGGCGTTGTGGGGTGGTTCAGGCGGCTTGGCGCTGTCGTCGGCGTTCATCCTTCTGCAAGGCCTCCAACGCCCTGGCCTGTAAAATGGCCCCGACCTTTTGCAGGTTCCTGCCCACCACCGCCAGTGCCACATAGCGCTTGAAGCGTTCCAGCCCCCGGTCGGGGCAATAGTCCAGCCCATGGACTTCCAGTGCGTTGATGCCGGATTCCACCGCTGAGTGCTGGCGTCTGGCCTGGACAAACGCCGGGTCGGTTTCACGGGCAGTGTCCGCCTGGCTCCAGCGGCCGTTTTCGGCAACACCACCCGGTCGAGCAGTTCGGCCAGTTCGCGCTGGTTGGCCGGTGAGTGGAACCCCTTGTCAAAGCTGCACGCGCTCAGGGAGGGGAACAGCGCTTTGGCTTGCTTAACCATGGTCACGGCAATCTCACTGTCGGGGCAGTGTTGCATCACTTGGTGGTGGAGGATGAAGCCGTCAGCCGATTCCATCACGCACACGTTCAGGCCCAGCTCCACCGGCACACCGGCTTTGCCCTTGCTGAGCCATTCGCTGTAATCCTCGAAGAGGGAGAAGATCTTGTCGCCGTGGGGGATGGTTTCCCCGTCCAGCACCCGCCGCCGCACCAGGTCAACCTGATGCCACCCGTACCCCAGCCAGCGCTGGAGGTCGTTGCCCGACCGGCTGTCCAGCAGGCTGAGGGGCAGGTCAGCCACCGTTTCCTCCACTTTCGACAACAGCGCGGCGCACAGGCCCAGGTAGGTGTGGTGGGCGTCACGGATGGCCTGTTGCCGGGTGGCCTGCTTGTCCGGGTCTTGGGAGCTGGAGTGCTTGAGCTTCTGCGCATGACGGCAGGCTTTCTTCACCTGGCGGAGATTGTACTGCCATTGCCGCCAGCGGCTGTCGCCGTGCCCTTCACACCAATCGGCCACCGTGCGCACCGAACAACGCACCGCGTCGTACAACAGGTTGATGTCGGTCGGGTAGTGGATGTTGCTTTCCACCACGAAGGAGTCACAACGGGCGCTCAGCGGCGCGGCTTTTTTTTTAGCAGCTTGTGACCGGCCTCCACCACCAACTGGTTGATGCGTTGCAGGCTGGCTTCGTCCACCAGAGCGGCGTTGTCCTTGACCGTTTGCAGCTTGTACTCATCGTCATCATCCCAGAAACCATGCCCCAGCATCTGACGGATGCTGCGGTGCTGGTTCGCCATCTCCAGCAGCCGGTCATAGTCCCAGTTCAGGTTCACCCGCAATGTCGCCAGCACCAGCGCATTCCACAGATCCATGCCGGGGCGTCCACGGCTGGCGTCCACCTCCGCCGGAACCCGCTTTTCCAGCACCGCAAACACCGCCTCACGCAGTTCGTCTGTCACATAAATGTATTGCAGCCCTTGCAACACCTGCGGGATGTCGTCCCGCGAACGTGGGTTGAAGGTCAGCCTGCCGATGTCAGCGTGACCCAGGCGAAGTTGGCGGGCGATCACTTCACGCATCGTGTGTCTCCTGCGAAGTTTGGCGGATGGATGCCCTATTTTGCCCTATTTTGGGCGCTTTTGCAGCTTTCTGGCCTGCTTCCGGGAAATCTTAGGGCAAGGAAAACGGGCGTAGCATCTTGATCGGAAAAGGGTTTTAGGGTTTCCGGTCAGACACTAGTTATCAGGGAGTTCACTTTTCAGCTCGTTTGGAACGAGCACAGCAGCCAAAGCATCCTTCTTGCGGTGCAAGAGAATTGCGACGCCAGCACATAGGATGCCAATAAGGGCTGAGCCAACGGCTAAGGCAGTATCTTTGGTCGATAGGAAATACCAAACCGCACCCGTGACAAAGACGCCAGATACCCACCATGCAACTTGTATCAACCAATCAGGGACAGAACGCATCTTTAAACCTAACGTAAACTAGGCGACCTAATGTCGCCGTTAAAAACGACATCCTGTTGTATGTCTCCGAACTGGATGCCAATGATTTCAGAGGATTTTAGCGTATCCTTCCGTGGAATATGACTTGGACAGAAAGCGATATGCTTAACGTGCAAGTCAGTTTTTGGCTAATCAGGAATCGGTGTTATGAATCAGCCGTGATTGAACGTCAAACTGTCCCCTTTCCGGCACACAAAGCTGCCATGTAGGCATCAAACGCGGAAACCTTTCCATTCCCTCAAGTTCGCCCCGCAAGATTTCCCAACGTACCAAATCAAACGAGTCCCGATACAAGTACGCCACCCAATCCGCCAGTAGCACGGCTGCGTAGGTTTCTGCATTGCTAGAATCGCAGCGAACAATCCCCGTGCTGTGCTGGTAGCCAGTCACCACCGTTGCCGCATCATAGCCCCAACGGTGCAGTGCAATCGCCGCCGTACCTGCCCGAAATGTCACCTCTTCGGGCAACGTTGCCTCTGCATCGGAGGCAATCGGATCAAGTGCTGCCGGTAATTCCGAGAAATGCAGCTTGGCAAACAAGGCTTGAATATGCGCGTCAAGTTCGGGCGTATTCGCCTCATGCCAGAAATTGAAAACCACAGTTTGGCGTGGCGCAGTCACTTCAGTGACACCATGATACGACTCTGCGTGCAGCAGAAAGCCAAACGCTTTGTTGTATTCAGGGTTAACACTGAACATCACTTCGCCCTCTGGTGAAGCAAATAATTCCAGCACACCGCCATGTTCTGCTTGCCAGTCCTTATTGAGTTGCACCACCAGCCGCGCAAGTTCATAACCCAAAAGTGGGCGGTCGCTGTGTATACCAATCACTTGTCCGGGCAGCATTCGTTGTGCCGTGACCAGCAAACGCTCGACGAGTGGCAAGCCGGTAATGTCACGCATTCTGGCGAGTATTTCGCGTTGAAACGTTGCCGGAATCCTCGCGGTAACATCGGACAGCGAACAGCGGTAAAACGCACCATCCCGATGTTGCCAGGCATTATCTTGCGAAAAAAGGCTATCCAGTACCGTACACTGTTCCTCAGCAAAGGCGGCATCCACCGCAAAAAAAGGGAAGGGGTGAATATGGTGGTCGGGCTGCAAAAGCAATCGCTACACTCCTATAGGAATAATATCGGCATAAGCAAACCCATCTCGCTCAATCACCGCACCAATATTGACCGGAATGGTCTTCTTGAACATGGGGCCTGCCACTACCACTGTGTGGATTTCACCGTTTTCGCCGCACGGGTGGCAATCATGAGGGAAGCCTGCAATCACGTCTTTAGACCAACGTTGGCCAGCAAGCTGTGCGGGGAGTTTGTTTAGGTCAACGCTACTAATATGCGCGTGTAGCCCAGCCGATAGCATGGCTTCAACCAGATATTGAGTACACATGCCCCACAAGGGGAATAGCGGGCTAATCCCGCTACCTTGCAGTTGCCGTTCTCGGTATTGACGGATTTCATTCACAAACAGGTCGCCAAAGGCCATGCACTCAATCTGATTACGGGCGGCTGTGGCGATGTATGCTTGTATAATGGCATCGTATTGTTCATTGCTGCATTCGTCTGGTAGCACGACCAGTTCTAGCGGTAAACCTGCTGCATCCGCCTGACGATGTAACATGTCAATGCTGGTATCGTGCATGGATGCCCGGTTGTGTTTTTGCTCAATAAGGGTAAATAAACCAACCAGTTCAATGGCAGGGTCTTGCTGAAGCAAATGCAGCGCCCATGCGCTATCTTTACCGCTGCTCCAACTGAGCAGGGTTTTCTTTCTGGTACACTTTTTGCCTTTGAGCATTAACGGTACTGCCGCAAATACCACCATTCAAACCCGCGTTTCGCCCAATGGAATACGCGGGAAGCGGGTAATACCACTGAACGTTTTTCAGTGCGCGATACCAACATCCCTTTGTTTACGGAGTCGACGATGCACACCAGTTCAACCTTGAAGGTCGCATCGGTCGCGCCGCCATTCAGTTCACCCAGCAGGTTTTTGGCAGCGGCGGCGGCTTGCAAATCAGCCATGTGCGCTTGCTTTGGCATCCAGTCGGGGCCGGGGAAACTGCCGGAATCGCCTGCGACGTAAACCTTGTCCCAACCGTCGACCTTGCAATGTTGGTCAGCTTTCAGCAAACCGCCAGCGGAACGGGGCAGGGTGGTGTTGTCGAACCACAGGTTGCCGGTCATGCCGGGCATGAACAGGATCAGGTCAGCGTTGAATTCGCCGCCTTCGGTCGTCACTTTTTCAGCGGTGAAGCTTTTCATTTTGTGACCGAGGTGGGTTTCAATGCCGCGCTTGCCCATTTCAGACAACAGGCCAGACATGGCTTTGGGACCCAGACGGTTGCCGGGTTGCGGGGCAGGGCTGAAGAATACCAGATGGAATTTGTCGCGGCGGCCTTGCTGACGCAGCAAAGTGTCAATGCCGAACAGGAACTCAAACATTGGCCCACCACGCATCGCGCTGGGTTCGTTGGGGTTGCCTGCGAAACCGATGGCGATAGTGCCGCTTTGCATTTCTTTCAGGCGATCCCGGATTTTTTCCGCTGCACTGATGCCTTCGCACGGCGTGATAGCGTGCTCGATGCCGGGCAGTTTTTTGATGAAACGGCCGCCGGAAGCAATGATTAAGCCGTCATTGCCCACTTCACCGTTGTCGGTTTCGACGATTCGTCCGCCATCGCGTAGGCCAGTGACATTGCCTTGGTGGAACTTGACGTTCATGCGACCAAAGAAGTTGGCCAAGGGCACAATCAAGTCTTCGCGGGTGCGTAAGCCGTTGGGAATCCAGATAATGCCCGGCAGGTAGTGCAGCTCGGCAAGCGGGGCAATCAGGGTGATTTCCGCATTCTTATCTTGTTTGCGCACTTGGCGCACGGCGCTTAGGGCTGCGAAGCCTGCGCCGATAATGGTTATTTTGTTCATGTTTATGCTCGTTTCCAAGTTGTGCCGCCCGCGCCATCTTCCAAAAGTACGCCTTGCGCCTTGAGTTCGTCGCGGATGCGGTCGGATTCTGCCCATTGTTTGGCGGTGCGGGCATCCAGACGTTGCTGGATCAGGGTTTCGATGGCGTCATCGCTTAACCCGTCTGCATTGGCAGAGCCTTTGAACCAGCTTTCCGGGTCATCTTGCAACAGCCCAAGGACATTGCCAAGGCGTTGCAACAATGCGCCGAGTGCGGCGGCTGAGGCATCGCTTTGGGTTTTGCGGATGCGGTTAATGTCGCCCGCCAGTTCAAACAGCACCGCCATGGCTTCGGGGGTGTTGAAGTCGTCATCCATCGCCGCGATAAAGCGATTTTCGTAATAGGTGTAGGCTGCCGGGCCTGATTCAGGCAGACCACGGATAGCCGTATATAAGCGTGACAGCGAGGCGCGTGCTGCATCCAATTGATCCGTGCCGTAATTCAACTGGCTACGGTAATGGCTATTGAGGATGAAAAAGCGCACTTCCGCTGCTTTGTAATCTTTCAATACTTCGCGGATGGTGAAGAAATTGTTCAGCGACTTGGACATCTTCTCATCGTTGACGCGGATGAAGCCGTTATGCATCCAGTAATTGACGTGCTTGTGCCCGGTGCAGCCTTCGCTTTGGGCGATTTCGTTCTCGTGGTGCGGGAACTGCAAATCGCTGCCGCCGCCGTGAATGTCGAAATGATCACCCAGCAGTTTCTGCGACATGGCGGAACATTCGATGTGCCAACCGGGGCGGCCTGCTCCCCACGGCGCATCCCATGCCGGGTCGCCGGGTTTGCTGGCTTTCCACAGCACGAAATCCAGCGGGTCGTCTTTCACTTCGTCAACGGCAACCCGTTCACCGGCACGTAAGTCGTCCAGCTTGCGCCCGGAGAGTTTGCCGTAACCCTCAAATTGGGAGACGTCGTAATACACATCGCCGTTTTTGCCCTGATAGGCGATGCCCTTGTCCAGCAAGGTCTGGATCATGGTGAGCATCTCTTGGATATTGTCAGTGGCACGCGGTTCCGCATCGGGGCGCAGCACGCTCAGGCTGTCTTCATCTTCGTGCATCGCGTCGATGAAACGTTGGGTCAGGGCGTCAATCGGTTCGCCATTTTCGGCGGCACGCTTGATGATCTTGTCGTCAATATCGGTGATGTTGCGCACGTATTCGACCGCGTAACCGCTGGTTTTGAGGTAACGGTAAACGGTATCAAACACCACCATGACCCGTGCATGGCCGAGGTGACAGTAGTCGTAAACCGTCATGCCGCACACGTACATGCGTACTTGGCGCGGTTGAATGGGTTCAAAGACTTCTTTCTGGCGAGTCAGGCTATTGTAGATGTGCAACATGAGGGCTCTTCAACAGGTTAATCAATGAGTTTGCTTAGGATGGTAACACCATTGCTCAGGGTTTTGTGTACCGGGCAACGGTCAGCAATATCCAGCAGGCGTTCGCGCTGGTCGTCGGTGAGTTCGCCAACGATCTGGATGTCGCGTTCAAACATGCTTTGCTTTTTGGCATCGCGGCTGTGGCGCAGGGTGACGATCACGTTTTCAACCGGCCATTTCTTGCGCTCGGCATACATGCGAAGAGTCATGGCCGTGCAAGCGCCTAAGGCGGCCTTCAGGTATTGGTAGGGCGCTGCACCCAAGTCGTCACCACCCAGTGGAACCGGCTCATCGGCAACCATTTGGTGCTTGCCTGCCTTGATGTCACAGGTATACGTGCCTTCGGTATCACGTAAATTGACGATGACGGTGTGGGGGTCTTTCGGTTGTGGGTCCATGTGTTTCCTTGGGTAGGGTGTCAACTGGATAAGGTTCAGACGTTTCTGTAACCGTAGCAAATGGCGACGCCTGCCTCATCCAGCCGACTGTGACATCTTCGGATTTTATCCCGTTTAGTGAAAATTGCCATGCCCCGAATAGGGCATATTCAACAGGGCTTAAGCAGCATGGGCAGAATGTTAACGGAAAGGGGGGGAGCCACGCAAATACTGTACAGTTCACGGACAATCTCGATGCCATCCTTACCGGACAGCATCAGATTCAGCGCATCTTTAAATACCGGTTATGCTTGTGTCGGCCAACTGCCAAACGGCTGCTTTTCCAGTTGCATATTGCCTTCAGCATCCTTATGGATATTGATCCATGCTTGCCAGTTTTGATTGTCCAGTTCGGGATAATCCAGCCGGTAGTGGCTACAGCGGCTTTCTGTGCGCATCAGTGAGGCTTTCAACTTCATTTCGGCGCTGATAATCATGTTGGCGGTTTCATGCGCCAAGCGCAGTTCATGCATATCCGCCGCTCTCAGCATGGGCATGTGGTGATCCCTCAGCTCTTCAATATAAGCCAAGGCTGCTTTCAACATACTCTCTTTTTTGATGTACAACACAAAGTTGGGAATCATCACGCCTTGCAGGGTTTGGGTTACCCAAGCTGGGCCATAGCCTGCTTTTCTTTTTAATGGCGCTAGTATTTCCGCTTTTATGGTGCTTAGCGTTGCTGCTGATAATGTGGGCATTGGCGTGTTCTGGCAGTATCGGGCGGCGGCTTGTGCAGCAATCGCGCCTTGCACCGCTGAACCAGCCAATGATGAGCCTATCTGCGTGTAGATTGCACCCGCCATATAGGAACCCAATGCATCACCAGCCGCGTATAGCCCCGGAATCGTGGATTCGCATTGGTCATTAATCGGCACCAGACCTTCGGATTTGTGGATTGCCATCCCAGCAGAAGAACCGCCTACAGGTGTTTGGCTCATGCCGGGTGGCAGACCACCTTCACCACCGGGTGGTGGCCCGTGTCTTGGTGGCCCTTCTCCGCGTGGCGGTGGCCCACCTGCCAAGCCAGCTTCACCACCGGGAGGCGGCGATGAATGATCAAATCCTTCCGGTTTGTAGGGGCCACCTTTTACTTTATTCTTGCGCATCAGTTCTGGGGGAGGGCCACCCTCCAGAGGATTGCCGTTCACGTAGGCGATATAATTTAAATCTACCCCCAGATCATGGCGTATTTCCACCCCGGTCACATCGGGTTTGCGCTCAAACATGCCATGCCAGCCATCGAAACAGGCTGCCGCATTGTCGGCTTGTCCCGGATGCCCGTCATTCCACTCCTTGCCGGTGACTTTTGCACCAATATGGTAGGCCATAACAGTGCCATCATGCGTCAGGTCGCAAATGGGGAAACCGTTGGGTTTAAAGCCTCCCGCACCGGTACACAAAATGACGCTTTTGGCGTGGAACGTAATGACTTGTTCAGCATCCAGACTAAAACCGGCAGCTCCTGCTATTTTGCCGTTTTCTTTGATCAGGTGGGTGATCATGACGCGCTCGATTAAGGGAATATTGCGTTCGGTGATGGGTTTGCTAAACGGCTTGTTATAAAGCACTGAGTCAAAAAATCCCCATTCCTTCAGCTCATTCACTCTGGCCTGTGAATGTTCTGCCATTTGCCGGGTATAGACCGGGTTATTGGTTCCCAATGCTGAGCGGGAAACGGCGGCGGTAAACTCATCCAGCGACATCTTTGCGGTCTTTTCATCATAAGCAAACATGCCTTTTGCAAAAGGTGTTTGGCCGGATGCGCCGAGACGTCCTTTGGAAATCATCATAACCTTGGCTCCGGCATCATGTGCCTTGACCGCCGCAAACAGACCCGCCATGCCGCCACCGATCACCAGTACATCCGTTTCATAGGCTTTATCGGCTCGTTTCTGGAGGTCGACTGCTGTTGTGTTATCCGCCCAGCCGGGTGGGATGCCCATGGATACCAGTGCTGCCATGCCTGCGACACCGCTGGTTAAGCCTAAAAACTGACGGCGTGACAAACCGTGATTATCTTCTGGGTTGCTCATGACGTTACACCTGTGCGTTTTTCCGTGGTTAATACATATTGTTTGACTAAAAGCACTGCCCCGCTGACCGCGAAGACCATGATGAAGCTTGCCATCAGGGTATCGACATGGCGTCCAAGCTCAATGGCGTGCCAACTGGCTATCGAAATGAATAGGACAGACAAAGCGCCATGAAACAGCCGCCATGCTTTGTATTTAATGCCCAGCTTTTGCACCAGTTTGTAGCGAAAGATGGCAGTCATGCCCAGCAGGAGCATCAGACCCCAAGCAATCAAGCCGAGCACAACACCCAAACTTTGAAAGGTTGTCAAAAGGGTGATCAAGGCATCCAGCGGTTTGACGCCTGCTTCAAAGAACCTTGGCACGACCAGCAAAACAGGGTGAAACAGAAAAACCGTTACAACAAAATAGCCAATATATTTATGAATATTAGATAGTTGGCTTAACTTGTAATATGCCTGGATGCCTTTAAAATTACGCGTGAGAAAAAGCTGTTGCAGCATGAAAGAGAAGGCCAAGACGGTCAGGAGCGAGAGCGAATCTTTTAACAGGCTACGAGAGGGGGCGCTTCCCAGCGCAAACAGGAGTGCTGGCAAGGCGATGAAAATGAGTAGTGCAATAATGATAACGATTTTTTTAGGATGAATCTGCATGGTTAGCCCCACGATACAATCACCGGTATGGTTTTTTCCGGTGCGATAATGATGGCATCCACCGGGCAATACAGGCGGCACAAATGACAAATCTGGCAATCTGCCACGTATTTGATGACCGCCTTTTTTGTCTTCGGGTCCAGACGTATGACATCTGTGGGACAGGATTTGATGCATTCTTCACAGCCGATGCAGCCGTTAATACTGTGTATGCTCATGGATACCCCCTAATGGGTGAGTTTTGACTGGATTACCTGTCAGGGTAAACCCAGAAAGTGGAGTAAATGTGTAGAAACAAGCTGGAAATGGTGAAGTAAGCCATTATGTTGGGTGCTGATCAACCAGCTTCTGCGCATAATCTTTGGGCGGTGGTGTCCAGCCCCGTTCAGTGCAGTCATGCAGTTGCAGTAGGTCAACTTCCAGTATTTCCCTGAGCGTTTCACTGTGTTCCTGGGCGCGGGTGATGAATAGCTGGTTATTGATAATATCGGGATCCTGATCCCAGATTCCGTACAGTTGTTCCGTGGCTGCCTGATCATGACGGCGGAAAGCATGACTCATTTTCTCCACATCGAACGGATGCATTCCCAGCGCTTTCAGGACTTCAGCGCCCATTTGCAAGGAGCCGCTGAACACCTCACGCACGGCAACATCCGCGCCTTTTTTCTTGAGTGTGTAGTCATGCTTGATGTCGAAAGCACGTGCAAAAATTTTGATATGCGGGTAACGACGCTTGACGTATTCAACGATTTCGACCGTGCGCTTCTGGTCGTCGATGGCTATAACCAGTGCCCTTGCCTGTTCGATACCGGCGGCGTGTAACAAATCCGGTCGCGAAGCATCGCCATAATGGCTCTTGATGCCAAACTGGCGCAGCATATCAATCGTTGAGGCTTCGTGATCCAGCACCACGGTCGATATACCACTGGATATCAGCAGGCGGTTGACGATTTGTCCGAAACGGCCACTGCCCGCGATAATGACGGAGCCTTGTTCGTCGATGGCATCCGCTTCTGCATTATTCTGTCTCTGTAAACGTGTCGGGATGAACTTGTCATAAAAAATAAACAGGATAGGTGTCAGCAACATGGAAAGGGCAACCACCAGTGATAGGGTTTGCGCCAGTTCGGGGGGCAGTACATATTGCCCCAAAGAGAAATTCAATAACACAAAGCCGAATTCACCTACCTGTGACAGCCCCAGTGTAAACAGCCATTTGTCGCCCAGCTTCAGGCTGAACAGCCGTGCAAGGCCGAATAACACCGCGCCTTTGAGCAGCATCACGCCCAAGGTCAGCCCCAGTATGGTGGTGAAGTCACCAAACAGGATTTTAACGTCGATACCTGCGCCGACCGTGATAAAGAACAGACCCAGCAGTAGCCCCTTGAATGGTTCGATGTTTGATTCCAGTTCATGGCGAAACTCGCTATCCGCCAGCACCACGCCCGCCAGAAATGTACCCAGTGCAGGGGAAAGCCCAACCAGTGTCATCAGCAGGGCAATGCCGATTACCAGCAGCAATGCGCTGGCCGTAAATATTTCCGGCAGACGCGTGGTGGCAATGAAACGAAACAGGGGACGCGCCAGAAAGTGCCCGCAGAGTAGAATGGCCGCTACAGCATTTATGACAACCAGCGCATGTGCCCAACCGGGCAAGCCCGTGACCAGACTCAGATGTTCACCCTGCGTTTGCGTATGGGCAGCCGCTTCATTCGTCAGTTCTGGTAAGGCCAGCAGCGGTATCAGCGCCAGTATGGGAATGACGGCCATATCCTGAAATAGCAATATCGAGAAGCTGGCACGCCCCCCATCCGTTTTGGTCAAGCCTTTCTCGTTCAAGGTTTGCAGCACGATGGCTGTCGACGACAGTGAAAGTATCAGGCCGATAGCCAGCGCCACACTCCAGTACAGCCCTAGTAACAAGGCCGCGCCGGTAATCAGGGCAGTCGTAATGCTTACCTGCAAGCCTCCCAGCCCTAGCAAACGGTTGCGCATTTCCCACAACATGTGCGGTTCCAGTTCCAGGCCGACCAGAAACAGCATCATTACCACGCCAAACTCGGCGAAGTTCTGAAGTTCTTGCATCGCTTCTGCATTGGAACCGACCAATCCTGTTAGCGGGCCGATAACGATCCCGGCAATCAGATAGCCAAGCACCGAACCCAATCCCAGACGTTTGGCAATGGGTACGGCAATAACAGCGGCACACAGATAAATAAATGCCTGAAATAGAAATCCATCCATTATTTAGCTCCCGTAATAATGGCTTCGATATCGACACAATCATCTTCCCGCAAACGGTTTTGCTCACGGTCAATCTTGATTTGAAATGTCGGGTATGTTGTTGCAAGTTCATTTGGCTTTTGCCCTGTTTCCATGATCTGGTTGCAGGGTTTAAGCAGCTTTTCTCAGCCGTTGAACTCAATGCCCGGCAGGGTAAACCCAGAAAATGGAGTAAATATGTAGAAAAAATCGTAACTACTCAGTCTATCCGAAAACCGCTCTGAGGGACTCAAACGGATTTCGTTCCTGAAGTTTGTCAGTTTCCCACACAGAACGAATGACACAAAAAGCATCAGCACCGCCCATTGCCCGGAATCCACCCGCCACCTTGAGTTTGACTTTGACGGGTCGAACAGCTCGTTCAGCCAGATTGTTGTCAAACGGTACGTCAAACCGCTGAATGAATCGCAACACCGAATCCTTGAAATCGCGCAGACGGCATAACAAGTTTCTGGCAGGGTCTTGTTTGGCTTTACCTTGTTTAGTAGGGCTGGTTTTGGGTTGTTCGGGGAAAATCAACAGTCCGTGGTTCAGCCATTGGTCATAACGCTGCTCCACGTCGGCAATTTGCTCCGGCGACAGTGACGTTTGTTGTACTGCTTTTGCCTGTGCCACGGCTGTTTTGGCATCAATCAAGACTTGTTTGAGTTGTGCTGGCCATTGATGCTTGAGGGTTTCATCAAAGTAGTTCAACTCCCGCAGCAGATGCGTTACGCAAAGGCTGTGTACCACATGATCAAAGCGGAAATAAGGTTTCCAATGATCATGAACCGCAACGCCTTGAAATACCGGTAGGATTCCCGCCGCCGTCATTGCCTCCTGTCCGCGCCGTGCATGGGCAGTGTAGTAAACGGCTTCCGGGGTGGCTGCCACATGCAGCCATTGGGTCTTGCCTTGCGCTCGGATACCACTTTCATCAAAGTTCGCCACGGCACTGCTGCTGATGGTGTCCCGAATGTCCGTGTACGTTGTCGCAAGGTTTTCACTCGCCTGACCGATCCAGCGTTGCACACTGCCATCGGAAGGCTTGACTCCGTATTGGTCGGACACAATCTCCGTTACCCGTGACAGCGAAATGAAGTGACCTTGTACTAAACCCACCGTATAGGCTTTCAGACGTGCGCCGTAACTGATGTAAGGCGGCAGGGACGTTGGGAACTTGCCTTTATGAACGTTGCCGCAGCTACAAGTGCCAATGAGTTGGCGGTATTCTGTCACCACGATTTGCGGAGCCGGGATGTCCCATTGCTGGCGGCGTTCACCTGTGTCGAGCAGGGCTTCGGACAAGGGTAAGCCGCATTCACAATGCCCTTCGATACCATAATGTTCCACATGATCAGGCGAGTTAGCGTTCACGCCATCTGTAGCGGGTTGCAGGCACTGGCTTGATCCAACGGGAAGCGCACCGAGACGGGCTTATGCGCCAAGCCTTGGGAGCAAACTTCGCGCATCAAGGTCGCCATATTCATGCCCAATTGACGCGCCGTTCCCAACACCGTCAGCACCGTCGGACGAAACCTGTCACCTTGTGCCGACTGGCTGGCAAAGCTGGTTTTGCGCCATTGCACATACGGCCTGATCACCCGCTCAGCACGGTTATTGGTGAGGGGAATCCGGTCATCCTTGAGGAATGTCCAACACATCGCCTCATCCTTGAGCAGATGCTTACATTGGTTGGTGGTGCGCTTGCAATTGTGCAAAGCCACACCTTGGTTGAGCGTGGCTTGGAAGCTGCGGCGCAAGCGCAGTATCCGCCGTCGGTAGCGGGTGGCTTGGTCGGGATGTTGTTGCCAACGGTGATGGGTGCGAATCGTGGCATAAGCGAGTAACAACAGGCGTTTGCCCACGATTCCCCCTTCGCCACAGCGTCCTGCTATTTTGCGGAAGTGCCGGATCAAATGCGCCCAACACAGTTGCCGCCGTTCGGGCGGGACATTGCCGTAACCACTGAAGTGGTCGGTGACTAAATAACCGCTAAAGCTACCCAGCAACGCATCCGCCGCCGCCTTGCCACGGGAGTAATGGGTCATGAAGTAACTGACCGTATTATCCGCCAATGCCCATAACCAATAGGTGTTCGTCCCCCGATAATGGCGGGTTTCATCGGCATGGCACACTGCTTGTTCGCGCACATGCTGACCCACTTGACGGTACAGCGGCCCATCCACGGAATCGCTTTGCCTTGGGCGTTGCTGATTGCACCCGTGCTGAAACGTATCTGGCACATTTCCCACAACAGCACTTGAATCTGACGCATCGACAGGCGGAACTGACCGCTCAGGATCACCACCCATGCAATAACGCCCGCGCCCATTTGACCGCTCGGCACCCAATCGGGCCACTGACTGTGATGCTTGATGCCGCAGGATTGGCAAATACCGTGGTAAAACTGGTGTTCCGTCACATCCGGCGGTGGTGGCGGCGCAATATCCGTGACCTGATGGCAGTAAGGGTTTCCCCAGTCAATCGCCACTGCACCGCCACAGGGACAGGTGCTTTCAGGGAAATACTGTTCGGTGCGCGTCACTTGTTCGGCAGGATATAACGCCCGTTCGTGACGCGGATGCCCCGGTTGGCCACCCTGAGCGCGGCTACTCCCCTTGCGTTTAGGGCGCAACGCCCGTTGTTCGGGACTGTCGGATGAGGGCGGTTTGGAACTGTTGAGCGAACTGCTGCCGAATTTAGCCACTAGTTCTTCGATATGTTGTTGCAGGGCTTCGACTTGTTGCTCCAGCACTGCTACCCGTGCCACTTGCTTCTCCAACTCAGCTATTCGTTCTTGTTGGCGCACGATTACCTGATGCGCTTCATCCAGTGTCGTGGGTAAGTGGGAAACGGGGGCTAACAAGGGGAAAATGACTCGCTGTTGGGATGGGGAGAATTTACTACAAAGTCGCTGAAATGCCTAATAGAGGGCGTGAACGCTAACCTTTAGGCATGGGGAGGGATAGCGCGTCGGCGACAGCCGACCCTCTTCTCGCTCCTCCGTTTGGTTTGCTATCTTCGGTTGTTGACTCTTCACGAAATATACGATATTTTGTGAATAATGAAAACTAAACGCGCCTACCAATTCCGATTCTACCCAGACCCACAACAAGAAACGTTGCTGGTTCAGACGTTCGGTTGTGTGCGCTACGTTTACAACAGCATCTTGCGTTACCGCACGGATGCCTACTATCAGGCTCAGGAAAAAGTTGGGTACACGAAAGCGAGTTCCCAACTGACTGCCATCAAAAAACTGCCTGAAGCTACTTTCCTGAACGACGTTTCCAGTGTTCCGCTGCAACAATGCTTGAGGAATCAGCAAACGGCGTTCAAAAACTTCTTTGAAGGTCGGGCAAAATACCCTGTCTTCAAATCTAAAAAGCACCGCCAATCGGCTGAATTCACGTACCGCGCGTTCAGCTACCGTGACGGTGAATTGAAACTGGCGAAGTGCGATAAACCGCTGAATATCAAGTGGAGTCAGGCACTTCCGGCTGACCCCACCACGGTTACTGTTTCCAAAGATCAGGCCGGACGCTATTTTGTGTCTTGCTTGTGTGAATTTGAACCCACGCTGTTGCCCGTCACCGATAAAAAGGCAGGCATTGACGTGGGCATCAAGGATTTGTTCGTTACCTCTGACGGTTTTAAATCCGGTAATCCCCGCCACACCGCACAACACGCGGCTAAACTCGCGAAGTACCAACGCCGTCTTGCCAAGAAGACACTCGGCAGCAAGAACCGGTTGAAAGCTAAACGCAAGGTCGCCCGTGTTCACGCGAAAATTTCCGATGACCGTTCGGACAACTTGCACAAGTTGTCCCGCAAACTGATTAACGAGAACCAAGTGGTTTGTGCTGAAAACCTCGCCGTGAAGAACATGATTAAGAACCCAACGTTAGCCAAGCACATTGCGGATGCAAGTTGGGGTGAGTTCACTCGCCAGCTTGCGTACAAAGCTGGCTGGTACGGGAGGACATACGTTGAGATAGGGAGATTCTTCCCGTCCACTAAACGCTGTTCCTGCTGTGGGTTCGTGAAAGAAAACATGCCGCTGGACGTGCGATCGTGGGAGTGCCCCGAATGCGGCACAACCCACGACCGTGACGTGAATGCAGCACGTAACATTTTAGCCGCCGGGCTGGCGGTGTTAGCCTTTGGAGAGAATGTTAGTGGCGATGGCATTTCGGTGTCGTCGTCCTGTTCTCGGTGAATTAGGAATCCCCCGGCTTTAGCCGTGGGGAGTAGTCAACATCTTTAGCCCTGATTATTTTGCGCTCTCCACATTTCCCTCACATTTGCACCGTAATCTTTAGCTATCACCAACAAACGCTAATAGTGGGAAATATGAACATACAATATCGCAAGACACTGCTGAGCCTAGCACTGATAGCTGGGTTACAGGGGTGCGGCGGCTCCTCATCGACAGTAACGACAACAACCAGCACAACAGGTTCTAATACAGCACCCGTAGCCAGTGCCGGGGTAGATCAAAATGTGACGCCTGGTACTACCGTTAGCCTGAATGCCAGCGGTAGCTCTGATGCAGATGGGAACAGCCTTACCTATTACTGGTCGGCGGTGACAGTGCCTGCCAATAGTGCTGCGGTACTCGATTCAATGACTACAGTAAACCCGACCTTCACGGCTGATGTTGCAGGAAGCTACACGTTTCAGGTCGCCGTCAGTGATGGCACAGAAACCACCACCGATCAGGTAGTCATAACCGCCACGACAAATACCACCACCACAGGCACAACTTCAACCAATGGGGTTGCGTGTGATTATAGTTATAGTGGATTCAACGCATCCAGCTCGGTGAATGCTACCAGTACCTCAGCCTGGACTTGTACGGGAACAACACGTGAGCTGGCGGCGAATGGTATTCCTGATCACGCGGTTGGGACTTTCCCTAACCCCGGTAATCCGAATACGATTTCAGAACAGACCGTCACAGCCAGCTATACGCTAACACCCACCAAGACAGATGTCGCGACAACCCGTGGCGGCCCAGCAGGCCCTCAGGGACACATTCTGAATGGTATTAAAATCGATGCTGGCACCGGTGGTTCTTGTACGGATTACGGTACTTCCTGTGCTGGTGGCGACAACAGCGGTGCATGGAGTTTGGAAGCATTAGGACAAACCAGTTTTGATTTTGGCGCTGATGAAAATAACGCACACGTTCAACCCGATGGTACCTATCACTACCATGGGATGCCAGAAGGTTTTATTACCTTGAAAGGTGGCAATAGCTCCAAAATGACTCAAATCGGCTGGGCGGCAGATGGCTTCCCTATCTATGCACGCTATGGTTACAGCGACCCGACTAATGCAAGTTCAGCCATAAAGAAGGTATCGGGTAGTTATCAACTGGTGACTTCGGTGAGCGACACCAGACCTTCCGTGGACATTTATTCACTGGGTACGTTTAAACAGGACTGGCAATATGTCGCAGGCTCCGGGGATCTGGATGAGTGTAACGGGCGTTTTGGTGTAACCCCGGAATTTCCTAACGGCATCTACCATTACTATGCAACGGACAGCTACCCTTACTTCCAGCGTTGTGTGAAAGGTGCAGTGGCAAGCGCGGGTGCTCCTCCAGCGGGCGGCCCTCCACAATAATGTTCATTCATAAACAGGTATTAAGATGTCTAAGCAAAGCCAGTACAAACGCCTGATGTTTCAGGCCAAGCTTCTGCTCTCTAGCTTAGTGTTGAGTGCGGCCATTGTGCCGCACGCATCAGCACACCTCATGGTCGCTCAGCACGGCACCTTAAATTTCAAGGGCGATGGTGTCTTTATGGTGCTGTCACTGCCCGTGTCAGCCTTTGATGCTATTGATGATGATGGTGACGGTAAAATGTCTGCGGGCGAATTCATCAAACACCGCGCAGCTCTTGTGACGGCTATCAACGAAAAGGTAAGGCTAACTGACAAGGAAGGCTCACGGCCATTGCAAGGTTTGATGCTATCACCTGTCGCTTCACACGAGGAACCGCAAGCCCCTAACGAACAACTGGTGATTATGGGGCGCTTTGCCTTGGCGAGTATCGACTCCGCCACTAGCAATGAGCTAACCCTTCATGTTGGGTTATTTGGGAAAACGGCGGATGAACGGTCACTTGAGATGACAGCCACGCGAAAACTTGGCGCAGACTCAGCACCCGAAAAATATAAATTTGTCTTAACGCCTGAGCAGCCTGAAGCACCCTTATTTACCAAGAAGCCGTGATGGAGATTGTGGAGAAATGGCGGGGAATTGTGGAGGAATTGTGAAGTTTTTAAAATGACAATAAACTGCATTGATTAATCAATTTACTCAAACTATGATTCACTTCGTTGGCAGCGCATCCCCAGCGCTGCTAACGAAACCCCAAATACTAAAAATTAATAGAGTGATCAATGATGAAAACAACAATCCTGTCTATCGCTGTTTTGGCGAGTGTTCTGTCTGCGCCTGTATTCGCGGCTGACTCCGTACTTGGACAACAAAGTGACATGGTACAAATGCTGCTCAAATACGATACCAGTGGCGATGGCATTATCTCCCGTGATGAGATGCTCGCTGGCAAAACAGCAGAATTTAACGCCGCTGATACCAATGCTGACACATTCTTGTCCTTCGATGAATTCAAGGCTGCGGATGATGCCCATCGTGTAGAACGTACCTCCTCCATGTTTGGCGTGATGGACGCTGACAAAAGCGGTAGCGTCAGTGCAACAGAGTTTGCCGCCGCTTTCGCTGACAAAACGGCAGCACAAGCCGCCACAGCTTTCAACCTGATTGCTGGCAGTGATGCGTCTTTGTCATTGGAAGAAATGTCTGCATTGGGTAGTACAGAAACAGGTCGTTTGGTGTGGGACTTTGCCAGCAAAGACAAGGACGCAGACAGCCAACTGTCCGTGGCTGAGTACACTGAAACGCCCGCTCAAGGTGCACAAACGACAACAGGCGCAGCACCCCAAAAGCCAGAAGCCCGTCAAGGTACTAACACCAGCACGACCACAACAACGGGTCGGAACCTACCGCCACCCCGTCATTAATCCCGACTGAGTGGTGTAATCCACCGCTCCCCGCCTCCAAACCGAGGCTGTCGTAAAAGCCCCCAGTTCAACCAAATCTGGTAAACTGGGGGTACGTAGCGAATATTCCCCGAAAATCCCATCGAATAACCCCGTTCAGCGTCCGCCTCCATATTTCCCTCACATTTCCCTCGTATATTTAGCCATTCTTAACAAAATTTAATGAAGGCAAATATGAACATACAATATCGCAGGGCACTCCTGGGTCTGACGCTGGTAGCCGGGCTACAGGGGTGCGGTGGTAGCTCCTCCACGACATTAACCACTACGACCGGGACGGACACAGCGACAACCGGGACAGATACAGCAACAACCACAACCCCTGCAACCAGCACGGGTACTACTACAGTCGTTAGCGCATCGGATGCTACTGAGGGGCCTAACCCCAATCTTTTTGTCAGCGGGGCGCTGGTTGAGGCTGCAACCACGGAAGATTGTGTGCTGAGTGGCGGGACGCAAACGACATGCTACCGGATTAGCGTTAAAGGTGTTCCCGCCAATCATGCTGTTGGTCCTTTCTGCCCACCCACGATTACTTCAACCGCGACAGAGGGGGGTATTTGGCTTGATGGGAGTGGTGAAACTTACGATGTTGACGGTAATTTCATTGTCAATCTGCCGACGCTTTACAACGATGCTAGTTGGCAACTGTATGATCTGGCAACGGGTAAGGTAAAGATTACCGATACGCAGGTGGCCTGTGAGGCAGCGGCACAGCCCAATGTTGCGGCGGAATATCAAAATTATTGTGTGGAATGTTCACTGGATTACGTTAACGGCGGTATCTCGGAAACGGTCTTGATACCCAAAACCCCTGTTCCATTAGCGACACCTGCAACGCTCAATGGCAATGTCGGTATTTCATTGACTGGCGTCACGTTCGCCTTGGCAGCACCGGTTGATGCTATTTTGAGTGCTCATACCATTGCTGCATTCGACGATTGTGGTGGGCATGTTAATCCAAATGTTGGCTACCATTACCACGCTGCTACTGGCTGTACTGAGTCAGCTATTCAAGAAGATGGTCATGCCACTCTGTTGGGGTATGCAATGGATGGTTACGGCATTTACGCCAATAAGAACCCCACGGGTAATGATAATACTGATCTGGATCAATGCCGTGGTCATACCGATGCTATTCGTGGCTTCCATTATCATGCTGCTCCGGCGGGTGATAATGCGTTCATTGGCTGCTTCCACGGTGAGCAAGGTACGTCTGCAAGCGCCGCCGCAGCGGGAGCACCTCCAGCGGGCGGCGTTCCACCAGCAGGGGGCGTACCACCTACCGGGCTGCCACCACAATAAGTGCGTTGGAATGACTGAATAGGAATTCGATTCCGATTCAGTCATTTCGCCCACCCGGAAACAGACTCATACTAGCAGGGTTAATTTATGTTCAACTTGTCCTCCACCAAGCACTCACCTGAGGTGCTAAAAAAATCTTTACTTATTATGGCATTGGGTTCCATGTCACTTGTCTCTGGATGCAACAGTAGCAGTAGTACAACGAGTAGTACTGTGGATAGTACGGATACAACCACTACCGCTACCTCCACCACCTCGACTGCCTCCACTACCTCCACTACCGCAGACACTAGCACCATTCTTGACGTAAGCCTGTTTCGGTCGATTGTTTCATCTGGCACGACGACTTGTACATTAAGCAATGGCGCTTCCACTACCTGTCACAAGCTTGTTTTTAAAGACAATGTGATACACAACAGCAATGGCGATCTGGTTGATGATGATGCAGGTCCGTTTTGCCCGAGTGGTTACACGATGCTGGATGGTGGTGTGGGTATTTATGATGGAGCCAGCGGCCCCGGCTTCCAGAGTCTGACCCAGACCTTATGGGATAACATGGCGAAAGATGGTTATGACCTGATCGATGAAGTGGCCGGAACGGTTTGTATTCAGGATCCAAGATTGGGAACCACTACCGGAGAGAATTGTACAGCTGCTTGCCTGAATGCTTCGGCGAATGATGCGTTGACAGTGACTTACCTGATACCAGTGACACCTCAAAATACTACTTCTCCCACTGCGATCGGTAGTGTGCAACCTGTCGGGCTGTCATTGGATGGTATTCCCTTTACGGGTACGCCGCCTTCTGTTGTCACAGGGCCTACGGGTATGGCGGCGGCTGTTGGTGGCAATATTCCATCACTGGATTATTGCGGGGGGCATCACGATCCGGCGGGTTATTATCACTGGCATTTAATTCCCGAGGCAGCTGATAAAGTGCATCAGGCACACGGTACTGACAATCTGGCAAACTGTGGTAACAAGATCACCCAGAGCAGCACGGCTTTAACGGGTTATGCGAAAGATGGTTATCCGATTTATTCCTACGCAGATATGGTGAATGGTGTGGCGACCACACCTACTGATCTGGACGGGTGTAACGGACACACCAGTGCGACAGCGGAGTTCCCTGATGGCATTTATCATTACCATGCCTCATTGGACGCGCCCAATATGCCAACGTGTGTTAAGGGTGCTTTTGTCGACCAGCGTAGTTCACCCATTATTAAATAGTCCACAAAAAAAACCGGCAAGCGATTAAGCTTGCCGGTTTTCTGTTTAGCTGGTTGCCAGACAGTTACTCTGCACTTTTCTCAGGTCTTGGAGGAGGCATTTTGCCGCCTTCAGGAGCACAGATCAACGATGCTTCACCGCGTGGTGGGGTGATGCATGAACCGGTCATCGTTTCACCTTGGCGACCTGTAAAGCTACAAGCAGTGCCTTCTGTTAGTGAAGCGCAAGCTTGAATGGCTTCTTGAGGTGGGCCACCTTGAGGGCCGCCTTGACCACCTTGGCCGCCACGACCTGTTTCTGCATTGGAAGACATCGCGTAAGTAGCAAAGGCGAGAAATAAGGCTGTTGCAAACTTCAGTTTGTTTGGTGTGTTTAACATAAGTAGCTCCTGGATTAGATTATTGTCTTATTGACAGGGTGCATTCTGATCGTGAAATAAGGAGCAAGTGAGGGGCAAATATGGAGAAGTCATGGAGATTTTCATGTCTTGAAAGCTTGGTTTTGTCCATATTTGATACACATTTCGGCATTAGTATCACATGCTCACTTATCACTTCTTTTCTTTATCTGGTTGTTTGTCATGATTAAATACCTATTATTGTTTAGTTGGCTATGGTTGTTGAGTACACCGGCCTTTGCTCATGTTGCCGGTGGTGTCACGGATACGGGTATCCTCATCACCAGCAACAGCCAGCTTACGGTTGTTTATACAGCTCCCATCGCCAATTTGAAGACGCTGAATACCGATGAGGCCGGGGTGGAGCAAGCTATCCGCGAAGGCTTGGTGATGAAAAATGGTGAAGCCGTCTGCACGGCTAAAACGGCTGGAACCCTTGTGCTGAATGATATTGCCTCACAGCAATTTAAGATGGAGTATGACTGCGGCGCTGCCATTGAGACACTGACGATTGAGTACAAGCTCTTTATCGACCAGCTTCCCAACCATCAAAATTTCACCCGTTTGGCCATTGCCAACGTCGACCGTTTCCAGGATTTTGTCTTTTCGGCAGAAAAGCGCCAACATCAGGTGCCACTCGGAAGGGTCATGGCAGCATGGCAGAAGCGTGCATCACAACAGGCATCACAACAGGCGTCTATGTCTACATTAGCGCCGGATGCACCAGCTGCTAGCGGAATCCGCGCCTTATTCAGCTCCACCCATTATTTCCCGATAGGCGTGAAGCATATTTTATTTGGATTTGACCATCTACTTTTCTTGCTTGCCCTGCTGATGTTGCCCATTCGCATTAAACCTTTGTTGGCGCTGGTGACCTCTTTCACCGTGGCTCACTCCATCACCTTGGGCTTGTCCGTGCTGGATATTGTCAACCTGCCTGCTGCATGGGTGGAAGTGGCGATTGCCTTCAGTATTGTTTACGTGGCGCTTGAAAACCTTTACGAATTGCAGCGGCAACACCAGCCACAGCCAGTTTCCCCTTGGAAGCGTCGTGTCGTGGTGACTTTTCTATTTGGCTTGATCCACGGTTTCGGCTTTTCCTACATTCTCAAGGAAATCGGGCTGGGTGATCAGGTGGCCAGTGCATTGTTGTTCTTCAATCTCGGTGTTGAGGCTGGGCAGTTGCTGGCAATTTTGCTGATTTTTCCTGTGTTGTTGTTATTGTTCAAGCAAAAGCAGTCAAGATCTTACATGCAGGTAGGGTCTGTGCTGATTGGTTTGATGGGGGCGTTTTGGTTGGTAGAGCGGCTGATGGGGTAAGTCGTATGCATACCGCTTAACCATCCCCCACTGGTAGCAGCCCCCGAATTGCTTTATGATAAATGCTGCAATGCACAAAATCATTTCGGGACTCAAGGGGACGCACGTGTTTCACAGTATCTACATAGCCGGGGCAGAACCCCGCAGCGGCAAGTCAATCATCGTGCTGGGCATGATGGAAATGCTCCGCGCCATGACACCCAAGGTGGGTTTCTTCCGCCCGGTCATTACTGAAAACAACGGGCGCGACCCGCTGATCCACCTGATTTCCAAGCGTTATGGTCTGGACATGGAAGGCAGCGAACTCTACGGCGTGACGTTGGACGTTGCCCGTAAAATGATCGCGGAAGGCCATCACGATGACTTGCTCAAGCTGATTCTCGCCAAATACCGCGCCGTGCAAGAAAAGATGGACATCGTGGTGTGCGCTGGAACCGATTTCACCGGGGCAAATACCGCGCTGGAGCTGGGATTCAATGCCAGACTTGCCAACCATTTTGGTTGCCTGTTCATGCCTGTCGTCAAAGGTCACGGGCGTACTGCGGGTGAAATTGCCGATGCGGTGCGGATGCTGGAAGAACATTTGGACGCGGGGCAGCATTGCGAGTTGCTGGCAGCTTTTGCCAACCGCGTGCCGCCCGATCAGGTCGATGAGCTGTCGACCTTGCTGCAAGGTTCGCGCTTCCCGTTTTACGTACTGCCAGAAAAGAGTTCGCTGGGACGCCCAACCGTGGGTGAAATTGCCCGCGCTCTGCATTTCACCTGCTTGTACGGCACGCCGCAGTCAATGAACCACGAAGTTTCCCGCTACAAAGTGGCGGCGATGCAGGTACAGGATTTCCTCGACCATCTGGACAACTGTACCCTGATCATTACCCCCGGCGACCGTTCCGACATTATTTTGGGTACTTTGGCGGCGGATGCGTCCAGCAATTACCCGTTGATTTCCGGGTTGGTACTCACAGGTGGGCAACAACCCGCGCCACAGGTCAGCAAGCTGCTGGAAGGCATGAACCCTTTACGCCTGCCTATTTTGTCTTCACCGCTGGATACCTTCGAGACTGCGCTGAAAGTCAACGAAGTGGAAGGCAGCATCCTGCCCTCCGACGAACGCAAGATCGCGGTGGCGCTGGGCTTGATGGAATCCTGCGTGGATATGCACCAGTTGCGCCAGTTGATTATTCAAAACGTCGGGCAGCGCATGACCCCGTTGATGTTTGAATACGAGCTGATCCAGCGTGCCAAGTCGCAGCGCAAACACATTGTGTTGCCGGAAAGCAGTGACGAGCGCGTGTTACGCGCGGCTGAAATCCTTTCCTTGCGGGATGTGGTGCAAGTCAGTCTGTTGGGTGTTGAGGAAGACGTGCGTGCTAAAGCCTCGCATCTGGGGCTGAAATTGCGCCATGTGGACATTATCGACCCGCGCAAATCGCCGTGGCGGCAGGAATTTGCCGATGCTTATTACGAGCTGCGCAAGCACAAGAACGTTTCCCCGGCCTTCGCCTGGGATACGATGGTGGATGTCAGTTATTTCGGCACGATGATGGTACATCTGGGTTATGCCGATGGCATGGTATCCGGCGCGGCACATACCACCCAGCACACCATCCGCCCGGCGTTTGAAATCATCAAGACCAAGCCGGATTGCTCACTGGTGTCCAGCGTGTTCTTCATGTGTCTGGAAGACCGGGTGCTGGTGTACGGCGATTGCGCGGTCAACCCCAACCCGAATGCGGCGGAGTTGGCGGATATTGCCGTCACTTCGTCCGACACGGCGCGGATGTTTGGCATTGAACCACGTACCGCCATGCTGTCGTATTCCTCAGGTGAATCGGGCAAAGGCGATGACGTGGAAAAAGTGCGTACTGCCGTCAAACTTGCCCATGCCCGTTGCCCTGAGCTGAAACTCGATGGTCCAATCCAGTACGACGCAGCGGTGGACGCCAGTATTGGCAACTCCAAAATGCCCGGTAGCGAAGTCGCAGGCAAAGCCACCGTATTCATTTTTCCTGACCTGAATACCGGCAATAACACTTATAAAGCGGTGCAACGTTCCGCCAACGCCGTCGCCATCGGCCCGGTTTTGCAAGGTTTGAACAAGCCGGTCAACGACCTCAGCCGAGGCTGCACGGTGACGGATATTGTAAATACCGTGGTGATTACCGCGATTCAGGCGCAACAGGAGACCGCAGCGTGAAAATACTGGTACTGAATGCAGGCAGCTCATCCATCAAATACCAAGTGTTCGGCATGGACGAGCAGCAAGTGCTGGCGGGCGGCTTGATCGACCGGATTGGTGAAGCCGGTGGTGAAATGGCCTCTCACCATGAAGCGCTGGAACAAATTATTCAGCGTTTGCAAGCAGCAGGCATTGCCGGAATTGATGCGATTGGGCATCGCGTCGTACACGGCGGCGAACATTTCAAGCAACCGGCGCTGATTGATGCGGCGGTGGTGGATACCATCCGGGCAATGATTCCGTTGGCTCCGCTACACAATCCAGCGAATCTGGAAGGTATCGAAGTGGCGCAACGCCTGTTTCCGGGCATTCCACAGGTGGCGGTGTTTGACACGGCGTTTCACCAGACCATGCCGCCTGTGGCGTTCCGCTATGCGCTGCCGGTCGAGCTGTACCAGCAACACAAGGTACGGCGTTACGGTTTCCACGGCACGTCACACCAGTACGTGGCGCAACAGGCGGCAGCGTATTTGCACCGTGATTTGGCTGATCTCAACCTGATTACCCTGCATCTGGGGAATGGTTGCAGCGCGGCGGCGATTGCTGGGGGCAAGAGTATAGACACGTCGATGGGCATGACACCGCTGGAAGGGCTGGTGATGGGAACCCGCTGTGGTGACATTGACCCCGCGCTGCATTTCTACCTGCATCGCGAAACCGGGTTATCAGCCGATGATGTGGAAAGCCTGTTCAATAAAAAAAGTGGCCTGAAAGGGCTGTGTGGCGTCGGCGACATGCGCGAAGTGCAGGCACTGGCCGATAGCGGGGATACCGATGCGCAACTGGCGGAAGCCATGTTTGCCTACCGTGTGAAAAAATACGTCGGCGCGTATATCGCCGTGTTGGGGCGCATAGATGCCGTAGTATTCACCGGCGGCATTGGCGAACATTCGGCGCGAATCCGGGCGCAAGTGTGCGCGAATTTGCAGGTATTTGGTGTACACCCTGACCTTGACAGAAATACGGCTCACACCGCAGGCATTCTGGAATTCCAGCAGGAAGCTGCTACCCTCAAGCTTTTGGTTATCCCCACCAATGAGGAGCTTGAAATTGCCCGCAGCACTGCCCGAGAATTACTACGCCGGTCTTGATTTAGGCACATCTGGTTGCCGCTTGATTGTTATTGATGGCAATCAGGCGGTGCAAGCCGAAGCGCGGGTTATTTACCCCGCCCATGCCGAGCAAACCCCTGAATTGTGGTGGGCTGCTGTGCAGCAAGTCATGGCTGAACTGCCCGCAGCTATCCGCTCAAATCTGCAAGGTATCGCTGTGGATGGCACTTCCGGCACGATTTTGCTGACGGATGTGGCTGGCAACCCGACCACACCCGCCCTGATGTACAACGATGCGCGTGCGCTGGAACAGGCGCGGCGCATTGCAGCCATTGCCCCCAGAGAAAGCGGTGCGCACGGTGCAAGCAGCAGTCTCGCCAAATTGCTGTGGCTCTTGGAGCATTACCCCGACCAACCCCACGCTCACGCTTTGCATCAGGCCGACTGGATTGCAGGCAAGCTGGCAGGGCAATTTGGTTTCAGCGATGAAAATAATTGTTTGAAGTTGGGGTATGACCCGGTGCGGCGAGCATGGCCGGAATGGGTGAAGGGGCTGGTTCCTGAGCGCTTGTTGCCGAAAGTGTATGTGCCGGGGGAGAAAATTGGGGCGGGGATCTGTCGCGCTGGAACCACTGACAGCATTGCGGCTTTCATCGCTACAGGTGCAAGCGCGTTGGGCGATGCGGTGACGTCGCTGGGCAGTACCATTGCGCTTAAAATCATCAGTGATCAGCCGATATTTGCCCCTGAATTCGGTATTTACAGCCATCGTTTGGGGGATAAGTGGTTGGCGGGGGGCGCATCCAATAGCGGTGGGGCAGTGCTGTTACAGCATTTTTCGCGGGCGGCGTTGGAGCGTTTGACGTCGCTGCTCACACCGGAAACCCCCACTGGGCTGGATTATTACCCGTTGGTGAAGCAGGGGGAACGCTTTCCCCATGCTGATCCGCAATTGCAGCCTCGGCTAACGCCACGCCCGGCAGACGATGTGCCATTTCTGCAAGCCATGCTGGAAGGCATGAGCCGGATTGAGCGGGAAGGCTGGCAACGCCTGCATGAGCTTGGAGCACCTTACCCGCAAACGTTGCGTACTGTCGGTGGCGGTAGCCGCAATCCGGCGTGGATGCAGATGCGGGCAAGGCTGATTGGTGCGCCGTTGCTGGCTTCACGGCATGATGAGGCCGCGTTTGGGGCAGCGTTGTTGGCTCTGGAAGAGGGCGTATGCAATACGCCCCTACTAGTTTAGTTGTACTCTTGTGCCCCACGGTACGGGGGACTTGCCTTTTACCAACCAGATGACGGGGAAGTTCGGCGGTGCTTTGGGGAAATAGCCTTGCGCATCGGTGAAATACACCAAAATATCCGGCTGCTGGTCTTGGGCATTTACCCACTCGAATACCGGGCGGAAATCGGTGGAACCACCGCCAGGCATGGCTTGTGGCAGGGTGGCTTCTTCCCACGGCTCAAAACGGCGCGGGAAACCTTCCACCACTTCGGAATCGCAGGCGAGTAGGGTGACAGCCGCGCGGACTTGCCCTTTGATGGCGTTGATTTCTGACAGGCAGTCTTGCAATTCCTTGTCGTTGACTGAGCCGCTCACGTCCAGCGCGACGACTGCGTTAATCTGGTAGCTTTTCAGGCTGGGGAAAATCGCCGGGTCGCCGCGCCGTGAGCTGGGGCGGGCATAGCTGTAATCATCGCGAGCCACAGCGGTCATGTAGTGCGCCAGCAAGGTGCGCCAGGGTAAGCGTGGTTGCAGCAGTTCTTCCACCAGACGTTTCATGACGCCGCTGAGTTTTCCGGCTTGCTGGGCTTGTTGTGCTGCTCCGGCAAGGCGTTGCTGCCATTGCACACTGAGGTCTTCAGCTTCTTGCTGGTTCAGTGGCGGCGGGGGGGCTTCGCCGCCTTCGGATTGTTCATCGCGTTCTTGTTGTTGCCCGCCGCTGTCATTATCGGTTTCGGTGGGGGCGGCAGATTGTCCCGCGCCCGCGTCGGCGGGTTCTGGTTCGGAAGGCTCCGGCTCGGTTGGCTCGGCCTCGTCACTGGGTTCTGGTTCGGATTCCTGTGGTTGGTCATCCTGGTTGTTGGGTGTGGAAGTTTCCTGTTTGTCGCGGTTATTCAGCGGGTTGTCACTGGTATCACGCCCGCCTTCGGAGGGGTTGTCTTCCTTGTCATACAGGTGCTGATCCATCGTTTCGGTCATGTCGTTGTCGTCGAGGAGCGGGTAAATCTCCTCGGCGGTCATGCCGACGTATTCTTTCATCATGATCATGCCCGGCGGTGGTTTCAGGCCGTCGGCAATCAGGATGGGGTTAATGGCGTAATCGCAGGCTAGATCCCAGCGGTGTTTGACGCGGTGGGCACGGCGGGCAAAGTGCGACAGGGCGCAATGAAGGGCTTCGTGGGCGAGCACGAACTGGGCTTCTTCGGTGCGCAATTCTTGCACGTATTCGGGGTTGTAATAAAACTTGCGGGCATCCGTGCCCGTGGTCGGGCACCATGCCGGGTTGGCAATCTGCAAGGGCAGGCGCAACACCAACGCCCCGAGGAACGGTTTGTCGAGGATCAGCTTGGTGCGGGCGGCGACCAGTTTGTCTTCAATGGCTTTGATGTCGAGGTCTGGCATAGTAGGCAGTTTTCGGGGAAAACGCTCATGGTAGGGGCAGCGGGGGGGATGTGCAAATTGGCGTACATAAAGCCAATAAAAGCCTCCCCCCAGCGGAGGAGGCTGGTGAGGCTATTAAGCCGTTTTGTCAGCGTTGGCTTTTTCCTTGCCCAACAGTATTTGCGCATGGGCAGCCGCCAGCCGTGCAATCGGCACGCGCGGCCCGGAGCAGGACACATAATCCAGCCCGATACTGTCACAGAACTGGATGGAGGCCGGATGCCCGCCATGTTCGCCGCAGATGCCGACCTTGAGTTTGGGATGGGTGCTACGTCCCCAACCGACTGCCAGTCCCATTAGCCGCCCGACACCTTTTAAGTCCAGCACTTCAAACGGGTTGTCCTGCAAAATGCTGCGTTCGTTGTACATCGGCAGGAACTTGTTCTCGGCGTCTTCGCGGGAGAACGAGAAGGTGGCTTGGGTCAGGTCGTTGGTGCCGAAGGAGAAGAATTGCGCTTCTTCCGCCAGACTGTCCGCCCGCATACAGGCACGCACTACTTCCATCATGCTGCCAAACTGGTAGTGAACTTTGACGCCAAAGGTGGCTTCAACTTGCTGATGCACCGATTGCACCAGCTTTTTGACATGCTTGAGTTCTTCGACGGTACAGACCTGCGGCACCATGATTTCCGGGGATACCGGGATGCCTGCCTTGGTGCAGTCGGCAGCCGCTTCCAGCACCGCGCGGATCTGCATGGTGTAGATTTCCGGGAACGTAATGCCGAGGCGCACGCCGCGATGCCCCAGCATGGGGTTGACTTCGCGCAGTGCCCGCACCTTTTTCAGGATTTGCTCCTTGCGGGTGATTACGCTGTCGACCAGACGGGTGTCGCCGAGTTCGTGCACGCTGGAAGGGAGTGGTTCGCCACTGCTACCCGCCAGCAGTTTGGCGGTTTCCACCAGCACTTCCATGCCTTGTACGGAAAGGCGCAAGTGCTGTAACTGTTGCAGTTCATCGACCAGTTGCTGTTCGCTGGGCAGGAATTCGTGGATTGGCGGGTCGAGCAGACGCACCGTGACCGGGCGCGGCGACATGGTTTTGAACACTTCCTTGAAATCGGCGCGTTGGATGGGTAACAGCCTGTCGAGTGCGGCCTGCCGCTGTTCAGGTGTGTCGGCCACGATCATGTCGATGACGATGGGGAGGCGTTCGGCGGCGTTGAACATGCGTTCGGTACGGCATAGGCCAATGCCCATCGCCCCGTATTTGAGGGCGCGGGCCGCGTCATTGGGGGTGTCGGCATTCGCCATGACCTTGAGGCGTGCAGCCTTGTCTGCCCAGCCGAGCAGGGTGACGAGTTCGTCGGAGAAATCGGATTCGACCTTGGGAACCGCACCGAGGTAAATACTGCCGCGCGTGCCGTCGAGGGTGATGACGTCGCCTTCCTTGATGATGGTGTTGCCGACGAAGGCCTTGCGCAGTTGTACGTCAACGTGGATGCCTTCTGCGCCAGCGACACACGGTTTGCCCATGCCACGGGCGACCACTGCCGCGTGCGAGGTCTTGCCACCCCGGCTGGTGAGGATGCCTTGCGCGGCGAAAAAGCCGTGAATGTCTTCGGGCTTGGTTTCCTCGCGCACCAGAATAACTTTGATGCCTTGCTTGCCCAACTGCTCGGCGCGGTCGGCGTCAAACACCACTTGTCCGCTGGCAGCACCGGGGGAAGCGGGCAGGCCAGTAGCCAGCGGCGTACCCTTGAATGCCGGGTCAAGCCGTGGGTAGAGCATTTGTTCCAGATGTTGCGGGTTGACGCGCAGCAGGGCTTCTTCCTCGCTGATCAGCCCTTCGTGCGCCATTTCCACCGAGGTGCGCACCATGGCGCTGGCGTTCATCTTGCCGTTGCGGGTTTGCAGGCAGTACAGCACACCTTTTTCGATGGTGAACTCGAAGTCTTGGATTTCGCAATAGTGGCGTTCCAGCTTGTTGCGCAGGTCGAGCAACTGGGTGTAAAGAGCGGGCATTTCCCGCGCCATTTCCTGCAAGGGTTTGGGGGTGCGGATACCGGCTACCACGTCTTCGCCCTGCGCGTTGGTGAGGTATTCGCCGTACAGCATGTTTTCGCCGGTAGCGGGGTTGCGGGTGAAGCCGACGCCGGTGGCACAGTCATTGCCCATATTACCGAATACCATGGTGACGACGTTGACCGCCGTGCCGTTGGCCATTTCCGGGGTAATGTGGAATTCGCGGCGGTAGTCGACTGCGCGTTTGCCCGACCAGCTACCAAAGACCGCCTTGATGGCGATTTCGAGCTGTTCGTAAGGGTCTTCGGGGAACGGCTTGCCGGTGTGGTGGCGCACCACGGCGAGGAAGCGTTCGCTGATGTCTTTCAGGTCATTGGCTTGCAAGCCCACATCGGATTCTGCGCCGACGTTTTTTTTCACGGCTTCAAACTGTTCGTCGAACAACTCGTCCGGCACACCCAGCGCCACTTTACCGAAGAGCTGGATGAAGCGGCGGTAGGAATCGTAGCCAAAGCGTTCGTTGCGGGTATGGGCGATTAGCCCCAGCAGGGTTTGCGAATTCAGCCCGAGGTTGAGGATGGTATCCATCATGCCGGGCATGGACATTGCCGAGCCGGAACGCACGGATACCAGCAGCGGGTCGGTAGCGCTGCCGAAGCGTTTGCCGGTGGCGCTTTCCAGCGTCGCCATCTGCTCGCGGGTTTGTGCCATGACGCCTTCGGGCAACTGGTGTTCAGGTTGGGCGAGGTAGCTCAGGCAGGCGTCGGTGCTAATGACAAAGCCGGGCGGAACATTGAGGCCGATCTGCGTAATTTCGCACAGGTTTGCGCCCTTGCCGCCCAGTAGTTGTTTGTTTTTGCCGTCACCTTCGTGGTAGGAATATACCCATTTATTTTTCATATGATGTCACCCTGTAATCGTTATCAAGTGGTAGTAAAAATGTTGTGATCAACTCGATTACCCTAACAACTTTGACAGGTGCTTACCTTGCTGTAAGGCAAGAAAACCGTAGTCTGTGCTTTATCAGTTCAACGGGGCTTGTACCATGCCGGTTCCTACGTCGTCTTCTGCGCTACCCGGCACTAATGGGGTGTAAGTGCCGCTGGCAACCAGTTGTGCCATCAGGCTGGCGTTTTCTACCCGCCCGTGCATTTCCAGTTGGCGTTGCGCCCAGAGTGCGGCGATGCCTGCGACATGCGGGGTCGCCATGCTGGTTCCATCCATCATGATCAGGTTACTGGTGCCTGCTTCGGCGGAAAGGATATTCATGCCGGGGGCAGCAATGTCCACCTGGCTGTTGGAGAATTTGGCGACCGTGCAGCCCTGATCAGATTCGCCGACTGCCCCGACAGCGATAATGCCTTCGCCCGCCGCCGGGGGCGCTACGGCAATTTCATACGCAGGTCGTCTGCTTTCGTTACCGGAGGCGGCAACAATGATGGCACCTTGCCCTATCGCGCTGTAAGCCTGCACCAGCCGTGCCAGTTCGGTAAACAGGTTGATATTGGCGCGGTATTCTTCCAGCGCCATCGAGGTGGCGGGGTTGATGTTCATGCGTTTTTGTTTGACCAGCGAGTCTACATAGCCGGGGAAATCAATGCCGAGCGACATCGAGATGACATGCGCCCCTTCCTGTAGCGCCCATTGGATGGCTTTGGCCAGCGTGGCAGATGTGCCAGCACTTTTGCCCAGCACTTTGCCTATCAGGGCGCGGTCGAGGTTGCGGGCAATGCCGATGCGGGTTCCGTTGACATCTCCGCCGAAAATGGTGCCTGCACAGTGTGTGCCGTGCCCTTCGATGTCATTCGGGTCTTCATCGGTGAAATTTTGCTGTACCAGCTTGATGCCCGCGAATGCCGGGTGATTGGGGTCAATGCCGCTATCCAGTAGCGCGACGGTAATGCCAGAGCCGTCAAACCGCGACTCGGGCGCACGGACTGCCTTGATACCCCAAGTTTCCGGGGTGGAGGGTGTCGTTGCATCGGCAGCCATGCGCCGGATAGGGGCAATCAGTTTGAGCGGCATAGGCTGGGCAACGGCGCGGGTACGGGGGTCGCGCCGCAGGTCATGGCTTTCCCGTTTGGTCAAGTCGGCCTCTTCCAGACGTATGTCAGAGCCGGGTTGTGCGAATGTGGTCACGCCAGCACCGCTGCGTGTCAGGTTTGCGCCGCGAGTGGCTGATACCGCCTCCCGGCTTTGCAGTACAATGTATTTTTCGGTATTCAAGTCAGTTTCCCCAATGCTGTATAGCGTCTACTATAACCACGTGAGCGGTGTTGTGCAGGGAATTTTTAAGCATGTTCGGCAACTTCAGACGCAACTTCAACCGCGCTGTGGCAAAATACCCACTATGCAAACCGACTTGCCCCCATTCGACCCCAAAGATTTCCTGAAGACCGTCCCGCACAAGCCGGGCGTGTACCGTATGCTGAGTAAAGACGGCAAAATTCTCTATGTCGGCAAGGCTAAAGACCTGAAAAACCGGCTATCGAGCTATTTTCGGGGGACACCGACCCATTCGCGTATCTTTGCGATGGTCAAGCAAATCTGCAATGTCGAAATCGCTATCACCAACACCGAAGCTGAAGCTTTGTTGCTGGAAAGCAACTTGATCAAGCAGCATTCACCACGCTACAACATTTTGCTGAAAGACGGCAAAGGCTACCCCTACATCCATGTCACAGCCGGGGAATTTCCGCGTATCGAATTTTACCGAGGGTCACGCAAGCAGCCGGGGCAGTATTTCGGCCCTTACCCCAGCGTGGGGGCGGTGCGCCAGACCATGCATTTGATGAAAAAGCTGTTCAAGGCGCGGCAATGCGAAGACAGTTATTTCGCCAACCGTTCGCGCCCTTGTCTGGAATACCAGATCAAGCGTTGCAGCGGCCCTTGCGTAGGGTTGATTGAGAAACAGGATTATGACCAAAGCATCCGTCATGCCGTGCAATTTTTGCAAGGTCGTACCCAAGAGGCGATTGATGAGCTGGTGCAAAAAATGGGTAATGCTGCCGACACCCTGAACTTCGAGAAGGCGGCGGAATACCGCGACCTGATTGAGAGTTTGCGGCATATTTCTCAGCAACAATACGTCAGTGGCAGTAACGGCAATGTCGATGTGGTGGCGATTTGCGTCGGTTCCGGGCTGGCCTGCGTGCAGGTGTTTACGGTGCGCAATGGCAATAATCTCGGTAACCGGAACTTCTTTCCCAAGCTGCCAGACGAAGAAGTGAGCACCCCGGACATTCTTGGCTCATTTTTGGCGCAATATTATTTGAACCATGATGTGCCGGGGGAGATTCTGGTATCGGAAACACCCGATGAGCCAGAAGTGTTGGCAGACATGCTTACCCTGAAACAGGGGCGTAAGGTGGTGATCCGTCAGCCGCAGCGTGGTGAGCGCAGTAAATGGGTGGAGCTCGCCCAGCGTAATGCCGAGCAAGCCTTGCAAATGCAGGTACTGTCCCGCGCTGGGGTGCAGCAACGCATGTTTGCCTTGCAGGAAGCGCTGTCGCTGGATGGTTTACCCGCCCGGATGGAGTGTTTCGACATCAGTCATACAATGGGTGAGGCAACAGTGGCTTCCTGTGTAGTATTTGATCTGAATGGCCCGGTAAAAGCCGAATACCGGCGGTATAATATCGAGGGTATCCAGCCCGGTGACGATTACGCCGCGATGCATCAAGCCCTGACGCGGCGATTTCGTCGTGCCGTCGAACAAGATGGCAAACTCCCTGATATTCTATTTATCGACGGCGGCAAAGGGCAAGTAACGCAAGCGCTGGATGTATTGCGTGAGTTGCAGGTAGTCGGCGTCAACGTCATCGGTGTAGCGAAAGGTGAAGGGCGCAAGCCGGGTCTGGAAACGTTGATCATCGAACAGGGCACTGGGCGTTTGGCTTTGCCGGAACATTCCGCCGCCTTGCATTTGATCCAGCAAATCCGTGATGAGGCGCATCGTTTCGCGATTACCGGGCATCGCGCCCGCCGCCAGAAAGCACGTACCCAATCGCCCCTGGAACAGATTGAGGGTTTGGGTGCGAAGCGGCGGCAGGTATTACTGCAACAGTTTGGTGGCTTGAAAGCGATTGAACGCGCGAGTGTGGAAGAGTTGGCGAAAGTGCCTAGTGTGAGCCAGGCTTTGGCTCGCAAGATTTATGATTTCTTTAATGGAGATGAGAGTTGATATGATTTTCAACCTGCCAGTGTTGCTGACATGGCTGCGGATTGCGTTTATTCCGCTGTTGGTGTTTCTGTTTTATCTGGATCGCCCTTGGGCTCCACTGGCGGCTGCAACCTTGTTTGGGATCGCAGGGATAACCGATTGGGCGGATGGTTATTTGGCGCGGTTATGGCAGCAGGAATCGCGTTTCGGCGCATTCCTTGACCCGGTGGCGGACAAGCTGATCGTAGCAGTGGCATTGATTTTGCTGGTAGAACGCGAAGCCAATATCTGGATTACTTCGGCGACGATCATCATCATTGGGCGTGAAATTGTGATTTCAGCGTTGCGTGAATGGATGGCGGAATCTGGTAGCCGTTCCAAAGTGGCGGTGGCGTTTATTGGTAAGCTAAAAACCACCGCGCAAATTATCGCGTTGATCTTCCTGCTCTATAACCAGACCTTGTTGGGTATGTTCCCGTTGCGGGAATGGGGCATGGTGGCGTTGGCGATTGCGACGGTACTGACCCTCTGGTCGATGGTGCAGTACCTGCGCAGTGCTTTTAAAGCCTAGGCGTTTAGGAGACTGTCTTGGTAAGCCTTGAGTTGTTCCCACTCTTCATAGGCTGCCAGAGCAGCTTGTCTCGGCCAGCTTGAGGTGTCGTGCTTACTGAATTGTTCGTCTTCCACAATCAGCAATGCCTGAAGTTTCTGCGGGGAGGTTTCCGCCAGTTGCTTGTAGGTGTAGATGCCTGCCCGGTGCAATACCGAAGCAAACGTGGGGCCAATGCCGACCAGTTTTTGCAGGTCATCTTGCTTGCTCGACAGATTGCTGGCGAGCTTTTCGGTAAGTTCCTTGGCACTGGCGGCGAGTGCTGCTAGGGTGGAGCTGCCCTTGCTCAGGGCTTCGGATGAGCCGATGGTGCTGCCTTTAGCGGCGATACCATTGCCGATTTCCTTGGCCTTGTTGAGCCATTCGTTAGCTGCTGGTGTGGCTTTTTCAGTGAGGTGTTCCACGCTGTCTTTGGCTTTGTGCAGCCAGTCATTGGTGGCTGGCGTGGCTTTTTCAGTGAGGTGTTCCACGCTGTCTTTGGCTTTGTGCAGCCAGTCATTGAACAGGTTGCCGCTTGTGCCCGGGCTTGGGTGGGATTCCATGTCGGGTGGGTCGATAATGGGTTTGTGCGGGTCGATTGCTGTTAGCAGTGGGTCAATAGTGAGCAGTTCGATACGGTTACTTGATGGCGCACTATGCTGCGGCTCTACCTGTGGTGATTCCATTTCAATATCCTTGTCAGGCGGGTCGATGATGGGTTTGCGTAACTCAATGTCCGGGAGGCTAACGGTGGTCTCAGCGGCTGGAATATCAGTCAGTCTGTATTGGACTTTGACCTTGGGTATGTATGCCTCTGATTTAGCAAGTGTGGGCGTTGGCTGGGGCAAGTTCATATTGAGGTTGTGCAACTTGCTTGTTGTCGTTTTTTTGTGGGTGCAGCACAATCCCATTTGGCGTAGCAACCAGCACAGTAGCATACCCAAGAAAAACGTCAGCAGTAGCAGGATAATAATTTCCCCTGTTGCCATGCCGAAAGTGTACGGGGTATTGGCAGTATCCATGATTGTCATTCCTTATGCATATAGTGACGGCTGCTAGCGTCCTGCTAGCAAAAAAACCGGCAATATCTGCCGGTTTTTAGGGGAATAAGCGTTAAATACTTCCGCCGATCAACAGGCTCTGGTATTCCTTGAGGCGTTCCCACTCACCCTTGTTGGCTAATTCTGCTTGGTAGGGCCAGCTTTTAGGGTCGTGCATCTTGAATTGATTACCCGCTTCTTCCAGCACAGGTTTGATCTCGTCAGGTGCCATGCTGGCCAGTTGCGCAAAATTATAGATACCTGCTGCATTGAGTACCTGCTCAATTTTAGGACCAATGCCTTCCAGCTTTTTCAGGTCATCCTTGTGACCTATTGTCCCACCCATGCCAGCTCTCGAAGTTACCGACGCTGTTACTGCTGCGGTTGTGATGCCAGCGGCTGAGGTGTCTGGCGTGCGGGATGCTGGTGGGGTTACGGGGTCACGGGTACGCAACAGACTGTTGATGTCTGCCGTGTAACCGCCACCCTTGAGTTCTTCCCCTGGAAATTTGCGTGGGGTACGTCCACCTTCTTGTGTGGTGGATGGCGTGCTTAGCGAGGCGCGTCTGTACTCTGGTTCTGTTTTTCGCACTGCACAGCAAATTCCCAGTTTGCGTAACAGCCAGCACAGCAACATGCCGAGTAAAAAGGAACCCAGCAATAGCAGGACGATTTCCAAACTGGCAATACCAAAGGTGTAGTCAGCACTTGTCTGCTTCATTGCTTACTCCCCGTCGTTTGAGCGGTTGCGGAAATAACAGAACAGGAACCCTAGCAGAAAGGCACCGGCGAGCAGAATGGTGACATCCAGACTGGCGCTGGTCATGTCAGGGTGACGGCTTGTAATGTCTGTAAACATGGTGACAACTCCAATTCAGTTTATTTTGCAGGGGTAATAACAACGCGACGGTTCTTTTTGCGGCCTTCCTCGGTATTGTTGTCCGCAATCGGCTGGTCAGCGCCTTGGGAAGAGGCTGTCACACGGTCTTTGGGTGCACCAAGATCAACCAGTGTTTTCTGGAGCATTTCAGCACGTTTCAAACCCAGCGCCTTGTTTCTGGCAGGATTACCCTGACTGTCGGTGTGCCCGACAATCGTGACAGTGGCACTGCTGTTGTCTTTCAGGAATTGGGCAACTTTTTCAAAGTAGGCTTGGGTTGAATCAGCCAGTTTTGGGTTGGCAGATCCGGTAGGGAATGTCAGTGTGGCTGGGCCAATATCACTGCCTTGCGTGGTACTGTCGGTTTCCATGGTAACTTTATCGGCGTCGGCTTTGGCTTGTTCAACGGCAGCTTTGTCAGCATCTGCCTTAGCCTGTTCAGCCGCAGCGTTATCGGCATCGGCTTTGGCTTGTTCGGCGGCAGCATTATCAGCATCTGCTTTGGCTTGTTCGGCGGCAGCATTATCAGCATCCGCTTTAGCTTGTTCAGTGGCAGCTTTATCCGCATCACCAGTTTGTGTTTGCTCAGTCGCTGCTTTGTCGGCGTCGGCTTTAGCTTGTTCAGCGGCAGCATTATCCGCATCGGTTTTAGCTTGTTCAGCGGCAGCATTATCAGCATCGGTTTTAGCTTGTTCAGCGTCCACTTTGTCGGCGTCGGCTTTAGCTTGTTCAGCGTCCGCTTTATCGGCATCGGCTTTAGCTTGTTCAGCGTCCGCTTTATCGGCCTCATCAGCGCCTGTTTGAGCACCACCTTGGTTAGTCTGGTCAGCGTCAGCACTTGCCAATGCTGTTACACCTGTTGCCGCCGTGCCGCTCGCCATTTGTGCAGCAGTGGTGTCGACTTCGCAGAAGCCTTTGACTTTGCAGGTATACCACCACCAACTACCAACCCCCCAGATACCGGCCAGTAATAGCACGATTAATGATTTTGCTTTCATGCGGTCGAAACTCCTTTTCTTGAGTCATTATCAGATTACGTCACAGGACACACTTTTTATAGTATGCCACATAGTGAATTACAACCTGATAATAAGCTGACTGAAATTAGCATGAACGGCATGAGCTTGATCAGGTTGCGCGGCAAACCCCGTCCTTCAGGTCGGGGAGGATAGCGCGGGTGGCGAAGCCGCCCTATGTTCGGAGTGTTTAGTGTGGTGTCTGCTGCTGCTCAATGTATTGGTGAATGAGAGAAATAGGGGCACCGTCACAGCTACCCGCAAAATAACTGGGCGACCATAAAGCGTCGTTGTCATTAACTCATAGACCAAACTACAATATGAGGATGCAACGACTACAAGCCTTCAAATACGAACTCATGCCCAATGGTGAAACACAGCGTCAACTACGCCGTTTTGCTGGGTCATGCCGCTTCGTTTACAACAAGGCATTAGCGTTGCAGCAAGCCAACCATGAAGCGGGCGAAAAATTCATCGGTTACGTGGCAATGGCAAAACACCTTGATTTCCCCCGCTTCAAGCGTAAAGGCAGCGGTGACAGCTTCCGTTATCCTGACCCCAAACAAATCAAGCTCGACCCAGGCAATAGCCGACTTTTCTTGCCGAAACTGGGCTGGATACGCTACCGCAACAGCCGCGATGTGCTGGGAGAACTGCGCAATGTTACGGTTTCCAGCAAGGGCAGCAAATGGTTTGTCAGCATCCAAACTCAGCGGGAAGTGGAGAAAATCGCCTCTCAAGCCACGACAGCCATCGGCATCGACCTTGGTATAGCCCGTTTTGCCACGTTCTCCGACGGTACGTACCTCGAACCGCGCAACAGCTTCAAAACCAAAGCCGCCAAACTCGCCAAATACCAACGGCGCATGGCGCACAAACAAAAGTTCAGCAACAACTGGAAAAAAGCCCAAGTTAAAGTTCAAAAAATTCACACGCAAATCGCCAACGCCCGCCGCGATTTCCTGCACAAGGCGACGACCACGCTCAGCCAAAACCACGCGTTCGTGTTCATCGAAGATTTACAGGTACGGAATATGTCCAAGTCAGCGGCAGGCACAGCAGAAAACCCCGGTAAAAACGTTGCCCAGAAATCCGGCTTAAACAAAGCCATTCTCGACCAAGGCTGGGGTAAATTTCGACGGCAACTTGACTACAAGCTGGCATGGAAGGGCGGGATGTTGTTTGCCGTGCCGCCGCATTATACCAGTCAAGAATGCCCAGAATGCCATCATGTATCGGCAGATAACCGCCAGACGCAAGCACGGTTTGTGTGCGTGCAATGCCACTACGAAAATCATGCCGATCATGTCGGCGCGATCAATGTTTTAGAGCGGGGATACCGCTTGTTAGCCTGTGGAGATGCGGCCTTAAGCCGCTCGATGAAGCAGGAACCCGCCGAAGTCAGTCAGCTATCTAGTGTCTGACCGGAAACCCTAAAACCCTTTTCCGATCAAGATGCTACGCCCGTTTTCCTTGCCCTAAGATTTCCCGGAAGCAGGCCAGAAAGCTGCAAAAGCGCCCAAAATAGGGCAAAATAGGGCATCCATCCGCCAAACTTCGCAGGAGACACACGATGCGTGAAGTGATCGCCCGCCAACTTCGCCTGGGTCACGCTGACATCGGCAGGCTGACCTTCAACCCACGTTCGCGGGACGACATCCCGCAGGTGTTGCAAGGGCTGCAATACATTTATGTGACAGACGAACTGCGTGAGGCGGTGTTTGCGGTGCTGGAAAAGCGGGTTCCGGCGGAGGTGGACGCCAGCCGTGGACGCCCCGGCATGGATCTGTGGAATGCGCTGGTGCTGGCGACATTGCGGGTGAACCTGAACTGGGACTATGACCGGCTGCTGGAGATGGCGAACCAGCACCGCAGCATCCGTCAGATGCTGGGGCATGGTTTCTGGGATGATGACGATGAGTACAAGCTGCAAACGGTCAAGGACAACGCCGCTCTGGTGGACGAAGCCAGCCTGCAACGCATCAACCAGTTGGTGGTGGAGGCCGGTCACAAGCTGCTGAAAAAAAAGCCGCGCCGCTGAGCGCCCGTTGTGACTCCTTCGTGGTGGAAAGCAACATCCACTACCCGACCGACATCAACCTGTTGTACGACGCGGTGCGTTGTTCGGTGCGCACGGTGGCCGATTGGTGTGAAGGGCACGGCGACAGCCGCTGGCGGCAATGGCAGTACAATCTCCGCCAGGTGAAGAAAGCCTGCCGTCATGCGCAGAAGCTCAAGCACTCCAGCTCCCAAGACCCGGACAAGCAGGCCACCCGGCAACAGGCCATCCGTGACGCCCACCACACCTACCTGGGCCTGTGCGCCGCGCTGTTGTCGAAAGTGGAGGAAACGGTGGCTGACCTGCCCCTCAGCCTGCTGGACAGCCGGTCGGGCAACGACCTCCAGCGCTGGCTGGGGTACGGGTGGCATCAGGTTGACCTGGTGCGGCGGCGGGTGCTGGACGGGGAAACCATCCCCCACGGCGACAAGATCTTCTCCCTCTTCGAGGATTACAGCGAATGGCTCAGCAAGGGCAAAGCCGGTGTGCCGGTGGAGCTGGGCCTGAACGTGTGCGTGATGGAATCGGCTGACGGCTTCATCCTCCACCACCAAGTGATGCAACACTGCCCCGACAGTGAGATTGCCGTGACCATGGTTAAGCAAGCCAAAGCGCTGTTCCCCTCCCTGAGCGCGTGCAGCTTTGACAAGGGGTTCCACTCACCGGCAAACCAGCGCGAACTGGCCGAACTGCTCGACCGGGTGGTGTTGCCGAAAAAGGGCCGCTGGAGCCAGGCGGACACTGCCCGTGAAACCGACCCGGCGTTTGTCCAGGCCAGACGCCAGCACTCAGCGGTGGAATCCGGCATCAACGCACTGGAAGTCCATGGGCTGGACTATTGCCCCGACCGGGGGCTGGAACGCTTCAAGCGCTATGTGGCACTGGCGGTGGTGGGCAGGAACCTGCAAAAGGTCGGGGCCATTTTACAGGCCAGGGCGTTGGAGGCCTTGCAGAAGGATGAACGCCGACGACAGCGCCAAGCCGCCTGAACCACCCCACAACGCCGACCGATGAGGGAAAATGCCGGGAAGGCAGGGCAGCCCCTGCACCGAAGGCAAGCCTGCGCTGCCAGCCATGCCTTGAAACCCAGCGTTTTACCCTCGTGCTTGCCAGAAGGTGGCGGGGAAAACGGCTGCATGGACTAAAATTGGGCACTCGTGGCGGCAGGAAGGCTTTTTCGGTCAGACACTATCTAGCTGAATGCAGTAGGAATCCCCTTCCTTCAGGGAGGGGAGGATGTCAAGACTATCGACAGAATAAACCCCGGTTAAGGGGTATCAGCACTGTTCCCAAGGTAAGCCATGAAAACGCCATCCGCCTAATGTGCCTCGGTGATGGTTGTCATCGCGCTCGCCTTCAAAGCCTTCGTCGATGTGCATGACTTGTTGGAAACCTGCTGCCAGCAACGCTGTTGCGGCTTCACGCGAGCGTTTGCCACTGCGACAAATCAGGATGACGGCTGCATCCTGCGGAGGTGTACCGTCTTTGAAACGGTTTTGGAGTAAACTTTGCACGTCTTTGGCGAAATGGGGGTTTTCTTCCCAGTCCGGCTCATCAATCCACGGAATATGCACGGAACCGACCGGGTGCCCGACAAACAAGTATTCCATCGAAGAACGGATATCAATCAGTACGCTACGTGGGGTGTTTTGTAACAAGGTATAAGCAGCGCTAGGGGACAGGTCGTGCAAGTCAGGCATGGGTTACTCTCCGGCGGTCAGATCATTGTGTTGGCGTATTTTCCCGATAATAGCGCAAATGCCGGCATCTCTGGGCTGGCGATTGCCAATTAACCAGTCGAGAATTTCCTGATCCCTGGATTTCAATAAACGCTCGAACGCGAATTGTTCGCCCATATCCAGATCCTGAAAGCATTCGCGCAGGAATTCACCCAAGGGCTGATCCAGTACCTGTAAGGTGCGCCGACAGGCCCATCGCAAGCGTACTAACCGTTCCGCTTGGTGGGCGTCAGTCATGCGCCTGCCTCAGCGTGTTGATCAACGCTGTGTAAGCCTCTGGCACGGGATCCATCCCCAGCAGCATTCCGAACAGCAAGGGGTCTTGCAGATCCAGCAATTCATCCAGCCGCTGGATGTCTGTCGGGCTGGCGCTTGGGTAGTGGTGTTCCAGATAATGCTGGAGCACCACATCCAATTCCTTCAGACCGCGCCGGGAGCGCATTTTCAGTCGGGAAAGTTCACTCATATCATCTACGTTCGATCATCTTTTTCTTGAGTTCGGCAATGGACTTCGCCGGGTTCAAACCCTTCGGGCAAGTGTTGGTGCAGTTCATGATAGTGTGGCAACGGTACAAACGGAACGGGTCTTCCAGATTGTCGAGCCGTTCGCCCGTGGCTTCATCACGGCTGTCCACCACCCAGCGGTTGGCTTGCAACAGCACCGCAGGCCCCAGATAACGGTCACTGTTCCACCAATAGCTTGGGCAAGAGGTGGAGCAACAAGCACACAGGATGCACTCGTAGTGCCCATCCAGTTTCTTGCGGTCTTCCGGCGATTGCAGGCGTTCACGATCCGGTGGGGCAGGAGTTTGCGTCTGTAGCCACGGTTTGATCGAGGCGTATTGCGCATAGAAATGCGTCAGGTCAGGCACCAGATCTTTCACCACTTCCATGTGCGGCAGTGGGCTGATGGTGACATCGCCGTCGAAAGCGTCAATCGCCTTGACGCACGCCAGTGTGTTGGTACCGCCGATATTCATCGAGCACGAACCACAAATCCCTTCACGGCACGAGCGGCGGAAGGTCAGGGATGGGTCAATCTCGTTTTTGATCTTCAGCAGCACGTCCAGCACCATCGGCCCGCATTGGTCGAGGTCGATCTGGTAAGTGTCCCAACGCGGGTTTTCGCCGCTATCCGGGTCATAACGGTAGACTCGGAAATTTTTCACGCGGGTTGCACCAGTAGGCGCAGGCCACGTTTTGCCCGGTTTCACGACCGAGTTGGCAGGTAAGGTAAATTCAGCCATAACGATGCTCCTTTAGTAGACCCGTTTCTTCGGCGCGATGTATTCGATTTCATCCGTCAACGTGTACGTGTGGACGGGGCGATAGTCGATGGAGACTTTGCCAGCTTCATCCACCCAAGAGATGGAGTGTTTCATCCAGCCAGCATCATCGCGTTCCGGGAAGTCTTCACGGGCATGAGCACCACGGCTTTCTTCGCGGTTGAGGGCGCAATTGATGGAGGTCTGGGCGCAATCCAACAGGTTGGCAAGCTCGAAGGTTTCCATCAGGTCGGAATTCCACACCAGACCACGATCCTTGACGGCAACATCGTTGAAGCTGGCGTAAATCTCATTCATTTTCGCGACACCTTCTTGCATGGACTCGCCGGTACGGAAGACCGCTGCGTGTTTTTGCATGGTGCGCTGCATAGCATCGCGGATGTCGGCGGTGGATTTGCTGCCGTCAGCAGTGTGGATGCGCTTGAAACGGTCGAGGGCTTTTTGTACGCCAGATTCAGGCAATTCTTGCTGAGTTGCGCCTGCGGTCAAGGTTTCAGCGCAACGGTTGGCTGCTGCACGCCCGAAGACCACGATGTCCAGCAAGGAGTTGGAACCCAGACGGTTCGCGCCGTGAACCGATACGCAAGCACATTCACCAATCGCCATCAGGCCGGGAACCACAGAATCCGGTTCGCCATCTTTCAGGGTCACGACTTCGCCGTGATAATTGGTGGGGATGCCGCCCATATTGTAATGCACTGTCGGCAATACTGGGATTGGCTCTTTGGTGACATCAACGCCAGCAAAGATACGCGCACTTTCGGCGATACCCGGCAGGCGTTCGTGGATAACTTCCGGCCCTAAATGTTCCAGGTGCAAGTGGATGTGGTCGGTTTCCTTGCCCACGCCCCGGCCTTCGTTGATTTCGATGGTCATGGCGCGGCTTACTACGTCACGTGAGGCAAGGTCTTTGGCATTCGGTGCGTAACGTTCCATGAAACGTTCGCCTTGGGAATTGGTCAGGTAGCCACCTTCACCGCGCACGCCTTCAGTGATCAAACAACCGGAGCCGTAGATACCGGTTGGGTGGAACTGGGTGAATTCCATGTCCTGTAAGGGCAGGCCAGCGCGGGTTACCATGCCGTTACCGTCACCCGTACAGGTGTGTGCTGAGGTAGCAGAGAAGTAGGCACGACCGTAACCGCCGGTTGCCAGTACGACTTTTTGCGCACGGAAGATACGCAGGACACCATTCGCCAGATCCCACGCCAGTACCCCACGGCAGACGCCTTCCTCATCCATGATCAGGTCGGTCGCGAAATGCTCGATGAAGAATACCGCATCGTGACGCAGCGATTGCTGGTACAGGGTATGCAAAATCGCGTGCCCGGTACGGTCAGCCGCCGCGCAAGTACGGTGAGCAATGCCTTTGCCGAATTCAGTGGTCATGCCGCCAAACGGACGTTGGTAAATACGGCCTTCCTCAGTACGCGAAAACGGCACGCCCTGATGTTCCAGTTCGATGACCGCCGGAATCGCTTCGCGGCACATGTATTCGATGGCATCTTGGTCGCCCAGCCAGTCCGAGCCTTTTACGGTGTCGTACATATGCCATTGCCATTTATCCGGCCCCATATTGCCGAGCGCGGCGGACATGCCGCCTTGTGCTGCGACGGTATGGCTACGCGTTGGGAATACTTTGGTAATACAGGCTGTTGATAAGCCTTTTACCGCCATCCCGAAGGTGGCACGCAAGCCCGCACCACCCGCACCCACGACCACGACATCGTAGGTGTGATGTTCAATTTTGTACTCAGTCATTGTGTAATCAACCTCTTCTGTCATCAGCCTGCGAAAGCGACGCGTAAAATACTCAAAACACTACTGGTTCCCAACAACACCAGCACCAGTTTCATTCCGATCATGGCAGCAATCTTGTAGCCTTCATGATGGATATAATCTTCAATGATCACCGTCAGCCCCTGAATGGCATGAAGGAACGTGGTAAACACGAACAGGGTGAGCATGGTGGTGGTGAATGGTTGGGCGAACCACGCCGCGACAGTGGCGTAATCATCGCCAGAATGCGCGGCGACGGCAAATACGACCCACAGGGTCAGGGGAACCAGCGCCACCGCTGTTACCCGTTGCATCCACCAATGTTTTACCCCGTCACTGGTTGTACCCAGGCCGCTGGCGCGTTTGAAAGGTGTCAATAAACTCATGTGTAGCAATTCCTCAACAGGGTTCAGGCAACAAGCCAAAGCAGGATAGTGAGTACGAAGGATGCCGCAACGGTAATTTTACCGCCAAGGTAAACCGTGGGTAGTTCAAAGCCAAAGCCAGCATCCCAGACTAGGTGGCGGATGCCGTTGGCAAGGTGATAAAACAGCGCCCATGACCAGCCAAACAACATCAACTGCCCCAACCACGAGCCGAAGATCGCATTGGCAGTGTTAAAAGATTCTTCGCCCCCGGCAATCGCAGCAAGCCAGTACACCACCAGCAACGTGCCGACAGCCAGTGCCGCACCCGTTACCCGGTGCAGGATGGATAGCACCGAGGTGATTTGTGGTTTGTACACCTGCAAATGGGGTGAAAGTGGTCGTTTGTTCGCGGTCTTCATGAATAATCCCCGTTGATAGAAATGTCGTGGGCGGTCAGCCTTCCGAATGTGGCATCTGTTCCAGTAGCTTGCAGGCATAGTCCCGCGAAGCACGGATGTGATGACGCATCAAAGTTTCCGCCATTTCCCCGTCGCGCCGTTCAATGGCGGACACGATCAGGTTGTGTTCCTGAAATGCCTGTTCGCTGCGGCTAAAGCCGGACTGGATACGGAAGCGGTAAAACCGCACCAAATCATACAAATCCTGACATAACATGCGGATCAGACGTTTGTTCTTGCTGCCTTGAATGATGGAAAAGTGAAAATCCAGATCCACATCGTGCTGTGAGTAGCTTTGATGTTGGGCGATTTCCGCTTTGTGTTGCTCCAGAATCTTACGCAGGCGCACCACTTCTTCTTCCGTCATGTTCTCCGCTGCCAGTCGCGCAGCCATACCTTCCGCTGCTTCACGTATTTGGTAAATTTCCACCAGTTGTTCTGTGGAAAAACCAATGATGCGTGCACCAATATTGGGCTTGCGCGTCACTAAATTGCAATTTTCCAGTTTGCCGATGGCTTCCCGCAGGGAACCTCGACTCACGCCATACGCTGCTGCCAGCTCTGGCTCACTAATCTTTTTTCCGGCGGGAATCTCTCCCTCCAGAATGGCACGTCGCAGATCTATGAATAACTTGTCTGCAATCGTTACCGGATCCTGCAATTTGCAGGCTGTCAGAAAGGCCATGGTGCTACCTCAAGTTGTCGACATCTTATGCGTTATGTTGACAATAATACCTTGAAATAGCGCTTTTTCAAGAAAAACATCCTGACATTGTTGACACTTTGAAGTTATAATGTCGACACTATAACCAAGAAATGACTGTTTTTGACCTGAAATAGTGGGTGATAAGCCCACTTGCGACACCAATGTGTCGACAATGCACTACTTTGCTGCGGTGCGTCAAGTCATGAATGTTTGATATTTACCATCAATGTAGGTTTATCACATGAACAAAGGAGCAGGGCAGGTTACGGCCTGGAATGTCGATACGCAATTGGACGGTAACAGCGTGTTGTACCTCGAAGAAATGTACGAACGCTATTTGCAGGAGCCAGACTCCATCCCCGCCAGTTGGCAGCACTATTTTGATGCATTGCCACAGGTCAACGGGCAAGACCGTGACGCTCGCCACTCACTGGTGAAAGATTATTTCCGCGCTTACGCCGCCAAGCCGCAAGCCCATGCTGCTCCGGCGGCGAATAATAGCGCTGATCTGGAACACGAGCGCAAGCAAGTCAAAGTATTGCAGCTCATCAACGCTTACCGCTTCCTCGGTCACTTCCACGCCAAAACCAATCCGCTGGATGAAAATACCCCGGCATTCGTCAAAGAACTGACGCTGGCGTATCACTCATTGAGCGAAGCTGATCTGGGGACGACCTTTAATACCGGTTCCCTGTTTTCCTCTGACCAAATGACGTTGCGCGACATTCTGGCGCAACTGGAACAGACCTATTGCGGGCATGTTGGGGTGCAATACATGCACATTACCAACACCGAACAGAAACGCTGGATTCAGCAACGTCTGGAAACGGTGCGTTCCACGACTGCTTACACCCATGATGAGAAGCTCGAAATCCTCGACCGCCTCACCGCTGCCGAAGGTCTGGAACGTTACCTGCACACCAATTACGTCGGGCAGAAACGTTTCTCACTGGAAGGCGGCGAAAGCCTGATCCCCATGTTGAACACCCTGATCCAGCACGGTGGCACGCTGGGGGCGCAGGAAATGGTCATCGGCATGGCACACCGTGGGCGTCTGAATGTGCTGGTCAATGTATTGGGCAAAGCGCCAGGCATGTTGTTTGGCGAGTTTGAAGGCAAATATTCCTACACCGGGCGCACAGGTGATGTGAAATACCACATGGGTTACGCCTCCGATATGATGACGCCGGGCGGCGCAGTTCATGTGGCGATGGCCTTCAACCCTTCACATCTGGAAATTGTTGGCCCGGTGGTGCAAGGTGCTGTACGCGCCCGCCAAGACCGTTGGGACGACGCGGGTGGTGACAAGATTATCCCGGTGGTGTTGCACGGCGATGCGGCGTTCGCAGGGCAGGGTGTCAACATGGAAATGCTACAAATGGTGGAAACCCGTGGCTACCGCACCTATGGCACGATTCACATCGTCATCAATAATCAGGTCGGTTTTACCACCAGTGCAGCCTCCGATGCACGTTCCACCTTCTACTGTACCGACATTGCCAAAATGGTCGACTCCCCGGTTTTCCACGTCAACGGCGATGACCCGGAAGCGGTGGTGTTAGTGACCAAACTGGCCTTCGATTACCGCGCCAAGTTCGACAAGGATGTGGTGATTGATCTGGTGTGCTACCGCCGCCACGGTCACAACGAAGCCGATGAGCCATCCGCCACCCAGCCGGTGATGTACCGCAAAATTCGTTCCATGCCAACCACCCGCGAACGCTACGCCCAGCAACTGATTGCTGAGGGCGTTATCAGTGCGGAAGCCTCGCAGGAACGTGTGCAACGTTGCCGCCAGCAACTGACTGAAGGCGCACCCACCGTGCCGCATTTGCTGGAAAAAGGCAAAGTGGAAAACCCCCACCCGGTCAAATGGAAACGCTTTGTCGGCGGTGCGTGGGATATGCCTGCGGATACTAGCGTTAGTGCTGAGACAGTGCGCGAACTGGGTGAAAAGCTGACCATCGTACCGGAAGGTTTCCAACTCAATTCCCGCGTGGCGCGTATCGTTGCTGACCGTAAAAAAATGGCAGCAGGCGAACAGCCTATGGATTGGGGCTTCTGCGAAAACCTAGCTTACGCAACCCTGATCAAGGAAGGCTACCCCATTCGTTTGTCGGGTGAAGACTGCGGGCGTGGTACGTTCTTCCATCGCCACGCGGTATTCCATGAGCAGGAAACCGGTGAAACTTACGTGCCCTTGCAAAACCTTTCCCCAGCGCAACTGCCGTTTGTGGTGATCGACTCGTTGCTGTCAGAAGAGGCGGTACTGGCATTTGAATACGGTTATGCCACCACCGAAGCCAATATGATGACCATTTGGGAAGCGCAATTCGGTGACTTCGCCAACTGTGCGCAAGTGGTTATCGACCAGTTCATCAGCTCCGGCGAACAGAAATGGGGCTTGTTGTGCGGCTTGGTTATGTTGCTGCCACACGGTTATGAAGGTCAGGGGCCAGAGCACTCCTCCGCGCGTTTGGAACGTTACTTACAGCTGTGTGCTCAAGATAACATGCAGGTGTGTGTGCCTAGTACGCCAGCGCAGGCGTTCCACATGCTGCGTCGTCAGATGGTGCGTGATTACCGCACCCCGTTGATCGTGATGACACCGAAAAGCCTGTTGCGCCACCCCTTGGCGGTGAACAGCATGGAAGACCTGACCGAGCGTGGCTTCCAGAATGTTATCGACGAAATTGACGCGCTTGACCCCTTGGCGGTAACACGTCTGGTGATGTGCAGTGGTAAGGTTTATTACGATTTGCTGGAAAAGCGTCGCAATGCTGGCCTTGAGGATGTGGCGATTGTGCGTATCGAACAGTTGTACCCCTTCCCCGAAGCGGATATGAACGCGCTGCTCGACCGTTACCCGAATATTGCGGTGAATGTCTGGTGTCAGGAAGAGCCATTGAATCAGGGCGCATGGTTAAGCATTCAGCCATCCTTGCGTCTTGTATTGGGTGGTTTGGCACGCTTGGATGTATCCAGTCGCCCAGCATCTGCTTCACCAGCGGTAGGGAGCGCTAAAGTACATGCTGCACAGCAACAAGAATTAGTGAATACTGCATTAGGAATTGTTGAATCATGAAGGAAGGAAACGTTATGCCATTACTGAAGCATTATCACGATGCCATTAAGGAGGGTGCGATCCAGAAAGATCCAGCCCAACTGGAAGGCATTCAGGTATTGCAGGAAGTCTGGAACGGACTGCTTAAACCACGTGAAAAAGCGCCTGTTGCGCGCTCACGCGGTTTTTTAGCGGTTTTTTCCAAGCAGCGGCATGACGTTTCGATTGATCCAGTGCGCGGCGCTTACCTGTGGGGTGGCGTCGGGCGCGGCAAGACTTGGCTGATGGATATGTTTTACGCCCGCATTCCGCTGGTGGAAAAACGTCGGATGCATTACCACCATTTCATGTTCTTCATTCACGAAGAGCTGAAAAAATTGTCACGTCACCGTAATCCGTTGGAAGCGGTGGCCGTGGAATTGGCAAAGGATGTGCGTTTACTGTGTATCGACGAATTCCATGTCATGGATATTGTCGATGCAATGTTGCTGCACGGCTTGCTGGATGCAATGTGCAAGCACGGTATTACCATCGTGACGACTTCCAATCGTCCACCTGATGATTTGTATTTGAATGGCTTGCAGCGCGAACGCTTCCTGCCTGCCATTGCCTTGTTGAAAAAGCACACCCATGTGGTGGAGCTGGACAACAATATTGACTACCGCATGTTGAAACAGGCTAGTCACGACAGTTTCCTCGAAGACGATGACGCCGTACTGGTGGAGCACGAGCTGGAAAAATGTTTCGCTGAATTGGCGACAGGCGCTATCGAAATCGGTCAAGACATTGAGGTGCAGGGGCGTACCTTGCCTACCCATCGCTTGTCTGAAAACATTGTGTGGTTTGATTTCCAGACCTTGTGTGAAACTGCCCGCTCTACCCGCGATTACATCGAGTTGGCGGAACGCTTTGATTACATTGTGCTGTCAGGTTTGCATGTGCTGACTGAGGACAATGAATCAGCAGCGCGGCGTTTTCTCAATCTGATTGATGAGCTGTACGACCGCAATGTGCAGTTTATTTTCTCTACCACGATTTCACTGGAAAACCTGTATCAGGGGCACAAGTTGCGTTTTGAGTTCCAGCGGGCGCTGAGTCGGCTGAATGAGATGCAGGGTGATGATTACCAGCAGGTAAGGCTGGGCGAAGCGATGTGAACTTTGAGTTCTGCGAATCCCGGTTTTGACGAGTATTTTTGTGCCATAATCCTTGCTATTCCTATGGGCTTGGAGATCGGGCATGAGTACAACCCCGCCGAACGCACAAATTTTCCTCAGTTATAGCCGCACCAATCTGGAAGCGGCGATTGCTTTGCGTACCGAACTGGAAAAAGCTGGATTCACGGTTTTTCGTGACGAAGACTCCATCCGTGCGGGCGATAACTGGATGGAGTGCCTGCAAACCGCGTTGAAAGATTGTTCTGCTTTCGTGCTGCTCTATGGTCATGAAGGTGTGCGGCGTTGGGTGGGGGCGGAAGTGCAGTATGCCTTGGGTCGCAACCTTTCCCCGCACGATGATGCTTTGCGCCTGCCGATTTTCCCCATCTTGTTGCCGGAAGGTGACTTGCACAACCTGCCACCGTTTTTAAGCCTGTTCCAGATCCAGCGTTGGCAAGCAGACCAAGCCTTGCCTGACACGCTCATTCAGGCTATCCGTGACAAGGCCGAACTGCTGGATGACAGCAATAGCTTCGATGGTTGCCCATACCTTGGTTTGGGTGCGTTCCAGCAACAAGATGCCAGGCTGTTTTTCGGGCGGCGCAAGGAGACACTGGAAGCCCTCAAATTCCTCGGCACGCAACGCGACAGCAACCCAAACAATATCCATATCGACACCCAATACTGCCGCTGGCTGCAAATCGAAGGCAACAGCGGCGCAGGCAAGTCGTCGCTGGTGAATGCTGGGATGTTGCCGCTGATTCAGCAAGGCGCATTGTGGGCGCGGACTGGCTACGAAAAGTGGCAAATCATTGGCCCGATGATGCCGGGTAAGCAACCGCTCAGACAGTTGGCGGAGGCTCTGGTACATGCTTTCCCTGATATTGATAAGGATGGTTCGCTGGGGTTGCAAACCAAAATGGAAGCTGACCAGCGTGTTCTAGCTTACAGGTTAGGTGACCGCAAACAGGCGGATACTGCTTTCCTGCTGGTGGTTGATCAGTTCGAGGAATTGTTTACCTTTGCCGAAGAAACCGAGAAGCGCCAGTTTGATGCCCAGCTTGCCTACGCGCTGGCGGATAGCACTTGCCCGCTATTTTTGATCAGCACCGTGCGTATCGACTTTCTGGATGGCTTTGAGCGTTTGGGCAAATTGTCAGAACGCTACAACGACCAGTGCAAACGCTACCTGCTGAAAACCCTGTCACAAGACGGTATCCGCCAGGTCATCGAACAACCCGCCCGCTTGGCGGGGCTGGATGCCAGCGAAATCACCAGCGCCATTTTAAGCGACACCGAAAACGAACCCGGCGCATTGCCACTGGTGGAAAATGCGCTGTATTACTTGTGGAAACACCGCAAAGGCAATCGTCTCAGCTACGAGTTGTACCGCAGCCAAGGCAAACTGATTGGTTTATTGGGGATGCAAGCCGATGCCCTGCTGGAACGGCTGGACAAGGAAAAAGACATTCCCAAAGGCCGCGAAGGGGCGTTGGAACTGTTGTTGCACCTGACCCGCATCAACCCGCAGGGCAACCACACCCGCGAACGTATCCCGCTGTTGAAAGCGCGGCAGATTGCGGGTGAGGAGGACGAGGCACGCGGGCAGAAAATCATCGACTATTTGGCGGGCAAGCGGGTTGAAGGCGGCAATGGCAGTTCGCGCTTGATCACTACCGTTGGTGAGAAAAAGGACGATGAGGCGGGTACGTGGGATGTCACCACGGGTGCTTACCGTGAACCCAAATACGAAGGCAAATACGTTGACCTGATCCACGAAACCCTGATCCGCGCCCGCCCGGTAGACAAAACGGACAAGGGCGGCAAACTGGTTGGCTATTGGGAAACGCTCTACAACTACATCGACAAAAACCGTGACAGGCTATTTTACCGCGACCAATTGAAGGAACAGGCTGCGACATGGCAAGCCAGCGGCTGGTTCGGGCGGTGGTGGCATTTGGCGGGTTGGTCTGACATCAGGCACTACCGCAAGGTGCGTCCCGGCAAGGCCACATTGGAAGGGCGTTTCCTGCGCCAAAGCGAACGCATGGCATGGCTGCAAGGCGGGGTAATGGCGTTGCTGCTGGGCTTCGTCGGGCAATCCTACCTGTGGACGCTGGATAACAGCTTACCGCCATCCTACCTGCTGACCTTGCAGAAATTTCGCCTGATGAACTTGGGCTGGTTAGATGAGCCGTTGCCTGAAATGCTGGAAAAAGAAATCCAGCCGCCCGCTGGTGAATTCCGGGTAGGAGAGTACGACAAAGAGTTTGGTGAAATGGCAAATAAAGTGCTGAAAGACTCAGGGCAGTATGTACAACAAAATTTTGGCTATCCCGCAACCAATGCCACGATTCCACAGCCTTTTTTCATTGGCAAGTATGAAGTGACTTATGAACAGTATGATTACTACGTCTGGCAGCAGCAAAGTACACAAAAAGACCTGAAATACCCGAACGGTGAACCCAGCAAGAACGAACGCGGGCAACGTGCCGTTACTTATGTGTCGTGGAACGATGCCAATGCCTACTTGCAATGGTTGGGTACAAAAACGGAAGGCAAGTACCAGTACCGCCTGCCAACGGAAGCTGAATGGGAATATGTTGCCCGTGCCGGAACGGATACGCCTTACTGGTGGGGTGATCAATATGCTGCAAAAGGCAAAGCGAACTGTGATGGTTGCGATGAGCAATGGGGTGGCAAGTATGTAGCACCAATAGGCAGTTTTGCCCCTAATGCTTTCGGGCTGTATGACACGGCGGGCAATATCTGGGAATGGACATGTTCGGAATGGAAAACAGATTTTGATGGCAGTGAAAGCCGTTGTATAGAGCCTAAAAATGAGGAGGGTATGCGGGTGTTGCGCGGTGGTTCGTGGAGCTCCAAACCTGTGTGGTTGCGTTCCTCCGCGCGTCTCAGGAGCTTCACTGCCAACCGTAACATCACTGTGGGTTTTCGTGTATTGCGTTCAGCCAGGACTAATTAACCCTTTTCCCTTTACCGTCGGGGAGAAAATCCTCCCCCAGCCCCTCCTTTTTCAAAGGAGGGGGTAAGAGGTAGCATTGGTTGGTTTTACGAAGTGACTCCGGCCTCCCCCTTTGAAAAAGGGGGATCGAGGGGGATTTTCTTCGTGGTTTTTGCGACACCCTCCCAGCGGGTTAGGGAGGCGCGTTGTGCTATAGTTCTGGGGAATCCATCGGTTACGAGGCAGCGGCATGAACCAGAAACTCCCCTACGGCGAGAGCAATTTCAAAAAAGTCATCAGCGGCGGCTACGTCTACATTGACAAGACGGCATACATCGCGCAATTGGAAAACACTGGCAGCTACCACTTCCTGCTGCGCCCGCGCCGTTTCGGCAAAAGCCTGTTTGTGTCGATGCTGGCGCATTACTACGATGTTAGCCGTGCCGATGAATTTGATGCGCTGTTTGGCAAGCTCTACATCGGGCAACAGCCTACCTCACTGAAAAATGCTTATCAGGTGTTGCTGATGGATTTCAGCGGGATTGCCACTGCTACCGCTGAGCGGGTACATAACGGTTTTACAGCTTCAGTCAATGCCAGCATAGGGAGTTTTTTACACCGTTATGGCTACGCGCCTGAGGTGTTTGCCCATATCACACAAAAAACCACTTCTGAAGAAAAAATCCGTATTTTCTTTGAAGCAGTGAAAATAGCGGATCAAAAAATCCTGCTGCTGATCGACGAATATGACCATTTTGCCAATACCTTACTGGCAGAAGACCGTGCACTGTTTCAAACCATTATGGGCAAAGGCGGTTTTGTACGCAGCTTTTATGAAGTGCTAAAAAGTGCCACCATGACCGGTGTATTAGATCGCCTGTTCATCACCGGGGTTACGCCCTTGATGTTGGATAGCCTCACCAGTGGTTTCAATATCGCGGAAAACCTTTCCATCAAGGCTGATTTTAACGCCGCGATGGGCTTTACCCATGCTGAGACACAGGGGTTGCTGCAACCTTTGGCAGAGCAGTGCAAGCTGGAAACGGCAGTGATAATGGTGGATGTTACGGATTGGTATAACGGCTACCGTTTCCACCCGGATGGAACCGAAACCGTATTTAACTCGGATATGGTGCTGTATTTCGCCAAGAACTTTGATCGCGACAAATGCGCCTACCCCAAGCGAATGCTGGACGATAATATCGCCTCCGATTACCGCAAAATCATGGCCTTGTTCCAGATTGGCGACCGCGAAGCCAATTATCAGGTGCTGGATGACCTGATCAACAGTGACGAAGTGCTGGCAGTGCAGCAACGCAAATTTGAGCTGGATAAACATTTTGACCGTAACGATTTCATCAGCCTGTTGGCCTACATGGGGTTTGTGACGATCAGTGGCGAAACCATGACCCAGACCCGTTTTGCCATCCCCAACCATGTTATCCGCGAGCTGTATTTCCAATATTTCAAAGTGGAGCTGGAACAGCGCAACCAACTGACCTTACCCAACCAGACGTTGGCTGTCGCCATTGAAACGCTGGCTTTACAAGGTGATTTGCAGCCCTTGGCGGTGGAAATGCAGCGGGTGTTGGAAGGGCTTTCCAACCGCGACCTGATCAAGCTGGATGAAAAGCACATCAAAACCCTGCTATTGACGTTGCTGTACCAGTTTCCGATTTACTTCATCCAGAGCGAACGCGAAATGGGCAGGAAATACCCCGATGTCATGTTATTGGAGCGCAGCCCGTTTGCGGTCAAGCACCAGCATTTGATCGAGCTGAAATACGCCAAAAAAGGCGACGGTGAAGCGGGCTGGGCAGCCAAAAAGCAGGAAGGTATCGAGCAGGTACAAGGTTATTTACAACTGCCTGCCATTGCTGCGTTGCCCAAGCTCCGCGCGTGGCTGATGCTGACGGATAGCGAGCGGGTCGAAGTTGTTGCGTTGTCATCGGGGTTAGGCAATTAATCCGGTTTGTATGACGTAAATCCGTATTCCATCGTTGAGTTGGGTTAGAATGGCGGCGTTTGCCGGGTTCTAGCCGGTCTTGTTGCGATGGTGTTGCATGGATTTTTCAAGCATAAACCTGCCGTTGGCAGTGCTGTTGCCTTTGATGGGTGCGGGATTGACAGTATGGGCAGCACATTTTCACCGGGTGGCTTCCGCATGGCTCGCCGGGTTGGTGACGTTGTTGGCGTTGTTGGCGCTGTTGCCTTCTCTGGTGGCGGTTTTTGCGGGCGAGACCCTTATTCAATCATGGGCATGGCTACCGGCTATGGGGCTGGATCTGGCTTTCCGACTGGATGGTTTGGGTGCTTTATTCGCGCTGATGATTCTGGTCATTGGTCTGTTGGTTATTCTCTACGCTCGTTATTACCTTTCCGCGAAAGATTCGATGGGGCGCTTTTTCGCCTATCTGTTGCTGTTCATGGGGTCGATGCTGGGCGTGGTGCTCTCTGAAAACCTGTTGCAATTGATGGTGTTTTGGGAAATGACTTCCCTGAGTTCTTTCCTGTTGATCAGCTATTGGACACATCGCTCGGATGCGCGGCAAGGGGCGCGGATGGCGTTGGCGGTAACGGGTGGCGGCGGTCTGGCCTTGCTGGCGGGTATTTTGTTGCTGGGGCAAATGGCGGGTAGTTATAACCTGTCTGATGTGCTGCTGGCGGGGGATCAAATCCGCGCACATTCTTGGTATTTGCCGACGCTGGTGCTGATTGCGCTGGGGGTCTTTACTAAATCGGCACAATTTCCCTTCCATTTCTGGCTGCCAAATGCGATGGCAGCACCCACTCCTGTTTCTGCTTATTTGCACTCTGCCACGATGGTCAAGGCGGGGATTTTCCTGTTGGCGCGGTTTTTCCCGGTGTTGTCGGGTACGCCGGAATGGTCTTGGCTGATCGGTTCGGTGGGGATGTTGACATTGCTGATCGGGGCGTATACAGCGTTGTTCCAGCACGATTTGAAGGGTTTGCTGGCGTATTCCACCATCAGCCATCTGGGTTTGATTACCTTGCTGTTTGGCTTGGGGACGGAGTTGGCAGCGGTGGCGGCGCTCTTCCATATCATTAACCACGCGACGTTTAAAGCATCACTGTTCATGGTGGCGGGGATTATTGACCATGAAACCGGCTCGCGGGATATGCGGCGTATCAATGGCTTGCTCAAATACATGCCGCATACGGCGGTGCTGGCGATGATTGCATCGGCGGCGATGGCGGGTGTGCCTCTGTTGAACGGTTTCCTGAGTAAGGAAATGTTTTTTGATCAAGCCGTAGTGGCATCGAATACGTCTATGTGGGCGTGGGTGATTCCGGCATTGGCGACGTTGGCTGGGGTGTTTTCGGTGGCATATTCGCTGCGTTTCATCCATGACGTGTTTTTCAACGGTGAGCCGATCAATTTGCCGAAAACACCACACGAGCCGCCGCGTTTTATGCGTATTCCGGTCGATGTATTGGTGGTGTTGTGCTTGGCGGTGGGGATGTTGCCAATGTTCACGGTCGCGCCGTTGTTGGCAGTTGCCGTGCAAGGAACGTTGCAAGCACCGCCCCCTGAATACAGTTTGGCTGTTTGGCATGGGCTGAATGTGCCGTTATTGATGAGTGTCATCGCTTTATTGGGTGGCGTGGCGGTGTATGTGGTACGTCAGCCGTTGTTTACTTTGTATGAAGAGCGGGTGAAAGGTCAGCAGTTGCGGCATGTGTATGATTGGATGCTGGAAAATCTGCAAGCCTTCGCCCGTTTTGTGACCCAGTGGTTTGACCGGGGAAGTTTGCAGGATGTGCTGTTCTGGGTATTGGGATTTACCTTGCTGGCGGGGTTGGCGGGTTTCTTGTCCAGCACCGCACCTTTGCTGGGTGGGCGCGAATTGTTGCCGTTGGATGGGGTAAGCCTTGCCGTGGGGTCGACCCTGATACTGGCAAGCCTGTTGAGCGTGGTATTGCATCGCGAACGTTTGGTTGCGCTTGTGGTACTGGGGGCGGTGGGTTTAGTGGTGTCGTTGGCTTTTGTGAAATTTTCCGCGCCGGATTTGGCGTTGACGCAATTGTCAGTGGAAATCGTCACAGTGGTATTGCTGATGCTGGCGCTGTATTTTTTGCCGCAATACACCCCCAGGATTAGCTCGGTATGGCGCAAGTGGCGCGATGGTTTGCTGGCGGGGGCGTTGGGGCTGGGCGCTGCGCTGCTGGCGTTGGCGGTAATGACGCGCGACACCGCAACACCGCTGGCAGATTATTTCCTTGCCAATAGCGTGCCGGGCGGTGGCGGCAAGAATGTGGTGAACGTGATTCTGGTGGACTTCCGGGGCTTTGATACCTTGGGTGAAATCGCGGTGTTGGCTTTGGCAGGGCTGGGGATTTTTGCCTTATTGCAACAGATTAAGCTGTATGTGCCCACAGAAGATAGTGGCGGGCGGGCGTGGTCTGCTGAGGCTAATCCGTTCATTTTGCAGATGTTTAGCCGCATTTTATTCCCGTTGATGTTGATGGTGGCGGTGTATGTGTTCTTGCGCGGGCATAACTTGCCGGGCGGGGGCTTTATTGCCGGGTTGATCGCGGCGTTGGCGATTGTGTTGCAAAATCTGGCGAACGGCATTGCTTGGACGGCGCAACGCTTGCGTTTCGATATGCATCAGTGGTTGGCAGGCGGTTTGCTGGTGGCAGCAGGAACCGGCTTGGTGGCAATGGCGCTGGGTTATCCGTTTTTAACATCGGCCTTTACGCATGTGCATTGGCCGCTGGTGGGTGATTTTGAGCTGGCGAGTGCGATGTTCTTTGATACCGGGGTGTTTCTGGTGGTCGTTGGGGCAACCGTGATGATTCTGGTGGAACTGGGCAAGTTGAGCCGTGTGGGTGCGTCAATCCCGAAGGAAGGTGCATGATGGAATTGTTGATTGCCTTGAGTATCGGGGTTTTGGTGGCTTGCGGGGTGTATCTGGTGTTACGTGCCAGTACGTTTCCGGTGGTGATGGGGCTGACCTTGTTGTCGTATGCGACTAACCTGTTTTTGTTTGCGATGGGGCGTTTGGCGATTGGTGTGCCTGCGGTGATCCGCCCGGATGCAACGGTTTACGCTGACCCGTTGCCGCAAGCCTTGGTGCTGACCGCGATTGTGATTGCGTTTGGGATGACGGCGTTTGCAATTGTACTGGCGCTGAAAGCACGCGGGGAAACTGGCAGTGACCATGTGGATGGCGAGGTGGATTCATGATGCATTTACCCATTTTGCCGATCTTGTTGCCATTGCTGGCGGGGATCGTATTGTTGTTGCTGCGCCCGCTGGGGGTGAAAGTGCAGCGCATGGTGAGTTTCGGTGCCGGGTTTGCCTTGCTGATGCTGGCGGTGTTGCTGTTTGATGCGTCATTGTCGGGGCAACGGCAGGTGTATGTACTGGGGAATTGGTCTGCACCTTTCGGGATAGTGCTGGTATTCGACCAGCTCGCTGCGTTGATGTTGCTGGTGACGGCAGTGTTGGCAGTCGGGGCGCTGTGGTATGCGATTGTTACGGAAACCGATGCGCAAGGCCGCCATTTTCATGTGCTGTTTCAGATGCAATTGTTCGGCTTGAACGGGGCATTTCTGACCGGTGATGCGTTTAACCTGTTCGTGTTTTTTGAGGTGTTGCTGCTGGCGTCCTATAGCCTGTTGTTGCATGGCGGTGGGGCAAAACGCACGGTGGCGGGGCTGCATTACGTGGTGGTGAATCTGGTGGGTTCGACGGTGTTCCTGTTTGCACTAGGGGCATTGTACGGGGCGCTGGGGACGCTGAATATCGCGGATATGGCGGTCAAAGTGGCGGCATTACCAGCAAAACGTGAAGGCTTGGTGATGGCGGCGGGCTTGCTGTTGTTGGTGGTGTTCGGGCTGAAGGCGGCGCTGTTCCCGCTGTATTTGTGGTTGCCTGCGGCGTATGCAAATACTTCAGCACCGGTGGCGGCGTTGTTTGCGGTGATGACCAAGGTCGGGGTGTACGCGATTATCCGTGTGCATGGCACGGTGTTTGGAGCGGAGGCGGGTAATCTGGCGTATTTCTATGCGCCGTGGTTGCTGGGGCTGGGTCTGGTGACGCTGTTGCTGGCAGCATTGGGCGTGATGGCGGCTTTCCAATTGCGGGTGCAGGTGGCCTATCTGGTATTGGCGTCGGTGGCGACTTTGCTGATTGCGGTGGGTTTGCAGTCGCAGGCGGCACTGGCGGCGGGGCTGTATTACTTGGTGCATTCTACCTTGCTGGCGGGGGGTATGTTCCTGTTGGCTGATTTGATCGTGCGCGGGCGTGGCGATTATGCCGACCGCTTTGACCCCGGAATGCAGATGCCGCATTACCAGCTCTTGGGTGGGGTGTTCTTGTTGGCGGCAATGGCAGCAGTGGGTTTGCCGCCGTTATCTGGCTTCTTTGGTAAGGTGTGGATTTTGCAGGCAGCTTTGCCGCATCCGTGGCATTGGGTTGTGTTGGCAACGGTGTTGCTGGGCAGTATGCTGTTGCTGATTGCCTTGGCGCGGAGTGGTTCGGTGTTGTTTTACAAGGTCAAGGCTAAGCCAGATGCGGCTGACCCGGTGATAACGGAGACGATTCCGGCCTTTGGGCTGAGCATGGTGGCGGTGTTGTGGTTGCTGGCAGCCGTGCCCTTGCTGGTGGTGTTGGCAAACCCGGTCAGTGCGGTCATGGAGCGGGTGGCGGCGCAAGTGCTGGATGTTTCCGGCTACCAATCGGCTGTATTTGCCCCAGCAGTGGGAGGTAAGTGAAAATGTGGAATAAAGTATTACCACACCCGTTATTGAGCGTGTTCCTGTTGTTGGTCTGGTTATTGCTGAACAATACCGTGGCCATGGGGCATGTGGTGTTGGGCGCGGTATTGGCGTTGCTGATCCCGTTGTTGACGTTGGGGTTTTGGCCGGAACGGGTGGTGGTGCGGCATCCGTGGGTATTGCTTAAGTTCCTGCTGGTGGTGTTGTGGGATATTGTGGTGGCAAACCTGCATGTGGCCGCGTTGATTCTGGGTTCTGCCCGCACGCTGCAACCGGCTTTTATGGTGATGGAGCTGGATATACGTTCGCCGTTGGGGGCGAGTATTTTGGCGAATACGATTTCATTGACACCGGGGACGGTTTCCTGCGAATTGTCGGCTGACCGTCGCCAGTTGTTGATTCACGCGCTGCATGTGGATGATGTGGATGCGAGTTTGCGCGAGATGAAGCAGCGTTACGAACGGCCTTTGATGGAGGTGTTACAGGTATGTTAAGCATGGTATTGCCGCTGGCATTTGGCATGGTGTCGCTGGCCTTGTTGTTGAGCTTGTACCGCTTGTTGGTGGGGCCGAGTGTGCCTGACCGGATATTGGCGTTGGATACGCTTTACTTGAACACGATTGCTTTGCTGATTTTGTTTGGGTTGATGCAGGGTAGCCCTTTGTATTTTGAAGCGGCGCTGCTGATTGCGGTGATGGGTTTTGTGGGTACGATCGCGCTGAGCAAGTATTTGTTGCGCGGCGATATTATGGAGTAGCGTGATGTTGGATGCAGCATTGGCGGTGTTGGTTTTGGTCGGGGCGTTTTTTACGTTGGTAGGGTCGTGGGGTTTGGCAAAAATGCCGGACTTTTTCATGCGCCTGCACGGGCCAACCAAGGCGAGTACCTTGGGTGTGGGGGCGGTGTTGGTGGCTTCGGCGCTGTATTTTTCGTTCAACGCCGATGGGGTGAGCTTGCACGAAGTGTTGGTGACGCTGTTTTTGTTCATGACCGCGCCAGTGAGTGCGCACATGATGGCGAAGGCCGCTTTGCACTTGAAATTGAAACAGGTGGAGCGGACACGTTCAGCCGTGGTTGAATCAGGGGTGGCGAATTCGTATGATGGAACCCCATTCAGCAGGAAAGAATAATTATGCAATCCATCAGCACCGAACAGCCGTTCACTGAGTACCCCGTGCGTCAGGTCGAATTGGCCGATATTCCCAAGTGGTTACGGCAGGGGGCGCAGGATATTAAGGCCAACCCGTGGTCCAGCCTGTTGTATGGCATCATCTTTGCGCTGGTGGGGGTGGGCATGAGCCTGTTGTCTGCCAATAATCCCGGTTTTTTTATGGCGACAGCAGCGGGTTTCATGTTGTGGGGGCCGTTCCTTGCGCTGGGTTTATACGATTTAAGCCTGCGGCGTGAACACGGCGATCCGGTCAATTTTTTGAAGTCTACGCTGGCGTTAAAGCGTAACCCGGTCAATTTACTGCTGTACTCTGCGTTGCTGGGGGTGCTGGTGTTGTTGTGGTTACGGATGTCGTCCATCGTGCTGGATGTGTTCCTGCAAGATACGGCAGCAGCGGAGCAGCATAGTTATATTGGTTTTATGGCGGCACTGCTGGGGTCAAAAATGGGTTGGCTGTTCACGCTGTCGTTTATGTCGGTCGGGTTGATGTTTGCACTCGTGTCATTCGTGACGGGTGTGGCTACTGTGCCGATGTTGCTGGAACGCAAGGTGAGTCTGGTGACGGCCTTGAATACCAGTATCCGCGCTATCCTGACCAACTGGAAAGTGATGCTGGCGTGGGGGGCAACCATTGCGCTGATTATTGGCGCGGGTTTGTTGCCTTTTAGCCTTGGCTTGATCATTGCCATGCCTTTGATTTCTTATGCCAGTTGGCACGCTTACCGCGATATGGTGGCAACGGTCTGAGGTCAGTTGCATGTTTGTTGTGTTAATGAAGAATTTCGAGAAATTCATCACGCTTGCCCTGATTGTGATGATGCTTATTGTTGTTGCCTTGTCTACCATGGAATTGGGTTGGTTACTGTATAAGGATGTTTTCAATCCTCCTTTGTTTGTACTTGATACGGCGGAGTTGTTGGAAATTTTTGGTTTCTTCCTGATGATCCTGATCGGTCTGGAATTACTGGAAACCATGAAGGAGTACTACCTTCATGGCAAAATTGGCCTGCATGTCATTATTGCCATTGCGCTGATTGCCTTGGGACGAAAAATTATCACGCTGGATATTGACAAGTACCAGCCACTAGCACTTATCGGCGTTGGGGTGATTATTGCCTCGTTAGTGGGTGGCTACTGGGTTATTAAGTGTGCTGATAGCTCAAAGTAGCGTTCGGTAATCATAAAACCTGTGTTTTCAAGGTTTCATTCTGGGGCTAGTGCAGGGGTATATTATACTTCCCCAGTCAGCCACTTGCCGGAACCTTGTTTATGCCGAGAATTACATTCTCCTTGTCCCGATCGTTATCTGTTTTAGCCATACTGACGGTGTTTTGGTGGTTGTTGGTAGCCGGTGATGTTGGTTCGTGGATACTGGGTGTGCCGACGGTATTGCTGGCATGGCTGGCTTATCGTCAATTGTATCTGGCTAAATCATCATCTGTGTCACAGGTGGGAACAGCCGTTTCATGGTTTGGTGTGTTGCGCTTCGTCTCCTTTTTTTTATTGGAGTCCATCCGTGGTGGTGTGGATGTGGCGTGGCGTGTGTGGTTGCCGCGCATTCCGATACACCCTGAGTTCCTCGTTTATCCTATCCATTTGCCAGCGGGTACAGCGCGTACCTTGTTCATTTATTCTATCGGCCTGTTGCCAGGAACCCTGAGTGCGGAATTGGGTGAGGATGGGCAGTTACATATACACGCACTGATAGTGGATGCGTCAACGCAGGAAGGTTTGGTACGCGTGGAACAGCGGATTGCTGATGTATTTGGTTTGGACGTGGGGAAGGTTGGATGATGCAAGTCTTTTGGGGATTGGTAATACTGGCCTTGCTGCTGGCTTTGCTGACAGGGTTGGTGGCGATTTTATCGCGCAATTCCACCGTCGAGTGGGTAATGGCAGCGCAATTGCTGGGAACATCGGGTGTTGGTATTCTGCTGGTGTTGGGGGTGAGTTTGCCGCTGCCCGTCTTGGTGGATGTAGCCTTGGTGCTGGTGGTATTGGCGGTGTTGGTGACAGCCGTGTTTACCCGTCGGCAGGCGCAGCGGGGGCAGCATGATTGATTGGCTGACCGTGATATTGGTGAGTGCTGGTGTGTTTTTCTACTGGTCGGGTAGCGTGGGCTTATTGCGTTTGCCAGACACATACTCGCGGCTACATGCCTTAACCAAGGTGGATAATTTGGGGCTGGGTTTATTGGTGGCAGGTTTGCTGTTGCAAGCCCCGGACGGCTGGTGGGCAGGCAAAGTGCTGCTGGTCTGGGTGCTGGCTTTGCTTGCCAGTGCGGTGAATGCCTATCTGATTGCCAATAGCTTGCGGCGGAGAGAACGAGATGCCGATTGATACTGTATGGCAATGGCAGGATCTGCTGTTGGCGAGTTTGGTGGTATTGCTGGGAATGGTGTCTACCCTGACCCGTGATCGGCGGCTCGCTATCCTGTTATTTGTGGTGTTGGGTCTGGTGCTGGCTTTGCTGTGGGCGCGGCTGTATGCCCCAGATGTGGCTTTAGCAGAAGCCGCGATTGGCGCTGGGGTTAGCGGTGCATTGCTGGTGTCTACTTTACGTGGGCGACGCAAATCACCCGATGCGCTGTTGTTCACTGCCCCGCTACAGTGGTTGGCAGGTGTGGCGGTGATGTTGCTGGGTGTCGCGGTGGCGTGGGGTTTACTGTCGGTGCTGGTCACCGGTAATGGCTGGCGCTTGGGTGAACAGGTGTATGCGCATCTGCCTGAGAGCGGTGTTAGTAATCCGGTGACGGCGGTGCTGTTGAATTTTCGGGCTTACGATACCTTGCTGGAGCTGGCGGTATTGCTGGTGGCAGTGCTGGGGATTCGCGCTTTGGGTAAGCCGCAGCCAGCGTATGTGGCGGAAGCGACTTTAACTGATTTGGCGGTGTGGCTGGTGCCGGTGCTGATCGTGATGGCGGGATATGTGTTGTGGGCTGGGGCGCACGCCCCCGGTGGCGCATTTCAGGCGGGCGCATTGCTGGGTGGTGCGGGTATTGTATTGGTGCTGGCGGGTAAGCGCTGGGGTGGTTTGCCGTTACGTCCGTTGTATTTGCACGGCGGGTTGGTGGTCGGTACGGGGATATTCCTGTTGGTCGGGGTGGGTTTGGCATGGTGGGGTGAGGGTTTTCTGCGTTATCCCGAGGGGCAGGCTGGGGTGTGGATTTTGTTGATTGAAGGGGCGGCAACGCTGTCGATTGGCATGACCTTGGTACTGGCTTTCATGGGAGGAATTCCACCACGGCAAGAGGATAAAATATGACGCTTTCCAGTCATGAATTGTATGTGTTCGCTGGCGTATGCCTATTGGCAGTGGGCTTGTGGGGGGCATGGTTGCACGCTGAACCGTTGCGCAAGGTCATTAGTGTGAATGTGATGGGCGCGGGGGTATTTCTGTTGCTGATTACCTTGGCGTATCGGGGCGAAAATGTGTCGCCCGACCCGTTGTTGCACGCTTTGGTGCTGACCGGCATTGTGGTGGCGATCAGTGCAACGGCGTTGGCGGTGGCGTTGATCCGCCGTCTGGAGGACACGGATGATGAGTGAGGCGCTGTTAGGCGTGATTGCCGTGCCGTTGTTGGCGAGTTTGCTGGCGGTGTTGTGGGGAAAACGCGCTCATCAAGTGGGTGTAGTCGCTTTGGCGGTGAGTGTCACGATGGCAGTGATGCTGGCGTTGCAAGTTAGTCAGTACGGGGTGCAAACCCTTGCAGCGGGAGGCTGGGGTGCTGGGTTGGGCATCGTATTGTATGCTGATGGGCTGGCCGTGTTGATGGTGTTGATGGCAAGCATGGTGATGTTAGGCGCGGGGGTGTATGCGTGGCAGTATTTTCCTGATGTCGCGAGCCGCGCCCATTTCTGGCCGTTGTGGTTGTTATTGGCAACTGCCTTGAATGCGCTGTTTGTCGCCGGGGATTTGTTCAATATTTACGTGACGTTGGAATTGCTGGGTTTGTCGGCAGCAACACTGGCGGGCTTGGGTGGCGGGCGTGAGGCATTGGTGTCGGCATTGCGTTACCTGCTGGTGGGGTTGGTGGGGTCGATGCTGTATCTGGTGGGCATTGGCTTGCTGTATGCGGGGTATGGCAGTCTGGATATGCGTCAGGTCGCAGCCGTGATGCAGCCTGAGCCGCTGGCATGGGTGGCCGTATTGCTACTGTGCGCTGGGCTGATGCTGAAAATGGCCTTGTTCCCGCTGCATTTCTGGTTGCCTCCGGCGCATTCCAACGCGCCTGCGCCGGTGAGTGCGGTGTTATCTGCTTTGGTCGTGAAGGCGGCTTTCTATCTGTTGTTGCGTTTCTGGCTGGAGTTGTTCCCACCCGTGATACGTGATGGCTGGTTGGCCGATGCGCTCGGGGTGTTGGGGGCAATAGCAGTGTTGTGGGGGGCGTGGTCAGCCTTGCGGGCGGAGCGCTTGAAATTGCTGGCGGCGTATTCAACGGTGGCGCAATTGGGGTATCTCATGCTGTTTTTGCCCTTGCTGGCGGTGGCTGATGCGGCGAGTCGTGAAGTATTGCTGGGGGCGTTGGTGGTGTTTGCCCTGACCCATGCGTTTGCCAAGTCTGCGCTGTTTTTGGTGGCGGGGACATTGTTGCACCATGCGGGGCATGACCGTATCCGTGAACTGGGGGGGATGGCGCAACAGTTACCCGTAGCAACCTTCGTGATGGCTTTGGCGGGGATTGCGCTGATTGGTTTGCCGCCGAGTGGCACGTTTATTGGCAAGTGGCAGTTACTGGTGGCAGCATTTGCCAGCGGGCAATGGTGGTGGGCGGTGGTGATCGCCGTGGGTACATTGTTGGCAAGTGCTTATGTGTTCCGTTTGCTGGGGCATGTGTTCGGGCATTTGCCTGCGGTGCGGGTGTCGGTGGTGTCGTTGTTGCGGGAAGCACCGGCGTTACTGTTGGTGTTGGTGGCAACGTTTGGGTTGGGCTTGGGTGCATCAGGCATTTGGCATTGGCTGGGTATTCGGGTGATGGAGGCAGGCTTATGAGCTGGGTGGAACAATGGTTGCCATTGCTGATTGTCCTCAGTTCGTTTGGGGTGGGGATGGTGATTTTTTTCCTCAAAGAGGAGAGTCGCTGGTTGCGTACCACCTTGAACCTGTCGGGGGCGTTGCTGGGGTTGGCGTTTGTCGGGATGATGATTTGGGGCGTATTCCACGAGCAGACATACCGGGTGGCATGGGAACTCGCGCCGGGCATGGAGCTGGTGCTGAATGCGGATGCTTTGTCGGTGCTGTTTGTCACGCTTTCCTCGCTACTGTGGTTGGTGACAACGGTGTATGCGATTGGCTATCTGGAAGGTGCGCCACACCGTAGCCGCTTCTTTGGATTTTTTAGCTGGTGTGTGTCAGCAACAGTCGGCTTGGCGTTGGCGGGTAATTTGTTGACGTTTGTGTTGTTTTACGAGTTTTTAACCTTGGCGACTTACCCCTTGGTGGCGCACAAAGGCAGTGAGGCAGCGCGTAAAGCGGCACGTTTGTATCTGGTGTATACGCTGGGTGGTGGGGTGTTGCTGCTGGTGGGGACGGTGTGGCTGACCGCGTTGGCGGGGACGCTGGATTTCACGCAGGGCGGTATTCTGGACGCTTTGCCTGCGGTGCTGCATCCGCAACTGGAATGGATTTTTCTGTTGCTGATTATTGGCCTAGGGGTGAAGGCCGCGTTATTTCCCCTGCATGGCTGGTTGCCGAGGGCGATGGTTGCCCCTGCGCCGGTAAGTGCTTTGTTGCACGCGGTGGCGGTGGTCAAGGCGGGCGCATTCGGCATTGTTCGCGTGGTTTACGACATTTACGGGATTGAGTTTGCGGCTTCCTTGGGGCTGCTGGTTCCCTTGGGAATCGCAGCGGCGTTTACCATTGTGTATGGCTCAGTGTTGGCATTATTCCAAAATGATTTGAAAAAGCGGCTGGCATTTTCGACAGTGAGTCAGGTGTCTTACATTGCGCTGGGCGTATCCATCTTGGGGCCGATTGCGACGATGGGTGGCATCGTGCATCTGGTGCATCAGGGGTTTATGAAAATTACCCTGTTTTTTGCCGCCGGGAATTATGCGGAAACACTAGGGGTGCATAAAGTCAGCGAAATGAACGGGATTGGCAGGCGGATGCCGTTGACGACACTGGCGTTTACGCTGGCGGCCTTGGGGATGATTGGTGTGCCGCCGCTGGCAGGGTTCATTTCCAAGTGGTATCTGGGCTGGGGTGCGGTGGAAGCAGGGCAGGCGTTTTGGGTATTGCCGATCCTGATTGCTAGCAGTTTGCTGAATGCGGCGTATTTTTTGCCGATTTTGCATCGGGCGTGGTTTGTGCCTGCCACCGAGCCGTGGCCGCATGAGCGTGTGCCGTTCCGGCGGCTGGAAACTCATGCTTTGTTGTTGTGGCCACCCGTCATAACGGCCTCGTTTGCCTTGTTGGTGGGTTTGCTGGCATCCATGCCGTTTAGCCCGCTGGAATGGGTGCAACTGATTGTGGAGCGGGAGTACAAGTGATGGATGAACTCAAGTGGTTGCTGCTGAGTGTACCGCTGCTGCCGTGGTTGCTGGTATTGGTGAAAGCGGATGGGCTGGGGCGGTGGTTGTTACCGTTGGCGGCAGTGCCTGCCTTGCTGGCGGCAGGCTTCGCGAGTGGTGTGACGCAAGATTTGCCGTGGGTGTTGCTGGGGTTACGCTGGGGGCTGACTGATTTTGTAGCGCAAGTATGGTTGGGTGTAAGCGCTTGGCTGTGGTTGTGCGCGGGTTTGTATAGCGTTGCGAGTGTACCGCCGGGCAGCCGTCATGCTTGGCGTTTTCGAGTGTTTTTCCTGTTGGCGATGGGGGGCAACTTCCTGCTGATTGTGGCACAGGATATGAGCAGTTTTTTCCTTGGGTTTGCAGCGATGGGGTTGGCTTCCTACGGTTTGGTGGTGCAGCAGCGTTCAGTAACAACCTCACGGGCAGGGCGGGTGTATATGGTCTGGACAGTGCTGGGTGAGGTGGCATTGTTCGCGGGGATGATGCTGGCAATGGGCGTTACTGGCAGCCATTACTTCAGCCAAGCCGCTGGGGTAGCATTGCCGTTGGAGGCGGTGGTATTACTGACCTTGGGGTTTGGCATCAAGCTGGCGTTGCCGGGGCTGCATGTATGGTTGCCATTGGCGCATGGGGCTGCTCCGCCCGCAGTGTCGGCGTTGTTGAGTGGGGTGATGGTCAAGGCAGGGATTCTGGGTTTGTTGCGCTTTTTGCCAACAGGGGCAGAAACCACGGTATGGGTGGCTGAAATATTGATAGGGCTGGGGTTGTTTGGGGCGTTTTATGCGGTGCTGCTTGGGTTGCTGCAACAGGCACCAAAGGTGATTTTGGCGTATTCAACCATGAGCCAATTGGGCTTGATGAGTGCCTTTACGGGGTTAGTGCTGCTTCAGACTGAGGTGAATGCCGCGTTGGTGCTGGCGTTGCTGTGGTATATGGTGCATCACGCGCTGGTGAAGGGGGCGTTGTTTCTCGGGGTGGGGGTGTTCAAGCGTAATCTGGCGGGGTGGGCGTTGGGTTTGCTGGCGGTGTTGGCTCTGGTGCTGGCAGGCTTGCCGTTCACCAGTGGAGCGTTGGCAAAGGCGGAGATTAAGGCGGTGTTGCCTGCTGACTATGAGTGGTTGGGGGCTGTGCTGTTGGTGAGTACGGTGGCAACCAGTTTGCTGATGGGACGGTTTGTGTTATCACTCCAGCGTTATCGGGAACAGCACCGGGCGCATGGGCATCATGAGGCAGCGGCAGTGGAGTTGCTGGCTTGGGGGCTGTTGCTGGAGGGAGTGTTTGGCTGGTACTGGTGGGTGGATATGCCGCGTGGTGAATGGGTGGATTTCTTGCCGATCATCTTGGGGGTATTGCTGAGCGTGCCGCTATGGTGGGTGGCAAGGTTGCCGCGTGTGGCAGCGGGGGATGTGCCCGTATGGCTGGCTAAGTTGGGGTATCGGGCGCGGCAGCGTGTACAGATGACACGCTGTCGCGTTGAATAGCGTGGATATTGACGTTTATTTTGTGGGCAATACGCCTTCCAGCACTGCCCACACATTGTCGAGCACCTTGGGTTCTGCTTCCGCTGTCGGGTGCAGGCCGTCTGCTTGCATCAAATCCCAGTCTTCCGCCACACCTGCCAGCAAGAAGGGTACGAGCGGCAATTCGTACTCTTTCGCCAGATCGGTATACACCGCGTCGAATTTGTCGGTAAAGGTTGTGCCGTAATTCGGCGGCAGTTTGATGCCAATCAGCACGACTTTGGCCTTGGCTGCTTGTGCCAGTTTCACCATTTGTTCCAGGTTGCTGCGCATGGTGGGTAGGTCGATGCCGCGTAGCCCGTCATTTGCCCCGAGTTCCAGCAGGACGTAAGCAGGTTGGTGGGTTTTCAGGGCTTCGGGCAAACGGGTCAAGCCTCCGGCGGAGGTTTCGCCGCTGATGCTGCCGTTGACGACTTTGTAGTCATCCCCCAGCTTTTCTTGCAACAGGTTGACCCAGCCCTTATCCACAGCGATGCCATACGCAGCACTCAAACTGTCGCCCCATACCAGCAAAGTCGGGGTTTCGGGCGTGGTTGTAACGGGTGTTTCCGCCGCCATCACCACAGTCGTAGACGGTAACAAGCCCATGAGGCACAAGATCAAATAAAGTACGCGCAACATCCAATGGATTCCTTCATAAATGAACAAGACCGCTATTCAGACCAACGATCGGGTGAAAACTATCCCCCAGACGGGGCGTGAATTGCAAATTCTCCCTGTATACTGCTCTGATTACCGCTGCCGCCGTCACCGGCAAGAGAGACAACCGTCATGACTGAACGCAAACGCCTTCCCATCGGTATCCAGACCTTCCGTGAAATCCGTGAGGATAACCACTATTACGTGGATAAAACTGGCCTGATCCAGCAAATTGTCGAGAGCGGCAAACATTACTTTCTGTCGCGCCCGCGCCGTTTCGGCAAAAGTCTGTTGCTGGATACCATTAAGGAACTGTTTGAAGGCAACGAGCCGTTGTTTCAGGGGCTGGCTATCCATGATCAGTGGGATTGGTCGGTGAAATACCCGGTGCTGCGCTTCAGTTTTGGCTCGGGGAACTTCCGGCAAGCCGACTATCTGCCGCAAAATCTCATGGCGCAACTGGATCGACTTGAAGAACAATTCCAGTATCGCTCAGGTTACACCACCTGTCCTGAACGCTTTCAGTCACTGCTTCTCCATGCCCACAAACAAACAGGCTTACCCGTCGTGGTGCTAATCGACGAATACGACAAACCCATTCTGGATGCGCTGGAATACCCCGACATTGCCAAAGCCAACCGCGATTTCCTGCGCGGCTTCTACGGTACGATCAAGGATTTTGACGGGCATATCCGCTTCAGCTTCCTGACTGGCGTGAGCAAGTTTTCCAAAGTCAGCCTGTTTTCCGGTTTGAATAATCTGGAAGATATTACCCTGATCCCGCGCTATTCCAGCCTGTGTGGTTACACCGATGAGGATATCGACACCGTATTCGCGCCTGAACTACCGGGGCTGGATCGTGCTGAAATCCGGGCGTGGTACAACGGTTACAACTGGTTGGGGACGGGCGTCTATAACCCGTTTGATATTCTGCAACTGTTTAAAAACCATCTGTTCAGGAATTACTGGTTTGAAACAGGTACACCGACTTTTCTGGTGGAGCAGCTTCTTAAGCGCCAGATACCGACCCTGACACTCGATAGTATGCTCAGTAGCAGCGATATGCTATCCAGTTTTGAAGTGGGTAATATCACCACCGAAGCGTTATTGTTTCAGACCGGCTACCTGACCATTAAACAGGAAGAAAATCTGGGCGGGCAGTATTTTTATACGCTGGGCTATCCCAATCGTGAGGTCTATCAAAGCCTGAACGAAACGTTGCTCTCCGCACTGGTGCTGGACAAATCCAAACAGGTCGTGCATAGCAATCAGTTGTACCGCTTGTTGCTCAACAATGATTTTGCTGGCCTCAAACAATTGTTCCACAGCTTTTTCGCCAGCATTCCACACCAGTGGTACAACAATAACGAGATCCAGCATTACGAAGGCTATTACGCCAGCGTGTTTTATTCCTATTTCGCCTCACTGGGCTTGAATGTCACGCTGGAAGATACCAGCAATTTAGGGCGCATTGACATGACCCTGAAGTTTAACCAGCAAGTGTACATTTTTGAGTTCAAGGTGGTGGAACTGATTCCGCAAGGTAAGGCATTACAGCAAATCAAAGACCGTGCGTATGCTGACAAATACCGGGGGCTAAACCAGCCGATATATTTGATCGGCGTCGAGTTCAGCAAAACTGACCGTAATATTGTGGGCTTTGAGTGGGAACAGGGATAAAACGCATAGATAACCATATTCCTAGCCGGTGAAAAGCTCAGGGCGGCGCAAGATCAGGTAAAGTATGCGCAACATCCCATGGATTTCTTAGTAAATGAACAAAATAGCTATTCAAACCAACGATCTGGTGAAAACCATCCCTCAAGCGGGGCGTGAATTACACATTCTCCGTGGCATTAGCCTGACGATTGACAGCGGCGAGTCGGTGGCGATTACCGGCCTGTCCGGTTCGGGGAAAAGTACCTTGCTGGGTTTACTGGCAGGTTTGGACTTGCCCAGCCATGGTTCGGTCAAGCTCTTCGGGCAGCCGCTGGATGGTTTGGATGAAGACCAGCGTGCCGCCTTGCGTTTGGGGCGGGTCGGCTTCGTGTTCCAATCGTTTCATTTGCTGGAGAACCTCACGGCCTTGGAAAACGTCATGCTGCCGCTGGAATTGGGCACGCAAGCCGGTGATCGTACCGCTTTAGCCACGCAAGCTCTGCAACAAGTTGGGCTGGCGGAACGCATGGGGCATTTCCCCAACCAGCTTTCCGGCGGTGAACAACAGCGGGTTGCTTTGGCGCGAGCTTTTGTGACTCGCCCGCAAATCCTGTTCGCGGATGAGCCAACCGGCAACCTTGACCGTACCACTGGTCATGAAATCACCGAGTTGCTGTTTGCCTTGCAGGAACAATTCCACACCACGCTGGTATTGGTTACGCACGATGAAACACTGGCGGCGCGTTGCCAAACCCATTACCGCTTGGTGGAAGGGGCGCTGGCATGAGTTTGCTGTTTAAACACTGGCAGCAACGCTGGCGGATGCCGGAGCTGCGTTTGCTGCTGTTGGCGCTGATTGTGTCCGTCACCGTGGTCACAGCCGTGGGTTTTTTCACCAGCCGGGTGGAAAACGCCATGCAAGCGCAAGCCCGCCAATTACTGGGGGGTGATTTGGTGCTGACTTCGGCGCGTCCGCTGGATGCGGCTTATGTGCAACGCGCCAAAACCGTGGGACTGGAAACGGCGGAAACGGTCAGTTTTCCGAGCATGGCTTCCGCTGGCGACAAGTTGCAATTGGCGCAATTGAAAGCAGTGTCTAGCGGCTACCCGCTGCGAGGCGATTTGAAAACCGCGCCCGCGCCGGATGCGCCAGAAGTCGCTTCCAACGGGCAACTACCCGCAAAAGGTGAAATCTGGGCAGAAGCCCGCTTGTTTGCGGAACTGGCGGTGCAACCGGGCGCAAGTGTTACCTTGGGGCGCAGCACCTTCACCCTGACGCGGGTCTTGACCCAAGAACCTGACCGTAGCAGCAACCTGTTCCAGCTTGCCCCCGTGGTGCTGATGAATCTGGATGATTTGAAGGCGACGGAATTACTCTCGCCTGCTAGCCGCGCCCGTTTCAACCAGTTGTTTGCAGGCAAGGCGGCGGTGATCAAAACATTCCAGCAAGCGTTGGAGCCGCAGCTTAAACCGACCGAACGCATCCGCACGTTGGAGGATGATTTGTCGTCGGTGCAGCAGACGTTGCAGCGTTCCGGGCGTTTTCTGGGGCTGGCGGCTTTGTTGAGTGTGGTGCTGGCAGGGGCGGCGGTGGTGCTGACTTCCGCGAGTTTGATGCGGCGTGAACTGCCAGCGGTGGCAGTGTTGAAAGCAATGGGGATGTCGCGGCGGCAAGTGCTGTTTGACCATGCGTTTTCCTTGTTGCTGACGGCGTTGTTGGCGGCTGTTATCGGCGTGTTGCTGGGGCTGGTGTTGCAGTTTGCGCTGGCGGAATGGTTAAGCCGCTTTGTGGGTAAGGATTTGCCTGCGCCGAGCTTGATGCCGATTGTCACCGGAGTGCTGACGGCGGTGGTGCTGTTGCTGGGGTTTGCCTTGCCGCAGTTGTTGCGTTTGGTGAATACCTCGCCGATGCAGATTTTGCAAGGGGCATTGCAACGCCCGCAGCAGTCGCTGTGGTGGGTGGTCGGCTGCTTGTTGCTGGCCGTTTTCGGGTTGCTGTGGTTGCAATCGCGGGATTTGCCGTTGGCGGGAATGCTGTTGCTGGGCTTGTTGGCGGGCACGGGGTTGTTCTGGTTATTGGCAAGCGGCGCATTGCGGTTGGTGCAAGCATTTGGCAAACGGATCGGCGCGGGCTGGATTCCGGCGCTGGGGCGTTCCCGTCGGGCGGTGTTACTGGTGGTGGTATTTGCGACCGGGTTGTTTGCGTTGCTGCTGCTGACCACGGTGCGTACCGATTTGCTGGATCGTTGGGCGGAAACCTTACCGGCGGATGCGCCTGACCATTTCCTGATTAATATCCAGCCTGCGGAGGCGGAGCCGTTGACGCGCTTTTTTGATGCACACGCGGTGAAGCTGAATCTGTATCCGATGATTCGGGGGCGCTTGGTGGAAGTTAATGATAAGCCCGTGAAGCCTGATGATTACGAAAACCAGCGGGCGCAGAATTTGTTGGAACGTGAGTTTAATTTGTCGTCCTTTGCGGAATTTCCGGCAAGTAATGCCTTGCTGGAAGGCAAGTGGTTTGCTAAAGGGGAAAAGGGCTTGTCGATTGAGCAGGGTATCGGTGAAATGTTGCGGTTTGGCATAGGTGACAAGCTGACTTTCGATATTGCCGGGCAGCGTTTCAGCGATACCGTGACCAGCGTGCGTGAAGTCCGTTGGGACAGTATGCAGCCGAATTTCTTTGTGATTGCAGCACCCGGTAGTGTGACGGATATGCCGCAAACCCTGATTACCAGCATTCATCTGGGTGATAAAAAGCCGCTGATTACGGAAATGATTCACCAATTCCCTAGCGTGACGGCGATTGATGTGGGGGCGATTTTGACGCAGGTGCGTTCCTTGGTGACGCAGGCTGGCCTCGCGGTGCAGGGCATTTTCGTGTTTACCCTGATTGCCGGGGTGGTGGTATTAATTGCGGCGTTGCAATCGCAAAAGGCTGAGCGGCGGCGTGAGATTGCCATCCTCAAATCGTTGGGGGCAGGGCGTGCGCTGCTGCGGCAGCGTATCTGGGGGGAATTTTTGTTGCTGGGGGCGTTGGCGGGGGTATTGGCCGGGCTGCTGGCGTTGACGGCAGGGAATTTACTGGCTTACTACCTGTTTGATCTGGATATTAACCTGAATCTGTGGCCGTTAGTGGTCAGCAGTGTGATTGGCAGCGTATTGGTGGGCATTGCAGGTTACTGGAATTTAAGGGGGTTGCTGACAGTATTGCCGTTGTCCTTGTTGAAAAGCTGAGTGCTATCGCGTGATTTAAGCGCGATTATCGCGTGGTGTTCGTTTGTTGGGTGGGATGCTGCTACACTCGCACGCATACCCTAAATAAAAAATAATAACGGATGCACTGACCATGGCGACAGACGAAGCGCAAATTAGCAACCATCGTTTTATCCCCCTTTCCAGCGGCAAAGCGCGTGAATGGATTTCCGCTTTGCCACTGACTGACCCCGGTGAAACCACCCGGCGAATTTTCCACGGGCTGGTGGATTTGAATCGGCGTGCCTTGCCCGCCATGACCCGCTTGCAGATCAGCGAAATGTTGCGCCCAGCGGTGGATGTTGCGCTGGAAGCCTTGCAACGCCATTTGGAAGCCCGCGCTTTTCCTTTAACCCCTAAAAGTCAGAAGATTTTTGAGCTGACCCAATCGTTGATGCTGGAGTTCGCGGGTTCTTATCAGGTGGCAACGCTGGATATGATGACCAAGAAGGAGGGCAATAAAAAATCCCTGCAATTGGCGATTTATCGGGCGATGGACTGGATGGGAAGGGTGCTGTTGCTGACGTATTCGGTGTACGTGCGTACCCGCGAAACCTTGTGGCATGACATTAACCATCTGTATTTGTTGGCAGTGGAAAACGGCGTCGAAAAGGTGGTGTTGCGGGATACTTCGCCCGGTGCGCCAACCATTGAGGCGCGTTACATCCAGATAAACCTGCTGGCTTTGGTAAAGCCTTATTGTTTGCGGCAAGGGGAAGTCGCCCGTTTGATGCATTATTTCGTGCAAAATACCGCCTTGGTGACGTTGGCGCGGGATGCGGAGGGTCAGCAAACCGGGGAATACGCCCATGCGATAGTCCTCAATAGCGATGAACCCGCCGCGATGATGCTGTTAAGCGATTTACCGCATTCCCCCACGGTCAGGGTGTTGAATTTGAATGCACTGTTGGCGCGTATGGATGGGCATATCCGGGAGCTGGAAGCGAAGGGTGTTCCCGCGATGATCCTTCAGGAAGGCTTGAGCCGTAACCTCGCCAAGCGGGTCATTTATCACCTGTCGGCAGTGCGTAACCGCAGTTACAACCGCTTCCCCAAAAAGGAACAGATTGGCATGGTCACACGTTTTCCTGACGTGTTAACCGTGATCCGGGATGCACAAAAAACCGATGCCGTCGAGGATGCGGAGGCGGAAGACATGTTGTTCAATGTGTTTATGGAAAGCGATTATGAGGATGAAGGCCGTTCCAAAAAAACGGTGATTCACCAGGTGGCGGAAGAGGAGGAAGGTGCACGTATCCAGTCATGGAAAGTGATCAATACCAGCGTGGGTGGTTACGGTTTGTGCTGGGAAGGCAAGGAGGCATCCGGTGCTCGTGTAGGTGAAATCGTGGCTTTGCGTGACATAGCGGACGAGAGCGCCGTGTGGATGATCGGGGTGATCAAGTGGATGGAATTTGTGGCAGGCAGTGGTTTATGTTGCGGTGTTGAACTGCTTTCCACCAAAATCATGGTGGTGTCGGTGAAGCATGTGCTCAACCGGGTGTTGAGCCAGAAACTGCCAGTAGATGGTCTGATGCTGCCGAGCATTGAAGGGATTCGGCCTGACCCAGCGTTGATCTTGCCCGCCTACATTTTTCAGGCCGGGGATGAAATCCGCTTAGAGTTTGCCGAACGCGAGGAACGGGTACGGCTAGTGTTGCTGGATGAATGTTTGGGGGCGTTTGCCTATTTCCGCTTTACCGCGCTGGCTGAAAATGCCAATGAAGAGGATGAGGACGATTTCACCTCACTGTGGCAATCGTTATAAGAGCTTGCGCACAATAAACCAACACCGCTTATCAGTCCAAAATTGACCAAGTGATGATGTGTAGTAAAATCCTCCTCAGTAAATGAACCCTTGCAACTTGAACAGTGGATCGCTGTTCGCGTATAGAGCCTTTCAAAGCGACATCAGCTTGCTCTTTACTAGGGCGGGGACTGGACTACTGTGCGAATTGCATTGCGTTTCTAAGGAAACCAATATCGCACAGTAGTCCGTCCCCGCATCGAGTGTAGCAAGCTGATCTTCTGGATGAACGAAGGTAATTTACTACCGATAGCCGACTCAAGGGTCGGCTATTTATTTTAAAAACAATAACGAATAATCAGGGACTTGCATGAGCCAACTCACCCGCCAGCAACTCTATGACAAGATCAAAGAAACCTCCAAGGATGAAGTTATCCTCAGCGAGATGAAACGGCTGGGTTACTGGAAGGAAGACGCACAGCCAACGCTGGCCGAATCCCTGATCAAACGCCGTGGCGATTTGCAACGCCAGATCAACGCCTTATCCGCCCAGATTACCGACCCTAAAGCTGCCCTCAAAGCGATTCACCAAGAACGCATGGCCGCCGCCCGCCAGCAACGCATTGATACCAAAGTCAAACGCGAAGTCACCCGCTTCCATCGCGCACAGGCTTGGCATGAAAAGCAGCAAAACCACATCCACTACCTTGGCGATGCTGCCGGGTTCAAACCCTCTGCCGCCGCTGACGTGTCAGACGCGGAACGCCTGCACAGCCTTGGCCTACCCGTCTATTCCAATGCTGCCGAACTCGCGGAAGGCATGGGCATTACCCTCAACGAATTGCGCTTTCTGACCTACAGCAATCAAGTTTCGCGGGTTTGCCACTACCAGCATTTCGCGATGCAGAAAAAATCCGGCGGTACACGCCTGATTTCCGCCCCCATGCCGCGTTTGAAACGCCTGCAATACTGGGTGCTGGATAATATCCTGCAACCGCTGGAACTCACCGAACAGGCGCACGGTTTCGTCAAAGGCCGCAGCATTGTCAGCAATGCCCAGCCGCATCTGGCGCAAAAAGTCGTGATCAATCTCGATCTGAAAGACTTTTTCCCCACCGTTACCTACCCGCGTATCAAAGGCACTTTCGCGCAACTCGGCTATAACCACGAAGTCGCCTCCCTGCTGGCGCTGCTGTGTTCCGAAGCCGATACCCAAACCGTGGAAATGGATGGGCAACGCTATTACCTGAACAGCACCAGCCGCCGCCTGCCGCAAGGCGCACCCACCAGCCCTGCCCTGAGCAACGTGATTTGCCGCACGCTGGACAAACGCCTGCAAGGTCTGGCGAGCAAACATGGCTTTGCCTACACCCGTTACGCCGACGATTTGACCTTTTCTGGCACACAGGCTGATGCTATCCCCGCCCTGCTCTATTCAACCAAGGCTACCGTGACCGCAGAAGGTTTCCACCTGCACCCAGACAAAACCCGCATCATGAAACAGGGTAGCAAACAGGAAGTCACCGGCATCGTCGTCAACCAGCACCTCTCGCTGGATAACAAAAAGCTCAAGCAATTCCGCGCCCTGCTGTTCCAGATCGACAAGGATGGTTACGCCGGTAAAAGCTGGGGCAACGGTTACAACCTGCTCTCCAATATCAAAAGCTATGCCCATTACGTGCGCATGGTGAACCCAGCAAAAGGCAGCCAGTTTTTAGAACAGATTAGCGCCATCCAGCAAAAGCACGGCAAACCCGAACAAGCAACGAAGTTCAGCAACACCCAATTCCGCGAACGTGCCGCGCAAGGCAAACTGCCGCTGGACACCATGCGCGTTGCCCCCATCAAGCCACCACCAACGCTGGATGAGCTGATCCAGCACCGCGATGTATTGCCGCAAGTCCAAGAAATAATCGGAGGTAAGTCATGAATCTGATCCGACGTACTACCCTGCGCTTTCAGGATGGCGCTTCCGACAAAGTGTACGAAGTGGACATTGTGGAAGTTTCTGAGGGCAACCTGCTGGTTAATTTCCGCTACGGACGTTCCGGCAAGCCACGCACCGAAGGCAGTAAAACCGCCGCCCCCGTCGATGCCGCCAAAGCCAAAAAAGTCGCCGATAGCTTGCTGGTCAGCAAGATGAACAAAGGCTATGAAGTGCTGATCGGCTACAACCCGGTCACGGGCGAAACCATCGGTGCCAGCACCGCCGCCCCAACCGAAGCCGCCCCACGCAAAGGCAAAAAAGCCCAAAGCCGCGACCAGCAAATTCTGGAACGTCTCTACAAATTTGCGGAAGGCGACCAGCACCTCGACAGCGCCGGTCTGATTGATGGCTACTCCCTAAGCCGCAGCGTGTGGAAAGCTGGGGAACTACGCATCCCGGAACTGATTCCTGCCCTGCAAGCGCTGCTCAATAACTTGCCCAGTAAAGCCAAAGACGACCCGATGTGTTATTACGCCATCGCTTGGGCAGCCGGACGCACCCGTGACAGTGCCGCCCTGCCCATCTTGCAACAGCTTCAGGACAAAGTGCCCGCGCACCTGTACCAGTTCGCCTGCCTGCACCTCGGGCAAGCACCAGAAAACTGCCTACCAGCATTTGACCAAACGCTGGATGCGCTGCAAGCGATTGAAGCCATCCAGGCATTTGACCATTACGCCACCATGTCTTTCGACCGCTTGAATGAGGAAGATCGGGCATACATCCAGCAAGTACTGCATTGGCAAGGGCTGACCGACGCCATCCAACAGGCACTCAGCCAAACCGTATTGACAGATGCAGATCAGGATTTCATGCAGCAACGCATTGATGCTGTCAGCTATACCAAAATTCAGGCAAGCAAGGCCGCCGTGCCCAAACTCGAACCTGCCATTACCGATGTCCTGAGTTACCACTATAACGCCTTGCTGGCTCAGAAACAGCGCGAATACCAAGCCGACTTCGAGCTGTATCAGCAACTGCTGGCAGGCATGAATCTGCAAACCGTGCTGGCACATGATACCTACGACATTGCCCGCGCCAACGAAGGCAATGTGCAATACCTGTGGGGTGAGGCCAAACGCAACCTGCAAAACGCCCTGAAAGCCACGGGTAAAGTGAAAAATATCAGCAGCTTGTGGCAGCGTGTCATCAACTACTACGAGCAGCAAAGCAAACGTCAGTCAGCCGTGTTCGCCGAACGTTTGCAGCAATGCTATGCCATCCTGCACACCCACGAGGCTTACGATGATGTGGTCAAGCGGGTTGTGCCGACCATCAGGGCTAATCGCTGGTTCTATGGCTACCAGCATCAGGTCAGCGATGCCATCCGCAGTAAATATGACACTGCACTCAATTACCACGTCCGCCGCTTGTTCATGGATCGCTTTGCCGATTTGCGCAAAGATGCCCTGCAACCCAAAGAGCAGTTGCTGGAACATTACAGCCAGCATGTGGTGGGCTTATACGCGCTGGCCAGCATCCAGCCGGACAAACGGGCGCTGGCTTTCCGCGCCATCCAGAATGCCCCGGTGAACCAATCGTTTACCGCCTCGTTCCGCAAGCTTTACAAAATGGCCGAGTTTCTGGATGACCACGCAGCACTTGCCGTGCTGAATCATCGGCTGGAAACCACCCCGGATGAAGGGCGGCGGCAAGCATGGCGCGACGAAAACACGGCATTCACCCGCCAAAGCAAGCTGTATTTGCGTCGCCGTACCGTGCGCCATTTGCGCAACTTGGGTAAATTCGCCCCCAACGATTATCTGCGGCTAGCGCGGGAAATATTAGTGCTGGCGGATGATGCCTCGCCAATGGCACAACATACCCCGAAAAAGCACCTGCTTTACTTCCCCGAACTGGTGGCGCTGAATTTCATCCTGCACCGTCACAGCCAACGCTACGGACAAAACTACATAGGCACTTGGTTTTTGCAGGAAAACCGCCAGAACGAAGCCAACCAGCCGGAAGCTTTCCCAACCTTGTGGGCGTATGCGGGGCAGGATTTGCTCTACATCTTGCGTCATTGCAAGGCAGCGATGGTGAATGATTTCGCCTACCGTCGCCTCCAGCCGCAAACGGCGTTTTTGCAGGAACAAACCCAAGCCACTTGGCTGGAACTGGTGGTGCGCCCCTATGAAAATACTGCGACGCTGGCGCTGGAACACTTGCGTGACGCTTTGCAGCAGACCGAGGTGGTCTACACACTGCTGAATGCCCAGTTTGCCAGCATCCGCCATCACGCGTTGGCAAACCTGACGCCAGAACACTTCGCAGAAAGCCCTGATTTATTGCTGAACCTGTTGCTCTCGCCCCATGCTGATGTGCAACTGTTCGCGAAAAATTATGTGTACGCCATGCCCGGCAATCATGTGTTGCTGCCGCTGTTACTGGCACGCCCAGAACCTGAATTGCAAGCCCTGGGTATCGCCCTGATCAGCAAGCTCAGTGATGCCGAGAAACAGCAATACCGGGTACTGCTGTTCAATGCACTCACATCTGACAATGCTGAATTGCGCCGTGGAGCGCGGACGGTGGCGCTGTCCATCAACGATGCCGCCTTCCAGAAAGACATTTTCGCACATATTTTGCCGCTGCTATTCAAGGCTGAACCTGTGGATGGTTACAGCGATGACATGCTGGCGCTGGTGCAAGCGGTTGCAGCGATCCACGCCGAGATTGACCAAAATCTGTTATGGCGCTTGCTGACCGCGAAAAGCAAGTTGGCGGAACGTGCCGGGGCGTTGATTTTGCCTGCACACCCTGCCAGTGCGTTTTCGGTCAAGCAGTTGGCGATGTTGAGCAAAATCCCGACCTTGCAAGTGCGCGAGTGGGCAATCACAGCTTTACAGGCTGATCCGGCACGGGTTGCCGCACAGTTCGCAGAAGCGGTGCGGATTCTGGATAACCGCTGGGAGGATACCCGCGCCCAAGCCATCCAGTTCTTCAGCGGCTTTGCAGACGATTTCTGGACGAGTGAACGGGTCGTGGCGGTGTGTGATCAGGTCTATCACGACGTGCAACAATTCGGGCGCGAACTAGTGTTACGTGGCTTCCAGCAAGGTGAGGGGGAAACCTACTTGCTGCAATTGAGCCAGCACCCCGCCAATAACGTGCAGTTGTTTGTATCGAACTTTTTGCAGGCATACGCCGCCAATAAGCCGGACACGATCCTCAAGCTGCAAGGCTATTTCAATACCGTGCTGTCGCAGGTGAATCGCGGGCGTTTGGTAAAAGACCGGGTGATTGCCTTCCTGTTTACCGAATCCGGCAAGGATGAGCAAGTGGCGCGGATGGTAGCGGCCTTGTTCAGCGACCAATCGTTGAGCCGAGTGATTGCCGACAAATCGCGTTACATCAAAACCTTGTTTGAATTGCAAAACCGCTACGGCATCCAGCAAACCCCGGTACAGATAATCGCACCAGCGGTGAGGGCTTACTGATGGAATTTTCCAGAAAATACCACGGTCATTCGCAAGTCGCCAATAACGGCCGTGAAACCAACATGTCATTCGTGCCGGATGCGTTGCGCAACCCGACATTTTTTGCCGCTGACCTTGGGCAACATATCCCGTTCCGCGAGGCGATGTCCGCGCTGCATCAGGTCGTGGTGTCGGATATGGCTTTCCAGCCCAAGGATAAATCCGATTACAAGGCATGGCTCAAAGAGCAGGAAGACGTGTTTCTGGCGCAAGCCATGGCGCAACAGGGCAAGGTCAAAGCGCAACTGGATGAGTTACGCCAGCAAATGCGCGAAGTGCAACACGCCGAAAGTGCCGCGTTATCACCGTTCTACAATGCCCGCTCCAAGTATTTCCAGTATTTGTACAAAAATGACAGGGATGCGTGGTTTGTACTCGACCCGGTGATTACGGTACACCCCGACAGCCTCTTTTTTGAATGCTTCTCGCAGGATGAGTCGAGTTACGGCAAATTAAGCTGCCGTTACGAGGTGTTCGATAAGGTGCGTGAACACGCTTATGGCACGACCAATATCGACTATTCGCACGAGTTGTATCAGGAATTCCAGAAAATCCGTGATTACAAACGCACCCAGTTTGTGATCGACCCCTCCGGCTTTGAAGTGCAGACCGCGTTGAGCGACGACTTCAAGGAAGAAAAGATTGACCTGCCCGACAGTTGGGTGCGCGGTTTCCTGCAAGTCAGCTCGGCCATGAGTTTGCCGTTTACCGAATTCACGCTGCACCCGATGGATATGTATAATATCCTGCTGTTTTTAAAGCGCCACAAGGAAAAAAGTGGGCCACGCTCCTTGCGTTTCTGCCTGACGCCTGACCAACCGATTCAGGTGAAGTTTGACCCGTGGGGCGAAACCCTGACCTGTCCGCGCAGTCTTTACAGCGGCAATACCGCGCAGGAAATCCGTATTTGGGGGCGGCGACGCTTGTTCATTCTGGAACGCTTGTTGCCGATCGTGAAACATTTCCGCGTGAGTTTGATGGGTTCCGGCCTGCCGAGCTTTTGGGTGGCGGAAATGGAACACATGACCTTCACGCTGGGTTTGTCGGGCTGGAGCGCCAATGACTTTTCACGCATGGGCAATTTCGACCTGATGGCGCCACGCGGCGAAGTCGATAGCGTCACGGCGGAACGCGTCTTTGCAGCTTTGCAAACCACTTGGCAGGAAAGTGCTACTTCGCTGGCGCTACGCTTGGGGCTGGATCTACTGACCGTCAAATCAGCCTTGGGGATTTATTCGCAATACGGGCGGGTGTTGTATGACATGGATAGCGATGTGTACCGCATCCGTGAACTCAGCAAAGACCCGCTGCCGATGGATAAGCTGCGTTTCAGCAATGAGCGTGAAGCCAAAGCAGACAATTTCCGGCTAGCCAATTTGGTGACGGTACTGGCGCGGGAAGCGCAGCAGAATGACCGGGTATTGATACGCGGGGAAGTGCTGGATAATGCACAAACCTACCAGCCCGAAATCACTCTGGATGCGGATATGCGCCTGGTGGCGGCAAGCTGCCATTGCCACTTTTACATCCAGAACAAGCTGAACCAAGGGCCCTGCGAACACATGCTGGCGTTACGGTTGGCGGGGAGCTGAAGCCACGCGCTGGCGCAACGCATCCAACTGTTGCAGCGTGGCGTAACCGTCAGCCGGGAAACCGGCTTCGACTTGCCAGCGCCGCAAAGCCGAACGGGTATTTGGCCCCAGCTTGCCATCTACCCCGTCAGTATTAAAACCCGCTGACGTGAGCAAGGCTTGTAACTCGGATTTTTGATCATGGCTCAGCGAGGTATCTTGCGTCGGCCAAGCTGCTGTTAGCGGTGGCTTGCCTTGGATACGATCGCCCAAATAGCCCACTGCCAGCGCATAATTCTGGGCATTGTTGTATTTGAGAATTGCCTGAAAATTCCGTAAGGCCAAAAAAGCTGGGCCGCGATAACCGGCGGGCAGCAACACGAAACCTTCGCCCGTGCCATCCAGCACTTGCCCTTGTGCTGTGGTCAAGCCACCGACCATGCCCCAGATATTCATGGGCAACCAATAATCCGGGTCAGCTTTCGACCAATCGAAATTAGCAGGCAAACGCACTTCAAAGCCCCACGGCTGGTCACGTTCCCAACCGGAACTGGCCAGATAATTGGCGGTGGAAGCCAGCGCATCCGGGATGCTGTTCACCAAATCACGATGCCCGTCGCCATCAAAATCGACAGCATAGGCTTCAAATGTTGTTGGGATAAATTGGGTATGACCAATTGCGCCAGCCCACGAACCCTGCATGGCAACCGGCGACATATCACCCTGTTGCAGGATGCGTAACGCTGACACAAGCTGTTTTTGCCAGAAATCACGCCGCTCAACAGCCCCCGCATACGCCAGCGTCGCTAGGGAGCGCACAATGCTGTAACGCCCGGTATGGTTGCCGAAATTGCTTTCCAGCCCCCAAATCGCTAACAAATATTCAGGCTGCACACCGTATTGGGTGTGGATGCGTTGTAACAAGTCAGCGTAATCGCGCAGCATAGCTTGCCCAGTGGCAATGCGTTCGGGTGACGCTGCCGTTTCTAGGTATTCCCACACGGTTTTGGTAAATTCGGGTTGGTGAGCTTCCAGACGCAGTACCTTGCTGTCAGGCAGCAAGCCGCTTAAAGCCCTATCCACGGTTTCAGCGTGAATGCCTTCCGACAGGGCAACCTGACGGAATTGCTGCTTCCATACCTCAAAGGCACTGTCAACCACGCTGCTATATCCAAATAGCACCGCAGCCAGCAACAACACTATCGGCAACCAATGTAACCATCTACGGTTCATTCAGCCGTTCCACACACTCGACAAATCATCGCAATATAATAGCAGAGTTGTACGAAAACACTTGAGGAAAGCAAAATTTTAGTCTTTTTTCTTACCCGCAGGACGGGCAAATGGGCTGACATTACCTGCTACACTCCCGGCTTCCAGCGAATGGATCTTGCTAATGCCGGGGTGTTCCACTTCGTCGATACGGATCACGGAGTGAATCGGGATGAAACTGCGCTTGACCGCCTCAAACTCGGTCTTGAGGCGCTCTTCAGCGGGGTCAATCACCAGCGCACTTTGGGTACCAAAGACGATTTCTTCGACCACCACAAAACCGTAAAGGTCTGATTCATAGACCTGACGGGCAAAGATTTCGTAGATCTTATCCTGATTTACGAAAGAGATGCGGTAGATGCTGCGGTCGCTGCTCAACTGATTTGCCTCAAGGGAAATGATTGGAAAAATGGGCTAGTTGTAGCAGAAATCCGGGGGGAAGTCACTTGCTCTCAAAAACTGCTAGCCCCCAACCTAAATCTGAAACGGTTTGAGCCGGTCATATTCGGGATCCCGTACACCGATAACGGAATGCTCCGGCGGCTGATATAAGTACATCACGTCATAAAGCGCCGCAAAGAACGCATCGTAATCCCCCACAAATGCCCCCTTTGCCCAGACCTGCTTGAGACATTTGGTAAAGAAACCATTGGGAAGGCCATCATATACACCGTCATAGGCTAGTTCCCCCTCGGTACTGGCGGCAAGCAAGCGCACGCTGGCCTGCAAGGGCTTGTCCTGTGGTGCATTGGCAATCAGACAGGTATAAAAATCCCGGTGCTGTTGCCAAGTTCCCAAGGCTGTTCGACGGGGCATAGCACGGGGCTTGCCAGCCGCGCCACGGGTTACTGTCCCGCTATGGCAACTGTCGGAAACCACCAGAATACGCACCCCGGCAGCAAAATAGCCCCACCATGCGCCTAACTCATCGTCGAGCAAATGCCCATCATACAGGCACCAAGTTTCGTCGACACCATCACATTCATCCCCAGAGATGTCGGGGAGCATTCCACCATGCCCGCCATACGTGACTAGCAGGAAATCCCCAGCCACCAATGCTTCACTGGCTTCCCCGATTGCGGTTATCACTGCATCGCGGGTAGCTACTTCCGCCAATAACTTGACGGACTGAAAGCCCTGCTGCTGGGCAATGGCATACATGTCTTTAGCATCCTGCTCAGCGCCGTCCAGTTTCCCGTCCCACACGCCATCGTAACAAGCGGGATTAACCGCATTCAGACCAATATGGATTGACACACCTTGAGCCATTACCCACTCCTTCAGCTTTTTGGCATGACGACCACTTTGCCCATCATGCCTGCATCTTCATGTTCGAGGATATGGCAGTGGAACACGTATTCGCCAACCTGTTCGGGCTTGTTGAGCAAGACATCAATGTCGATATAACCCATCGGCGGAACCGGGAAGGTGTCATGCATACCGTAGTCCACCGCTTTTTTGACAGCAAGTGGCGCGATAGCACTCGGTGCCGCTGCCGTACCAGTAGTCCCCGTTGGCACTAGCCGTTCTACTTGCGTAAAACTGGCGGGAAGATCCGCAAACAGATCGGCGTAGGATTTGGAACACTGGTCATCCAACACATTTTTCAGCACGCTCTCCTCTGGATTTTCAGGCAAATACCCATCAGCATCCACAAAATCGTAGGCATGTAGCGGCTTGTTGTCCGAAGTTCGCTGCACTTTCTGACCATCTGCTTTTGCCTCACAGACAGCACCCCGCACCCCGACGACATGGAACTTCATCTGGTGAATGTGGAAGTTGTGAATCTGGGCAGAAAGGTTATGTATGCGCCAATGTTCTGCTTGATTACCGATCTGGGTACAGATATTGGTTTTGATAAACCCACCTTTCTCAATACGGAACTTGTGATCAACCAAGCCTTTCAAAGCGGTTTCTTCCAGGGTTGGAACGCCGTATTCCTGAAATGCCTTTTTCCCTTCCTGATAAGAAGTATCGAAGGCATTGTGGGCAAACTGGCTTTGATAATCCTTACGCCAATCATCAATGGTTTTTGCCGTCACTTTGACGCCATCATTGTCTTCGCCAGAGGCAACCAGACCAAAATGCTCCGTAGCAGCATCACCATTAGCATCGAAATTTGTGCCACCGTAGAACAATGCCACATGACGACGGTTGTCAGTATCCACGGCGCTCACATCACACTTTTCTGGTGGCAGCACATCGGTACGTGCCGCATGGGTAGCGGACGGTTTCGCTGCCTTGACAGCCAACTGATAGCCATCGAAATCAGCGCCGGGCATGTTGGCGTCTGGAACAAGTGTTGCGAGACTGACAGAAGGCCAGTCATCTTCCCCGGTATCAATGCCTTCCTGAATCAAATGGTAGGCAGCGGCTTGAGGTTTCTTTGCCATCTCCTCTTCAACAGCTTGAGTAAACGCCACCTTTTCCACGTTATAGTCTTTCGTTATCCTGCCCTGTCCATCTTTGGACTTTGTGACAGTCAGCTTGCAGACAAAACCAGCACTCCCTGGCTTGGCGAAGTCCAGCGCAACCCCTACACGTGTGGCGGTCATCATTGGCAGCGTACAAGACTGGTGTGCAACCGTGGTAGCCTTGTCGACTGTCGTCATACCGTCTTTCTCCATCACCCGGAAGGGCGAAGTGTAATAATCCACGCCCTTGCCATCTTCAGGTTGGCCTGTCACCGCTTCTGGCTCCAGCACCAGACGGTAGGTAGCATTAGCGCTACTATTAGAAATTCTCAAGTAGGCGGCGTTGGGTACTTTGACTGTCGGGAACAGTTGCCCGTTCACAAAAAATAACCACGAATATGCCTGCTTACTGTTTTGCGCATGATAATCACAACGCCCCGGCGCATCACCATCGAACCCCCATTCTTCGTCGCTAACTTTGTCGTGGCAAATGGTCGACACCGCCGGAACAAACTTTTCAAACTGGTAGGTATCTGCCGCCTGCAACCTGCTGGCCTGCATATCTTTCAACTGCACGTATATCGGATTCAGGCGTTTCTCGGCTTTGGCATCGGCAACCATCAGCAACCCTGACATGCCACCTTCCACCTGAAAACCACTTGTGCCATGAGGATGGGGATGATACCAGTTCAAGCCAATGGCATGGTCATCAGCAATGGGATAACGGTAAGCAGCGCCATTGCCAGTAGAAGAACAGATGTCCTCTGGCTTCACGCCTTCCGGCAAGCCTTGCTTTATAGAATTGAACAGGATGCCCAACACATTATCACCACGTCCCTGACTGCTGTCCTTGAAATCCCAAGGCGTCACCAAACCGTGTGTATGCAGGTTGGTAAACTGTGGCTGCATATCCGGCAAATCTTTTTCCGGTGACTGTTGGGAATGATCATGGGTTCCGATACTGTTGAAACGACCGTCACTCGGCATCGTCAGTTCATTCCTGAAATCAATGCGCAATTCATCACCACGGCCTAACTCCAGACGTTCCGGCAGGAGAGTTCCGTTGTAAACCAGCGCATCGTTCAGGTTAATGTCGGGCTTGGCTCCATTTTCAACCTTGACCTTGATGTTCTGGCGGCTGGCAACCATTGAATACTGGAGAGTGCTTGAACCATCTGCCGCGCTTTCCAACTTACAGTTGGGGGTGATGGAATGGGTGAGGGTTGAACAGACTGGCGGACTTTGCGTCACTGGACGTTTATCTGCATGATCCGTATCTGATTTCTGGCAATTGATCAGTAATGTGGTGGTAAGCCCAGACAAACCGAACACTACTAACAGTCTCGCATTCTGCAATAGTTTCATCTCGTACCTCCTTAGCGCTACACTGGATATTTATTTTTCTTGTTCCTTAAAGAATAGACGCAAACGCAGCAGATTGCCTTTTTAAAGTGGCAGATATAGTGAAACAGTAGAATTGGCAAAATGGCTATTTTGGTGCGGGATTAAGGGCGCGAAAAGTCGCGCCCTTCTGTATGTTGAGATTTAGGCAGTATGAATGCGTGCGTCGATGATCTTTTTCCATTGCGCGGGGCCGGTGTTATGCACCGATTCACCGTTGCTGTCGACCGCGACCGTGACCGGCATATCCTTGACCTCGAACTCGTAGATCGCTTCCATGCCCAGTTCCGGGAAAGCCAGCACTTTCGCGCCAACAATCGCTTTGGACACCAGATAGGCCGCGCCGCCGACCGCCATGAGATACACCGCGCCGAATTCCTTAATGGCTTCAATCGCCATCGGACCGCGTTCGGATTTGCCGATCATGCCCAGCAAGCCGGTTTGATCCAGAATCTGGCGGGTGAACTTGTCCATACGGGTGGAAGTAGTGGGGCCTGCGGGGCCGACGACTTCTTCACGTACCGGGTCGACGGGGCCAACGTAGTAAATGAAGCGGCCTTTCAGGTCTACCGGCAATTGCTCGCCCTTGTTGAGCATGTCGATCATGCGCTTGTGCGCAGCGTCGCGCCCGGTGAGCATTTTGCCAGAAAGCAGCACGGTTTCGCCGGGCTTCAGCTTGCGCACGTCTTCAGGGGTGATGGTGTCGAGGTTGACGCGGGTGGCTTGATCACCGCCAGCCAGCGAGATTTGCGGCCAGGTAGCGAGGTCAGGTGGGGTTTGCAGCGCAGGGCCAGAACCATCCAGTACGAAATGGGTGTGGCGGGTCGCGGCACAGTTGGGGATCATGCACACTGGCAAGGAGGCCGCGTGGGTGGGGTAATCCTTGATTTTGACATCCAGCACGGTGGTGAGGCCGCCCAGACCTTGTGCGCCAATGCCGAGCTGGTTGACCTTTTCGTAGAGTTCCAGACGTAACTCTTCGACACGGTTTTGTGGGCCACGAGCGATGAGATCCTGAATGTCGATGGGTTCCATCAGCACTTCTTTAGCCAATACTGCCGCTTTTTCAGCCGTACCACCGATGCCGATGCCGAGCATTCCCGGTGGACACCAGCCTGCACCCATGGTTGGCACGGTTTTCAGCACCCAGTCGACAATGCTGTCGGAGGGGTTGAGCATGACCATTTTGGATTTGTTTTCAGAACCGCCGCCTTTGGCAGCCACGTCAAACGATACTTTGTCGCCGGGAACGATCTCGTAATGGATTACCGCTGGGGTATTGTCTTTGGTGTTTTTCCGCGCTCCGGCTGGGTCAGCGAGGATCGAGGCACGCAGCACGTTATCCGGGTTCATGTAAGCACGACGCACGCCTTCGTTGATCATGTCGGAGAGGCTCAGGTCGCCTTCCCACTGCACGTTCATACCGACCTTGACGAAGACGGTGACGATGCCGGTGTCTTGACAGATCGGGCGGTGGCCTTCGGCACACATGCGCGAGTTGACGAGGATTTGTGCGATGGAATCTTTCGCAGCAGGGGATTCTTCCCGTTCCCACGCCTTGTGCATGGCTTCGATGAAGTCAGCCGGGTGGTAATAGGATATGAATTGCAACGCATCCGCCACGCTGGCGATAACGTCGTTCTGTTTGATGATAGTCATGGACTCTACTCTCCCTTGGTGGTTATCGACTGCGTGCAGAGTATATTATTGTTGTGGCGCACAATCGTATGTGAAATCGGGGAGGGAATCCATTACTTCTAGGGTCACTGCCATTAAGTTAAGCCGCCGCTGCCCTACTTGAGTGATAATACGCCCTTTGGATTTGGGATTTGATATGCCGCCACCGCAAAGCAGACAGGGATTTCAGCCGTGGTCGCAGCCTACTTTTTTCACGAGTCGTGACGATGATTTGCTGTCGAGGGGGTGTCGACTATTATTCCGGGGAGGATGTCAACAAGCCAGTATGTGCTTTTTCAACCAAAATTCTCCACGGCATTGACGGCAGAAACACCGTTGGCGGTTAGGGTGTAGCAGACCTTTCCACCAGTTACACGAGCGTTTGACCCAAACGAACCCACCGCAGTAGGGGCAGGGGGCTTTGTGCCGATGTGTTGATGACAGAGGATTAAAGTGTCTACTATGCTTATTGGCTGTGCTATTCACGGCGACTCCCTCACTAAAAACTAACGATCCCTGTTGTTTTTATCTTTCGTAAGCATAGTTCAGATTCTGCTATTGTGTTCTTTTATTGTGCTATTTCCATTGAAATTTGTCACAAATAGTGAAAAATTACCCCAATCTATTTAACAAGACCCACAAGGAACAAATGACTACCTTGCGCCTGCCTAAAAAAACAAACTACTTATCATAAAAAATTATACAATATTATATTTGTGCATAATGGGTCAGCATCAAAAGCAGCAAGCTGACTGATCTATAAGAAAAATAAGGTGTAATCCCATGAGTTCACAGCTCAGTAGAATGATAGCAGAGGAAATCTATGCAGAGCGCGTTAGTCTTCTCTACAAGAATGGCAAGTCTTCAAGCCTCACCGTGATACTGGTCAGCATACTGCTGTCAGGCATCATGTACGGGGACGTATCCAATCAGATGAACCTCTCCTGGCTTGGCGGAATCGTTTGTGCGGCGTTAGCCCGAATCATCTTGATCCGTTGGTATTTTCGGTCTCCGGTAGTCGCCACATCCCGGAGCTGGGCACAACGTTATGCGCTGTTCACTGGCATAATTGGCCTGTTCTGGGTCTGGTTCGTGCTCATCGCTTACGGGCACAATGAATGGCTGAATATCATCATCCTGTTAATCGCCCTTGGCTTGTCCGCTCTGGCAGTGCCAGTGCTGGTGTCTTTCCCCTCCATACTTCTCCTGTACTTTGCGCCTACAACACTGACGGCCATCGTGCTGTTTTTTGCGGAGCTGAAGCTTGATTATATCCTGATTGCACTGGCATCGGTTGTCTACGCAGTGGTCATTATACGCACGACTGGCAACTTCTTTGACACCTTGATGACCTCGCTACAGTTTCGTTTTGAAAAAGAGGCGCTTGCGAAGGATTTAAGCCAACAGAAGGAAAATGCCGAGCAGCTCAATGAACAGTTGAAACAGGAAATCCAAAGACGCCATGATGCCCAGTGGGCACTCGAAGAACACCAGCGGGATCTCGAAAATCAGGTTGCCCAGCGAACCTCCGAGTTGCTGGAGGCCAAGGAGGCAGCCGAGGCGGGCAGCATGGCGAAAAGCGAATTTTTAGCCAATATGAGTCACGAAATACGCACGCCGATGAATGGCGTACTCGGGGCAACCCAGTTGCTGCTGGCTGATAAGCTGGAAGCGAAGCACTATCACTATGTACAGATTGCCCATGATTCAGCCACGCACCTGTTACGCCTGATCGAAGACATTCTGGATTTTTCCAGGATCGAGAGCGGTCATATCGTACTTCAGAACGAGGATTTCGATCTGATCGGGGTATGTGAGGATACGTTGAGCACCGTCGAACCGCTGCTGAGTGACAAGGGGCTGAAACGGGTGTTTGATCCGCCGTCCGGGTTGCCGACTACACTCCACGGCGATGCCTTCCGTCTACGCCAGATTCTGCTCAACCTGTTGGGCAATGCGATCAAATTTACCGAACACGGGCAGGTTGAACTGCTGCTTGAAGAGAGCCAGCAGACGGGCAATCGTTGCGACATCCATTTCACGGTGCGCGACTCGGGCATTGGCATTCATGCCACGGCGCTGGAGAACATTTTCAACGAATTCACTCAGGAAGACGGCTCGATTACGCGGCGTTTTGGTGGCAGTGGGCTGGGGCTGTCGATTACGCGCGGCTTGGTGAAGGCGATGGGCGGAACCATCCATGTCGAAAGCACCAAAGGGGTGGGGTCTGTTTTCCATTGCATCCTGCCCTTTGCTCTACAAGGGCAAGACGATACACCCGTTATCGACAATCAGCAGCAGAACGTCATCAAGCCAGCTAGGCATTTTACGGGCCGCATCCTGCTGGCGGAGGATAACGAAATCAACCAGCTTATTGCCCGCGACCATCTTGAAACGCTAGGGTTCGAGGTCGACACCGTAGACAACGGCGTTCAAGCCAAGGCTGCCTATGAGCGTGCCTCCTATCACCTGATTCTGATGGATTGCCACATGCCCGAAATGGATGGTTTCGAGGCAACCAGCGCGATTCGCCAGTACGAACAATTGCAAGAGCTTGCCCGAACCCCGATCATTGCCCTGACGGCAGATGCACAAGATGCAACCCAAGCTCGCTGCAAAGCGGTGGGGATGGATGACTACATGACCAAGCCGTTCAACATTGACGTACTGGCGGAGAAAATCGACCATGCACTGAAGCTAGGGGGGGCGGCCTAAGCCCAGTGCCCCACAAACAGCTTGCCACCCGCCTTTTGCTCCATCAGCGTCGTGCGGGCGCTGTAACGGGTTTTGACGATGTAATCCGGTTCGGATGACCAGCTCACCACCGAGTTGCTGATGCGCCCATTGGCATCCAGCTCTACCGTGACTTCTTCCGCATAGGTATTGATCAACCCAAGGCTGGTCGGCTCAGTGTCGGAGATGTTGTCGCGTACATCATCAAACGAACCCACCGCCATCACGAGCTTGCGGGTACGGTTGGCGCTATCGCGTTCGACCTTGATGATATTGACGGTATGGTCAAAGCTGCCGTTGCCAGTGTGATCAATGAAGATCAGGTTGCCGGGTTGCAACTGGTTGACGGGCACTTCCGGCCTGCTGGTGTCACCGCTATTATTGGAGGCGGGGTTCCAGTCCCATACCCGCGCACAGGCTCGTGCCACCTGATGGGCGCTGATTTCGGGGTAATGCACCGCGACGCCATACAGCATGGACTGTTGTGGATCGAGCTTTTCCACCGCTTTCACCGCTTCATAGCCCGCGCGATTGGCGGGAACTCCACTGTGGGAACGGCTGAAAAAACCGCGTGTTTTGTCGCGAGTTGCCACAATCCAGCGCTTTTCCGGCGCACCACGCAGCACAGGATGCGTCAGGGTAATGAAACGGTCTTGCTTGATCTGTTTACGGAATTGATCCATCAGGAACAAGGCCATGCCCTTGCAATCGGCTTCGACGCGGTTCTGCTTGAGCACTTCCCAGTAAGCACCGATCCAGTTGCCGTAAGCCACCTGGATTTCAGGGCTTGCCCAGTTGTAGATTTCGCGTGTACCAACGATACGGATTTCCGGCATCCGTAAGCCGCGAAAATCAGACAGGTAAGCCAGCGGGTCAGCAGCTTGCATGGCAGGGGTGCGCAAATCCACTCTGCCGACCGCAATATCCAGCAGCGTCAGCAGGATAGCCGTCACTTTGCCGGTCTCCGCTATGCCGACAGCCGTTTGAAACGCTTTGACGGCATTTTCGGTATTGTTGCCAAACTTGCCATCGCACAGATCGTGCAAATGACCCAAGCGCCCCAAGGCATATTGCACCGCTACTACGCTCGTACCATTTGCACCACGGACAAGCTCGCCTTGTAAACCATTCGGAAACGCCTTGCGTAATGCCGAGTCCTGAAACGCCATATCTTTAATCCTTTCTTTACGCTAATGTCGATAGTTTATGCGGAACATCGGCAATTTGCAGGAATACTGGTAAGGGCAGCAATAGCATTTCAGCCCCAAGCCTGTGTAAGGTTTCTGTTATTGCCCGCAAAACAAGTACGATTCTCCCCGCATGAATCCCCACTTTCGCTACCTTGGAGTTAATTGATGAGCACCCCTATTCTTGGTTACGCCGTACAGTCCGCGCAGGACAGCCTGGCTCCCTATCGTTTTGAGCGACGCGAGCCACGTGCTGACGATGTGGTCATCGACATCCTGTTTTGCGGGGTATGCCACTCTGACTTGCATCAAGCCCGCAATGATTGGGCTAACAGCGTTTACCCCGTCGTGCCCGGTCACGAAATCATTGGTCGCGTCATCAGTGTCGGTGCCGCTGTTACCCGCTTTAAAGCAGGCGATCAGGTCGGGGTCGGCTGCATGGTCGATTCCTGCCAACATTGCGAGCCTTGCGATCATGGGCTGGAACAGTATTGTGAGGAATTTCCGACCATGACCTACAACGGCACTGACCGGCACGACCACACGGTCACTTACGGCGGGTATTCCGAAAAGATCGTCGTTTCTGACAAGTTTGTGCTGAAAGTGCCGGATGGTTTGGATCTGGCAGGTGCTGCGCCGTTACTGTGTGCCGGTATCACCACTTACTCGCCGCTGCGCCACTGGAAAGTCGGCAACGGCAGTAAAGTCGCGGTTGTCGGTCTGGGTGGCCTCGGTCACATGGCACTGAAACTCGCCAAGGCACTCGGCGCTGAAGTCACCCTGTTTACCCGTTCGCCGGGCAAGGAGCAGGATGCCCGCCGTCTGGGGGCAGACAATATCGTGATCTCCACCGATGAAGCCCAGATGGCAGCGGTCAAAAGTCGCTTCGACCTGATCATCGACACTGTGCCTTACGTGCATGACATCAACCCCTATATGCCGACCCTGAACATCAGCGGCACACTGGTGCTGGTTGGTTATCTGGGGCCATTGGAACCCTTCCTGAATTCCGCACCGCTGGTGTTGGGGCGCAAGTCAGTGGCCGGTTCCCTCATCGGTGGCATTGCCGAAACCCAGGAAATGCTGGATTTTTGCGGTGAACACGGCATTACTTCCGACATCGAAGTCATCAAGATTCAGGAGATCAATGCCGCCTACGAGCGCATGTTGAAGAGCGATGTGAAATACCGCTTTGTGATCGACATGGCGTCGCTGCACGCCTGATGCGTGTGCTGGTTGCTTTCAGCTCTGTTGCTCAATGATTTTTCTGAAACGTTGCAACTGCTTTTCGCGCACTTGCGTCATATCCAGCCGGTAAATCTCGTAAGGGAACAGGAATTCGGTCACGCCGGAATCAAACAGCCGCCGCACCTCGTATTCATCGTGCGAAGTGCCGCGCTGGTATCGGTAGTTGAGGTAACTCTGGTTGGTGTGGATGATGAATTCCACCCGCATCCCGCCCATCCGCGCAAAGAATTTCAACATCCGGGTGCTGCTACTGCTACCGACGGAGTGCGAGTTGTACTGGTTGCCTGCCATGGTGTCGGAAATGTCTTCCAGAATCATGAAGGAATCGGCGCTGACCGCTGCACGGGTCAAATGCCGCACGAAGCGTTTCACATGACTGACGTTATCCAGCACCGCCATCAGCCCCAACTCGTCGTCGACGGCAACAGCGGGGTTTTTCTCGTTCTTGCGCAATAATTTCAGCACTTTGGCGGCTGAATTCTTTTTGCGTACTGTCACATACACCGGAATTTCCTGACCATTGTGGTGGAACAGACGGCGCTTGATCAGGGTCAGTTTTTCGTTTTCAGCAAATGCGTGCAGATGTTGCGCGGCTTCTGCGTCGATAACCTCAACCTGAGTGCAACTGAAGTCAATGGCATCGTGGTGGCTGGACAGGTAGGCGGTTTCCAGCTCGCCGATTTTGAGTTGCGGGCTCCAGACGTACTGATTGAGGAAATTCAGGAAAGCGGAAAACTTGTGCTCGATCTCGGTTTCCCGTTCGCGCTGGTCGATAGAGCCAGCCAGCCCCATCAGCACCAGTTTGCGCTTGGCCTCGAAGCGGATTTTCTTGTGGTAGCGGTCATCAAACAGGATCAGCAACAGGTCGACCGGGTTTTGCGAGGTTTCGATTTCATTGCTGATCTCGATGTGGGAACTGTATGCCGCCAGCACCTTGCCTTTGAGGTAGTCGATCACAGCATCGGCGGTATTCATGTATTCGTGAATTTTACTGCGGATTTCCGACAGTTCACCGCTAATGCCGAACAGGTTGCCCAGTAATAGGTACGCGCGGGTGCTGCGTTGGGCGCGTAATGCCGGGTTCTGGAGCAGGGCAGGAATCTCGTCGAAGCATTCGATCTGCAACAGGTCGAAGATCTGGTCACGCACCGCACGGTACTTGGTCGCCATCTGCCGATCTTCGCGGAAGGAATGCACCCATCGCCGGGTTTGCTGAGAAAATGGGTGACCGAAGGATAGCTGATCCTCAACGGCAAACGGCCCATCTTGTTGCATGGCGGTAAAGATTGATTTTTCGTCTACGACACTCATGGATGACCTGCCTTGTTCTATGTCTTATGGAAGGTAACGAGATAGCAATATTTATGCCATATTGCCTGTTAGTATCTGTCTTAGTAATCTTGATTGGGAAACAGTGTATGAAATTATGGTCTTGTTGTTTGCTTACGGTGCTTTCTATCAGCATAACCAATGTTTGGGCTGGCGAGGTGCAGGTTGCGGTGGCTTCTAATTTTTCCAAACCGTTGGAGGATATTGCCGCCAGTTTCAAAAAGGCGACAGGTCACGACGTTAAAATCTCTGCGGGAGCCACCGGCAAGTTGTATGCACAAATCGTTAACGGCGCACCCTTTGAGGTTTTTATTTCCGCCGACAGCAAAACCCCGCACAAACTGGTCGAAGGCAAACAAGGCATCGTTGGTAGCCAGTTTACCTACGCGCTGGGTAAACTGGTACTGTGGAGCAGCAAAGCCGATTATGTGGATGCGCAGGGTGAAGTGCTGAAACAGGATAGTTTCCAGCATCTGGCGGTTGCCAACCCCAAAACAGCCCCTTACGGCACGGCGGGGCTGGAAGTGCTGACAAAACTCGGCCTGAGCACCGCGCTTACTCCCAAATTGGTGCAGGGCGAAAATATTAGCCAGACCTTCGATTTCGTTTCCACCGGCAATGCCGAACTCGGTTTAGTGGCTTTAGCGCAGGTACAAAAGGATGGCAAGCTCAAGGCGGGTTCCGCTTGGAATGTGCCAGATGATCTGTACGCACCGATTACCCAAGACGCAGTTTTGCTCGACAAGGGCAAGGATAATGCTGCCGCCAAAGCTTTGCTGGACTACCTGAAAGGTGACGAGGCCAAGGCGATTATCAGCGCTTACGGTTACGGGATTCCTTAAATCATGTTGACCGCGAGTGACTGGTCGGCGATTTGGCTGACCTTGCAACTGGCCACCGTCACGACTGCGATCCTGCTGCTGATCGGCACACCGCTGGCGTGGCATTTGGCGCATACCCGTCGCTGGTGGAAAACGCCGCTAAGCACACTGGTGGCTTTGCCGATTGTGCTGCCGCCCAGCGTGATCGGCTTTTACCTGTTGGTGCTGATGGGGCCGCAGGGCATGGTCGGTCAACTGACGCAAGCGCTTGGCATCGGCACGCTGCCGTTCACCTTCGCCGGGTTGGTGGTGGCGTCGGTATTCTATTCGCTGCCCTTTGTGGTGCAGCCGATCCAGAATGCGTTTGAAGCCATCGACATGCGTTTGCTGGAAGCCGCCAGTACCTTGCGGGCGAAACCGCTGGATGCCTTTTTCAGCGTGGCGATACCACTGGCACGCCCCGGTTTTTTCACCGCTGGAATCCTCGGCTTTGCGCATACGGTGGGGGAATTTGGCGTAGTGCTGATGATCGGCGGCAATATTCCCGACAAAACCCGCGTGGTGTCGGTACAGATTTACGATCACGTCGAAGCGATGGAATACGCCGAAGCGCACTGGCTGGCGGGCGGCATGGTGGTGTTTTCCTTTGTGGTACTGCTGCTGATGTACTCCCTCAACCGTCAGCCGGGAGCCGCAAAACCATGAGTAGTACAAGTGCCATCGACATCCGTTTCCACCTGCCGCTGAGCGGGTTTACTCTGGAAACGGATTTGCAACTGCCGGGCAAGGGTGTGACCGCGCTGTTCGGGCATTCCGGTTCCGGCAAGACCACGTTGTTGCGTTGCATTGCTGGCTTGGAACGGCCTCGCGAAGGTTTCCTGCGAGTACGCGGCAAGCTCTGGCAGGACAGCAAGCAGGCTGTATTCTTACCGACGTGGAAACGCCCACTGGGCTATGTGTTTCAGGAAGCCAACCTGTTCCCGCATCTGAATGTGCGCAAAAATCTGGAATACGGGCGTAAACGCGCCTTTTTCATCCGCCAGCCCGACGGTCTGGAACAGGCGGTGGAATTACTCGGTATCAGCCACTTACTGGAGCGGCTACCGGAACGCCTCTCCGGTGGCGAACGCCAGCGGGTTGCCATTGCTCGTGCCTTGGCGGTTTGCCCACAAGTGCTGCTGATGGATGAACCACTGGCGGCACTCGATTTACAACGCAAGCAGGAAATTCTGCCGTTTCTGACCCGTCTCAATAATGAGCTTGATATTCCCATCCTTTACGTCACCCATTCCCCGCAGGAAGTGACCCGGCTGGCGGATTATCTGGTGGTGCTGGAAAAAGGCAAGGTGCTGCGTTCCGGCACGCTGGAGGAAACCATGACCGCGCTGGATTCACCCCTGGCGCAAGGCCAGCAGGCGTCCACCATTCTGGTCGGAACCGTGAGTGCGTATGAGGCGGAATTTCACCTCACCCGTATGGCCTTTCCCGGTGGTGAGATCAGCTTGCCGACCGGGCAGGCGTTTGCTGTTGGGGAGCCGTTGCGGCTGCGGGTTTATGCCAGCGATGTGGCGATTGCGCTGCATCCGGTGCAGGATTCCAGCATTCTCAATGTGTTACCCGCGACGATTACTGGGCTAGCGAATGACCAGCAGGGGAGAACCATGCTACGGCTGAACGTGGGGGGGACAGCCTTGCTGGCGGGTATCACCCACAAATCTGCCGCCGTGCTGGGTTTGTATAAGGGAATGCAGGTGTTTGCGCAAATCAAGGCCACCGCGATTTTGTAACCGGTTGCTGGACAGACACAGAGGTCTGCCCTGCCTGCAAGTTACAGCCGTTGCAACAACTCGGCCTTTTTCGTCGCGAATTCTTCGTCGCTGAGAATACCCTTCTGTTTCAGGTCAGCCAGCTTTTCAATCAGGGCGAAAATATCGCTTTCTGAGACATTGGTATTGTTTAAGTTTTGCGCTGGCGCAGGTGTGGAAACCGGGGGCGGGGTAAATGGGTTGTTCTGCACCGGAGCCTGATTTTTCGGCTGTTGGGCGACGCCATCAATGGAAATAATCGGCAGGTTTTCGACTTGCACTAACCCGTACTGGCTAGTGAAGGTAAGCGATGCGCTACCGCTTTGTTGCTGGGAAACACCGCCAATCTGGTTATCCAGCGTGTCATAGATGGTGACATGACCGTTGATTTCCAACGCCAGCCGCTGGGTAGACGGGAAGTAGGCGTAGCGGATGTTGTTTTGTGCGCCGGAGGAAGAAGCCTGACCGAGATCTGCCTGCCACCAGTTGCCGTAGCCTGACGGGTTGGCAACAAACAGGCTATTCTGCCCGTTGTTGCTGTTTTGCTGCTGACCATTGCCCTGATATTGCGACTGGCTGCTGACGGGCGGTTGGAACATAGCCGGGTTCTGGCTGGAAAGCAGGTTGGAAAGCTCTGCGCACAGGTTGTTCACGGTTGTTTTCAAGCCGTAATTAAACATGTCACCGACCATGGTCATGCCGCCCTGCATCCACTGGCCGCCGCCGCCCAGTTCGGGGATATTAAATTGCGCCATCGTGCCGTTGCCGTTCATAACGGCGTAGAGCATGTTGGTAACAGCGTCCTTGGAAAGGCCATAACGTTGAGCCAAGTCATTGATGACGTTTTGGCCATGATTGGTAAATGCTTGCACGGTGTAATCTCCAGTGGTGGGGTGAGTGGTGTGCTTCTCGATGAATAGTTGGTAATTGTGCTTTGCACCATTTCGTCGATACCTTCATTATCAGGGCTGAATGTTTAATTGCAATGTTTTGCTGAAAAGGTAGCGATAATGAATCTGAATGCCGCCAACGCCAGGATGCCTAGCAGTGGCCTTGCCCGTGGTGCTGTGCTTATCCTTGCGTCGGAATTTTTTCTGGTGTGTTCGGGGATGGTGATTAAGCATTTGCACGGGGTGGCTTCTACCGAACAGACGGTGTTTTTCCGCAACCTGTTTGGGTTGGTGTTGTTGTTACCGTGGTTGTGGCATCGCGGTGGGGTGCAGGCGCTGAAAACCACCTGCCTGCATTTGCATTTTATGCGGGCGCTGACCGGGGTGATCGCCATGACGTGCCTCTATTACGCTTGGGCGCGTTTGCCGTTGGCGGAGGCGGCGCTGCTGAAACAGACCATGCCGTTTTTCGTACCCATCGTGGCGTTTTTTTGGATGCAGGAACGCCTGTCGTGGCATACCGTTGCGGCTATCGCGCTCGGTTTCGTTGGTGTGATGTTGGTGCTGAATCCGATGCAGGAGGCAAGCGTGTTTAACCTTGCGGTGCTGGCAGGGTTGGCGGGTGCGGTGCTGGGTGGGGGAACCAAGGTCAGTATCCGGCGGATGCGTTCCCGCGAGGAACCGGCGCGGCGGGTGGTGTTTTATTTCGCGCTGTTTGCCAGTGTGTTGTCGGTGATTCCGGCGGTGCTTTACTGGCAGCCGTTAGATGCGGCGGCGTATGGCTGGTTGATGCTGTTGGGGGCGTTCGCTACGTTGGCGCAATTGTTGCTGACGGCGGCTTACGGGCACGCGTCTGCGGGGCAGTTGGGGGCGTTTACCTATGCGTCAGTGGTGTTTGCTGCGCTGCTGGGGTGGTTGTTGTGGAATGAGTCGCTGAGTTGGTTGGCGTTGCTGGGCATGAGTGTGATTATTGCCGCTGGGATGCTGGTGATGTGGGGACAAAGGAGCCGCGCCTGAACGACAAGGGTTTTAACTGGCTGATTAATCTCCGCCGCTATCTGGAGGCAACCTTACGCCGGGTCATCCGTGAAGAAACAAAGGTTGAACAGCAGCAGGTAGCTGCCTGAAATTCGCCGGGTGATTGGTGGGGTATTTGCTGGCAGCAACGGCTTTAAGTGGCTATCATGCCGCGCATGAAAACGCCATTGACCGAACAAGCGCTTCCCATTGAAGCTGTTATCGACGATCTTAAGCAAGCGCTGCGTGAACGCCACGAAGTCGTGTTGGAAGCGCCACCCGGCGCAGGCAAAACCACCCGTGTGCCGCTCGCATTGCTCAATGAGCCGTGGCTTGCCGGTAAAAAAATTCTCATGCTCGAACCGCGCCGCATTGCCGCTAAAAATGCCGCGCACCGCATGGCCAGCCTACTGAACGAAAGTGCAGGCCAAACCGTGGGCTACCGAATGCGGCTCGACAACAAAACCAGCCGCCAGACCCGCATTGAAGTCATTACCGAAGGCGTCCTCACCCGTTTTGTGCAGCAAGACCCGTCGCTGGACGGCGTTGGCTTGGTGATTTTCGACGAATTCCACGAACGCAATCTGGATTCTGACCTCGCCCTCAGCCTGTGTTTGAAAGGGCGTGAACTGTTCCGTGACGCCAGCCATCCGCTGAAACTGTTGGTGATGTCCGCCACGCTGGATAGCGTTGCCATCGCCAGTCTGCTGGATGACGCGCCGGTGGTGCGCAGTGAAGGCCGTACTTACCCGGTAGACATTCGCTATGGGCAAGCCGCCAAACCCGGCGAACGCATTGTCGAACGTATGCTTGTCACCCTGCGGCAAGCCTTGAGCGACAACCCCGCCAGCAGCATCCTCGCCTTTCTGCCCGGACAGGGGGAAATTCACCGCACCACCGAAGCACTCGGCGAATGGCTGGTGGGACGCCGGATGCGTGGCGTGCATTTGCGCCCGATGTACGGCAACCTCACGCTGGAGGAACAGCAACAGGCCATCGCGCCCCTTGCCAACGCCGACGAACGCAAAATCGTGCTGGCAACCAATATCGCCGAAACCAGCCTGACCATCGAAGGTGTGGATGTGGTCGTGGATTCTGGGCTGGTGCGCGAAGCCCGTTTTGACCCCGGCACCGGCATGACGGGTTTGCATACCACGCGTATTTCCCGCGCCTCCAGCACCCAACGAGCCGGGCGGGCAGGCCGACTTGCCCCCGGTGTGTGCTATCGACTTTGGACGGAAAATCAGCAAGAACAACTGGCAGCGCACAATACCCCGGAAATTTTGCGTGCCGATCTCGCCCCACTGGCCTTGCAATTGCTGCAATGGGGTGTTGATGACCCAGCGGAATTACGCTGGTTGGATGTGCCGCCTGCTGGCCTTTGGCAACAGGCGCTGGATTTGCTGGAAACACTGGGTGCGATTCAACGCAAGGGCAAAGCCACGGTACTGACTGCACACGGGCAAGTGATGTGCAATCTGCCGGTGCATCCTCGCCTTGCCCACCTGCTGATTTGTGGCGCACAAGCCGGACACTTGAGCGCCGCCGCCAACCTTGCCAGCCTGCTTTCCGAACGTAACCCGTTCAGCCAAGACAATCCCGACATTAGCCAGCCGCTGGAAATACTGGCAGGCACAGCCAAGTGCCCGTACCCACAGCAAGGCTGGCTGCAACGTACCCGCCAACTGGCAAATCAGTTTGTTGAGCAAGTTCGCGCCCAGACATTGCCAGAAAGCGGTGTGAGCTTTTTGCTCCTCGCCCCGCAAATTCACGGCTATTTGCTGGCCTGCGCCTACCCGGATCGTATTGCTAGACGGCGGCATTCCGGCGGCTACCAGCTCGCTAATGGACGTAGTGCCGACTTGCCCGGCAAACACGCGCTTGGCAATCAGGCGTGGCTGGCGATTGCCGAAGTCAGCAGCACGGGCGGTGCGAAAAGCGACACGATCCGTGCCGCTGCCGCACTGGATGACAAGCTGTTTGCCAGCGCTTTGGCAGATCAGGTACGCACACAAACCGTGGTGGAATGGGATACCAAAGCCGGGCGCTTCATCGCCGAAGCACAGCACAAAATTGGCGCACTGGTCTTGCAACGTAAAGCCCTGCAAGCCGTGCCAGCCGAGGCGAAAAGCACCGCCCTGATCGGATTCATCCGCAAGCAAGGGTTGGATGTGTTGCCGTGGCAGGCGGAACACGAACAATGGTGCGCAAGGGTCAATTTGTTGCACCGCGTCGAGCCTGAGCAGCATTGGCCTGATGTGAGCCGCACTAACCTGTTGGCAACACTGGAAAACTGGCTTGCTCCGTATTTGGATACGGTCAATGTGCTGGGTGATTTCAGAAAGCTGGATTTAAGCGCGATTCTCAGCACCTTGTTGCCGTGGGACAGGCAACAGCGCCTTGAACAGCTTGCCCCCAAACGGCTGGAAGTTCCCTCCGGGAGTTCCATTGCCATCGACTACAGCCAAGCGCCGCCGGTACTCGCGGTGAAATTGCAGGAAATGTTTGGGTGCGAACAAACCCCGACGATTGCCAATGGCAGAGTGGCGCTGCTGGTGCACCTGCTTTCCCCAGCGGGCAGGCCGTTGCAGATTACGCAGGATTTGGCGGGATTTTGGCGCACGTCTTACCATGATGTGAAAAAGGATATGAAGGGGCGTTACCCCAAGCATCCGTGGCCGGATGACCCGTTGCAGGCGCTGGCGACGCGTAAGGTTAAGCGATTGCTATAGTGGCTTGCGTTGTTCGCTCACCCTACGGAATCCCCAGCAATTTATGGGTTTGCACACTCAGCTTCCACTGCGGGTGTTGCATACAATAGGCAATCGCCGCTTTGGTATTTTTTGCCTGTTCTGCCCCATCCAACGCTTGCAGGTAGAAATGCTGGAAATCCAGCCCGGCGAAACGTTCGGGCATAGCCAAGGGTTGCGGGTACACCAGTTTCAGTTCATTGCCGTGTGTGAGCACTAATTCGCTGTCGGCTTTGGGGCTGACGCATAGCCAGTCGATGCCTGCGGGGGCGGGTTTGGTGCCGTTGGTTTCTACTGCAATCTCGAAGTTTTCTTTGTGTAATGCGTCGATCAGGGCTTGATCCAGTTGCAGCAAGGGTTCGCCGCCAGTGAAGACGATGAAGCGATTCATATCCTGTTTCACGCCGATCCACCATTCGCGGGTGATGACTTCCACCAAGGCTTGCGCGGTGCGGAATTTGCCGCCGTTGATGCCATCCACCCCGACGAAATCGGTGTCGCAGAAATGGCAGACGGCTTTGGCGCGGTCGGCTTCCAATCCCGACCATAAATTGCAGCCTGCAAAGCGGCAGAACAGGGCAGGGCGACCGGCGTGGAAGCCTTCGCCTTGCAGGGTGTAGAAGATTTCTTTGACGGAATAGGTCATACAGGCAACCCCGGTTCGTGTTCGCCCCATGAGAGCACTACGCCGCAGCCCGGCGTTTCGTATAGGTCGATGCGGTCAAGTTGTGGCAAGCCGGGTTCGGCTTGAGCGCGTATCCAGCGGGCAATGCTGGCGGCGTCGGGTTCGTCCAGCCCCGGCAATTCGTTGAGGTTGTGGTGGTCGAGCTGTTGGTAAATCGGCTTGAATTGCGACTTTACGTCACCGTAATCGACTGTCCAGCCCATCACGGTGTCGAGCGCGGCGGTGAGGTGCAGGCGTAGCAGGTAGCTGTGCCCGTGCAGGCGACGCACGCTATCATTGGGGGCGGCACGGGTCAGCGTCAGGGCACTTTCAAAGCGTTGGTCTTTCCAGATGCGGTAATGTTGCCCGTCGTAGTGACAGCCTGCGGTGACGGTTTCGTACACACTGACCCAGGAGAGCGCGTCGAGTTCGGGCTTGAGGCGTTCCCACAGCCATGCGGCGAGCATTTCACTGGTGGGGTTTTCCAGACCGGGAATGTCGTTGAGGCAGTGGTGGTGCAATTGCTCATGCAACGGTTGCCAGACGGCTTCGAGACGGTCGAAGTCCACGCCCATGTCTTGCGCTTGCAGGTTTTGGTTGGCGTGCAGGATGACTTCAAAGCCGTGGCCGTGCATCCGCCCACATTGATGGCCGGGGGCGACATTGGGCAAGCGGTGCGCGGCTTCAAAGCGGAAACGTCGCCAGATGTGGGCGTTGTCAGCAAGGTCGAGGTCTGCGCCTTGGTGCAAGGTGCTTTGCACGCCGACCGAGGCAACGCTGGGCAGGGCGAGGCGGGCGCGAATCCAGCGGGCGAGGTTTTCATCCGTGGGCATTGGCAGGAATTGGTTGAGGTCGTTGTAGTCGAGTGGCGCGACGCAATCCGCCAGTTGTTGGCGCAAATCAGCGTTCGCCCCGGTGTTGAGGGTGCGGACTTTGGCGAGGAAGCTGTGTCCGTGCAGGCGACGGGCGGGGTGTCCGGCGGAAAGCGGTGATTGCCCTAAGGCATTTTCGACGCGGCAGGCGGCTTCAAAGGGGGCGGCGGCGACGTAAAACAGGGTTTCGTTCATGGGATAGCGTGGGCTTGCTGGGAATCAAGCGGGAATTATGGCGTAGGTGGGGGCGTTGCGCTATGTTTTCGGTATACTCGATGGGCTTGCAAAGCTGATCTATCGGCACGGGTGCGCCTGTATGCTGTAAGAAACCACGCAATGATTTTGCTGGAAGTTTGCGCTTGTGCGGTATCTTAGTCTGTAGCATGACCCCATATTCTGTCGTCACCAATGTCAACTCAACACCTATACCCCAGTGCAAAGAGTCCCGCACCTCTTTAGGTATGACAATTTGCCCTTTGCTGGACGGTCTAACAGTTGCCGTCATCATAATCTTGACTCTCGGTAAGACGATAGGTAAGAACCTTGGTTATGAGGCGGATGGTGTTGAATAACAAGCGTAACGTCAAATCTGACGGGCGCGGCGGGTAGTAGATTGGACGAAGACGCGGGCTATCACTGCGTCCGTCGTCGAGCAACTTGTTGGCGCATTAATTGGAGTTATTTTTGTCGTACTTGACGCTCATGGATTAACCGAAGCATCTCTAAATGCTTTTAAAACGCTGTTGATACGTGTTTGATAACCTGCGCCTTGAGCTTTGAACCACTCCAGCACGTCCTGGTCTATGCGCAAAGAAACGGATGCTTTGGCTGGTAAAGGTTTTAAACCTTGGCGAACAATGCCACGGACGACATGACGGACTTCAGCTTCAGGATGTTCTTCAGTTGGATCACCTTGAGTGCCTGACGCAAGGCGCTCCCAATCAGTATTGGATTGAGTCATAATAAATCACCTCTTCTCGTTTGGTTGCTTTGCGGAAGGAAATGATGCGAATCTCATGGTCATTCTCTGTGTGGACAATGGAAACCAACACTCCGGCAAGTAACCCAAGCGTGATAAACCGCTGCTCACTGTAGTCAAACCTGTCATCTTCAAAGGTGAAGGTGATGCCCTCAAACACACGCGGCGCATCAACAAAATCAAGCCCATGCGATTTTGTATTGATTGCACGTTTTGTCTCAGACCATGTAAATCTCATGGTTTAAGTGTATATACATTTTGTAGTGTCATCAAGGTCAAAATTTATTCGGACTTTGTACTCGGCACATACTTTCCCGCGCATTGATCTACCCCACCAAAAATGTAGTCAAGATTTTTTTAAACTTTTTCAGGGGGGAGTAGTTACAAAAAAAGTATATGATCTATCGGGACTTGACATCAAACCAGCCATTTGACTCTGAAGCAACACATAATGTACGCTGAGTGCTCTAATTCTAATCGCTGGAGATAAATGAAATGGATTCTCTACAACGAATTATAAAAGACGGGGAAGATTTACAAACGAGTTCTGGTTACAACATATCGGCTGCCCCAGTTGATGAGACAAAGACTATGTTTCTTTGGGGTGCGACGATGATAGGCCCAGACGGATCACCTTATCAAGGCGGTGTCTTCTTTTTGAAGATCCAATTCCCCCCAAATTATCCATCCGCCCCTCCCGAAGTCCGCTTTGAAACAAAGATATATCATCCCAATATCGACAGCAACGGCGCTATTAGCCTTGATATCTTACGTGGCAATACTCCCATATACAAAAGCGATGGTTCTATTGACCGAGATGCTATGCGTTTGCAGGCGCAGCGGCCGCAGTGGAAACCAGCCCTTAAGCTTCATAATGTTTTGAACGCCATTGCTAGCCTATTGAAAAATCCTAATCCTGATGACCCCTTGGATTCCGAAATTGCACAAATCTATAAAACAGATCGAGCGGAATATAACAAGTTGGCTCAAGAGTGGACAAAAAAGTATGCTAAGTAACTGATAATATTTCGTCGTCCACGGCAAGATTACGAAAATCCCTTAGCCATCAATAACTCAGAAAGATAGTCTGTGTTCATGGCGGCCTTTTTCTGTTTGCGTTTCATGCATGCCTTAAAGGTTTTGTGGCTGTTCAATACGTTAAAGGCGATATGGCGTATCCCTGCAAGGTTCTCGGCGGCTTTGTCGCGGCGAATTCGGCAATCATCTTCACGCATGGCGACATCCAACCGCCAGTGTAACTGATTTTCAATCATCCAATGGTTGCGGATAGCATCCGCGAATTGTTTGGCGGTGAGCGTTGCAGAGCTGATGTAATAGCGAACTGTAGACTTAACGCCACGAAATCCCCGATGACATCGCTCACGATATGGAAACGGGTTTCTTCTCTGCCGTGCGCCTTTTCAATAGTGCTGAAGTAATCACCTTGATACTGGGCTACGTGACTCAGCGGAAAATGTTTCGCAAAGGCTTCTTCAAGACGTTTCTGATTGCCCTTGACTGCCAACAGGTAATTAGCCTCCTTATCAAGAATGGCTTGGGCAATGGCTTTCTGGCAACCCATCGCGTCCAACGTGACGAGACAGCCACACACCGATAACAGTTTCAACAATTCAGGAATAGCAGTGATTTCATTGGATTTTTCATCGGTTTTGACTTGTCCTAACACTACGCCATTCGCCGTTGAGAAAGCACTGACCATGTGGATAGCCCCTGTTCTACGGCGCTTGTCATAAGAGCCGCGTAAGGTTTTACCATCAATGGCAATGACTTCACCGTTAGTGAGTGTGTGGCAACTTTGCATCCAGTCAGCGAAACAGCGTTGGAATTGTTGTGGGTTAATCAAGCTCATCACGCGAGCAAGGGTGTCGTGGCTGGGGATGCCGTTATCAAAATCAGCGTATTCTTGTAACCAAGTGAGTCGATCATGTCCAAAGTCTTCAATTTCTTCCCAGCCATCGGCACCCGCAATGACCGCACAGATAACCAAGAGCAAAATATCAGTGAGTTTGTGTTCAATTTTTCCCGTTTGGCGGTAGTCTTGAATGATGGAGAAGTGGCTAAGCAGGTCATGATCTTGCATGGGTGCATCCCTTCGATGAAAAGGGGATAGCTTATCAGGTGACGTCGTTTGGGCGTTAATCGTTCGCTATTGATTTTACTGGCTTATTCATGCGTTTGCCCTGAGTTGCCGCCATCATAATCTTGACTCTCGGTAAGACGATAGGTAAGAACCTTGGTTATGAGGCGGATGGTGTTGAATAACAAGCGTAACGAAGGTGTAGAAAAACCCGAATCTGATCATCCCATCCAGACCGGTCAGTCATTTTTTTGCCCCCCCAAGCGGGTGACGGATTTTTTCACCGCTGCCAACTTCCTGCTTCCCCATAACGCCCTGAATGCCACCTGATACGCTCAATACGGTGCATTTTTGCGTGTTTGGCAGCATCATTTCCCCCTTCATGCGGCATACCCGTAATGAGCCAGCTTTTCGAGGTTGTGCATCAGGCAAAACAGTTTCCATTGCCCGTCCACTTTGGCTTTGCTGCGCAAGGTGAAGCGGTGCAGACGTTTGTTGCCGCGCAAGTTCCCAAACACCGGTTCGACGGTGGCGAAACGTTGGGTGATCATGCGTTTGCCGAGGTCGGAGTCGATTTTGGGCTTCATCAAATCGGTGTGGCTGGGGGTGTCATCACGCTTGCCTTGCAGGAACGTCACTTGCCGAGCGCGGGTTTTTGCCGGGTCTTTCAGGCATTGGGGACGCTGTGTACAGGGTTCACAGTCACGGAACGCGCCTTGGAAACGTACCGAAGCATAGCCATTCAGGGTGCAATTCTTGCCAGTACGGTAAAGGCGTTTTCCCGCCGGGCAAAGACAATGGCTAAGGTCAGCGGCTAATTGGAAGTCGGCAGGTTTATAGGTTTTGGCTTTGCTGGGCTTGGGGCATTTGTTCGATAAGGGGTCAGGTTTTTGCTGATGCACCGTCTGATCGGCATAGCGGTCATCGCGTTTGCGGTAATCCTTGTCAGGGATGTAGGCATCAATTCCAGCATCCGCCAAGGCTTTGAGGTTGGCTTCACTGTGGTAGCCGTTGTCGGCGGTGATCACCGTTTCGGGAGTGCGCATTGAAGCGGTGGCATTGACCACGGGCATCAGCAGTTCCTGTTCCGACCCTGTGCCGTGAGCTTGGGCTTCGACAATGATTTGGTAATGGCAATCCACGGCTGCGACGCCGGTATAACCTTGCACCACGCCTTTGCTGGTCGCCATTTTGGCAGATTCGTTGTCGGTGCGGTTGGACAGGCGGATACTGCCTTTGGAGCCTTGGCGGTCTTTGGGGTTGTCTGCCAACCAGTCACGTAACTGCTTGGCTTCGTGTTGCAGGCGTTTCAGTTGTTTGGCTTCGCGCTGGGCTGCCGCCGCATCCGTTTTACTGGCATCGGCTTGTTGGTGTGTGTCGATGATTTTGGCGGCGGCTTTTTCCATGCGTTCGGCTTGGCGCAGGAAGTCAGCGCGGGTGCCAGACTTTTCTTTACTGGCATTGGAGGGCAACTTCACCCCGTCAATGGCAAACATCTCCTTCCCGATCAAGCCTTGGCGGTCACAAATCAGCAGCACTTGGGTAAACAGTTTGGTGATCAGCTCCCCGGCATTGGCGATAAACGCCGCCAGCGTGGTGAAATGCGGCTGGCTATCACCGGAAATCGCTATGAACAGCATATTCTCGCGACACGCCGCTTCGATTTTGCGGCTACTGATAATGCCACGGCTGTAAGCCAACAGGATAATTTTGAGTAAAACCGCCGGGTTAAATGCTGCCGCTCCCTGCACATCATTCTTATAACGCTGGTGGAAACCTTCAAGGTCGAGTTCGTGGTCAACCAAATGGCGCAACGCATGTTCAAACGTGCCGGGGAGAATTTGGCGGTCAAAGTCCACTGCCAACAGTTTTACGCCTTGATGAATCGGTTTGTAGCGTGCCATGCCTGCCTACTCGTTCGGGTGCTTGCGATGCCTAATTATCCCACAAAATGGCGAAAAAGAGGGTTTTTCTACAGCCTCAACGTCTCGTGTGACGGGCGCGGCGGGGAGTAAATTGTGCGAAGTCGCGGGCTGTCACCGCGTCCGTCGTCGACACACTCGTTATCCTAATATTAATTATTTTGTTCTTTAAATGCTTCTTCAATAAAAATAGACATTTCATCGGTTAGGCTTTTTACAAAAGCATTTCTGAAATCTTGATTAAGCATTGACACTGTATCTTCATCATCAAAGCTATAAAATCTTAATGGTATTCGTTTTGTTGAAGTGATCCAGTATTGATTTGGTGAATAAAGATTGGCTTTTCTCATTTTTTCGATAATATCTTCAAATTGATTTTCTTTTCTATTGACTCTTATTGTCTTGTCTTCAACTATACCAAGTCCATAATATAAGTCATCATTGTGGCCAATTTCAGTATATAAACAAATGTCGTATTTGTTGTCAATATTTTTAATGCCAGCGAAAAAGCCATAATGAATCTTTCTGCTTCTTTGTCTGTGGACATATCCATCAATATAGTTGCTAGAATAAGTAAATTTAGGAACTATTAATTCATAATAACCTTTGTTAGCAGTAAGATGCTGTTTTAGTTCTTCCCAAAAGTACTTTTGTGCATACCATTTTGCATGTATCCAATTTTTTTGTATTTGTAAAGCGTTTTTTGCATTATCTCCTGTTTTTAATAAACTAATAATGTCTTTTCTATTCTCTGCGCTCATTGATTGACCTGTTAAATATTTGATTAAATCAAGATACTGGTAAGTCGCTTCTCTAAGTGATGGGTTTAACGCTGCTTCTTTGATGCAAGCTGTGATCCAGTTAAGAACTTCATATTTATAGGAAATTAATGTAACAACATCAATCGACAAGTTGCCAAGGCTATCGCTGGATGGTTCTTTGCCATCTAATGTTAAATACATTAAATATATAGGTTTGTTCTTGAGTTTTGCATATTCATAATATCTTTCTAATTGTCTATACTGATCCTGAGCATGAATTTTGTTTTCGATTACGATGATCGTTTTGTCAAACTCAATGTATATATCAATATTTTGATGTTCAGGTCTAACTAAGAGACAGTTACCTAAACTCTCATATGTTATGTCTAGTGTTTGTTCAATAAATAGCCTAAGAAAAATATCTTCTTTGCCATGACTACCCTTTGGGTTTAATAGCTCAGAAATAAAATTTGAGTGAACATTTACCTCGTCATCACCTTTTTTGAGAACCTGAAAAATATTGAAAGAGTTTTTCTTGTAAAATAAAGAGTACTTTAATCTAAGAAGCTCAGTTTTATCTAGGATTTTTTGCAATTCTCTATAATCTGTCATATTTGATAATTTGTTGTGTTGGCTCGGTTTGCAAGGGATAACGTCCAGCATGACGGGCGCGGCGGGGAGTAAATCGCCCGGAGTTGCGGGCTGTCACCGCGTCCGTCGTCGAATGATTTGTTGGCGCAAAATCATTATCACCAAATAATCTGGACAGGATAATGCTTGAAAACACCGTCACCGCTCAGGAACACCATCTTCTCAACATTGGCTTGGGCAATCAGAAGACGGTCAAACGGGTCTTTATGAACATCAGGTAAAGCAGCAACCCCCAACACATGGGCTGTCTGTATCGGTAAAATCTGGATGGCATTTTTGTGCACTTGTTCGGAGACCAGCCTATCCAACGGCAGATGAAGCTCCAATTTGCCTAATTGATGCTTTATCTGCATCTCCCAAATGCTGGCAACGCTCAAAAATATCTCATTTTGAGTATCTTCACACAGTGCCAACACCTTGGCTGGAAGTTTGTTTGGTTGGCTGTCCCACCATAAAAATGTGTGGGTATCTAACAGCAGCCTCATTCTGTACCCAGCCAGAAATCGTCTGATAATGGCGCATCGAAATCAGCAGCCATCACCGCACAACCAGCGTGTAAGCCAGCCTGACGTGTTGTTGGTACAACAGATCGTGTAAGGGGTGAACTGTATTTATTGAACAGATACTCAACAAAATTAAGTATTTCTCGTTGGACACTCTCCGGCAAACGGCGGGTGTGTTCAGTGATTAGCTCTACTGTACCCATGATGGTATTACTCCAGTTGTTTCTCTTGGGTCAGTATAGCCAAGGATGCCGCTGTTGACTATTTTCGGTGTAGCATGACCTTTCCCGCGCATCAGCGCGGCGCACCAATGCTTTAAATTCAGGCTTTGACGCTGGCATAATTTTTACACGCATCAACGCGGTAGAGAAAGCTATTCATTACTTGTCTTGCGCTGTTTTTCAACAGTAACATCGTAGTCATCTGTTTCAAAATTCAACCTCAACCCATTAAACCAATAGCAGCTCCCCCACTTGTACATTTTATTGAGGATAACGTAGCCTTTACTAGAGGTAGGGAAAAGGATGTCGATCAAGAGAAACGCGACCAGCCCTAATACGAAAAATGGTAGCCCAATAGTTAAAGACCACGCAAATCGGACGATAACAGCCACTAAATATCTAAATCGACTACCAAGAGGTTGCTTAAAAGCAAGCACCAATAAAATGGTAGCGAGTCCAATAAAAATCAACATATTTGAATTTTCCTAAGAAGTCTATTTTTAGGGGGGCAGTACGCCAACGTTAAAGCATTTTATGCCGTGTGCGGCAGCACTGGGCATAAATGCCTTGTTGGACGGAACCGCGTGCTACGGAGTCCGACACCTTATCTATAAGGGGATTGCTTTTTCTGCCCATCGCCCCGCCAGCCCCTGTTGCCTGATGATTCCCCACCAACCGTTGCCAACCCATTGCCGTCCTGCCTGTTTCCGCCCTGATTGTGGTCAAACATAGCACAGGATTATGGGTGTTTCGAGCCATTTGTCCAGCAGGTACAACAGCGGTGTGTGGCAGTCCGGGGCTGCCGGTTTTTTCCCTGTTTCAACCTAAACCCATCAACCTATTGCGCCGTCAGCCATACTCCAACCGTTGGGGCGGCAGCGGGTAACGCACCCGCATCATGCCAATTTTGCAGCAAGGGCAAGGGATGCCGTCAAAGCGGGCAATGGCTTCCAGCGGCTTGTCTGCCACCGTTGGCAGCGTGGGTGCGTAACGGGCAATGGCCTCGCGCACTTGTGGCAAGCGGGTTTGGCGGCAGGCATTCGCCAACCAGCCGTAATGGCGGATGCGCATAAAGCCCGCTGGCAACACGTGTTGCAGGAAGCGGCGCAGGAACTCATCACCCGCCAAGGTCATCACTTTCTGCTGCCCATCGCGGTAATCGTGGTAGCGGAAGCTGACCGTTTCGTCCGTGATGCCCAGCAGGCGGGACTCACTGATAGCAATCTTGCGGGTGTAACGTGCTAAGTACTGCACCACCGTTTCAGCCTTGTGCAGGCAGGGTTTGGCATACACCACCCAGTCTTTGCGCATCAATTGCCCCAGCAATTGTTTGACCTCGCCGGGGTGGGTGACACGCGGCAATTGCCCATCCTCGGCAGCCTCCCGCAACCGGCTGACCAGCTTGCCCCGGAACAGGCGCGACAGCACCCGGATCGGGAACAGGTAGGTGCTTTTTGCCGGATGCCACTGTTGCGCAGCATCCAATGCCCCGCCGAGGATCAGGCAGTGCAGGTGAACGTGCTGGCTGAGGTTCTGCCCCCAGGTGTGCAGCACCGCTGTCATCCCCAGTTGCCCGTTGAGGCGTTTGCGCTCATGCCCCAAGGTATTGAGCGTGTCCCACACGCTGCGGAACAGGGCATGGTAAACCACCGCCGGGTGCAGCCTGACCCAACCGTTCAGCTCATGCGGCAGGGTGAACACCAGATGGAAGTACGGTGCAGGGACGACATTCGCCAACTCACGTTGCTGCCACTGCTCACTGGCCTGCTGCTGGCAGCGCGGGCAATGGCGGTTGCGGCAGGCATGGTACAGCGGGACTTCCTCGCCGCATTCCCCACAGCGCAGTTGGAAACCACCCAAGGCAGGTGTCCGGCACGCCAGCAGTTGTTGGCACACCTTGTTCACTGGCGCTGGCAACGGTGGCAAATGGGGCCGGAACCGCTGCACCACCTCGGCTAGGCGTAACATACGGCGGCGGCATCCAGCCCCGCCAGCAGGTCAATGGTTTGCCCACCCTGTTGGGTTTCCGGCAACCAATGCGCATAGCGCATCGTGGTGCTGACATGCTCATGCCCCAACACCTGCTGCAACTGGTGGATCGGCATTCCCGCCTGCAACGCATGGGTGGCAAACGCATGGCGCAGGCTATGGATGCCGCCTTCCTTGCGGATGCCCACTTGCCGCTTGGCACGCAGGTAGATCTTCTGGGGTGTGGTCATCGACTGCTGGTAGCCGTGGTATTTCCCCGGAAACAGCCATTCTTTGGGGTGACAACGCTGCCAGTAAGCCCGCCATTGTGCCAGCAAGGTGTCGGATACCGGCACGTAACGGTCTTTTTGCCCCTTGCCCTGCACCACATGCAAGATACGGCGGCTGCCGTCAATGTCCTGCACCCGGATATTCACCAACTCACTGACCCGCAGCCCACAGGCATAACAGCTCAGCAACAGCAGCCGGTGGGTCGGGTTGTCAGGAGCTGCCACCAGTTGGCTAACCTCTGCCCGTGACAGCAAATCAGGTAAGCGTTGCTGGCGTTTGGGCAAGGCAAAGCGGTAAGCCATAAAATCCGCATCCTCCAGCACCGTCACAAACAGGAAGCGCACCCCGTTGAAATACAAGTGGCAGGTGGAGGACGAAACCTGGCGTTCTTTTAACAGCCACAGCAACCATTGCTGCACCTCATCCGCCGAAATCTTGTCCGGTGGTCGATGGTAATGGTGGCTTAGGTCAAGGACAGCTTGCACATAACTGTCATGGGTTCTGGGGGAGTAGCCACGCATCTGCATGGCATCCAGCATCCGCTGGCGTAACGGGCTGACTTTCATGATGGGTTCTCCTTTAAATGTCCATCTATCGGACACTTAAAGTGTGGCTCATCATGGGAAAATCTTTGGGAATCAGTGGGCTACCGCGTTAGCGGTTTAGTTCAACTTCGATTGGGAATACTGGTCAGCGTCCGCGAAAAAGTTGGAAGCCGATCATGCCACCGTTGCGCGTGATTACACCGATGCGCTGGAAGCCCTCGAAGGTTTGGAACCGAAAAAATCTACCGTGGTTGGATTGCTCGCTTTTTCTATTTCCACAAACCCAACGAGTTGCATGATGTAGCTAAAGACGCTACCGCCCTGATCTGTACTGACCCAAAAGACTACAATTTATACTTGATTGAAACGAATGCGCCGATTGTCAATGATTGACGCATTGCCCGAAACTCTATCATAAGCTGACAAAAAATACCCACTTATAATGCGCCAATTTAATCACGATGGCATCTGCCTCAAGAAAGCCTTTGGTGCATTCTAGTGGGCGTTACGCATCAGGCTCAGCGGGTTGGGTGAAATCAACGCCTTCGTAGATGTCCGCGAGGCTTAGGGTGCATTCGGGGCAGGGCAGCGTTAACGTTTGTTCCAGGTCATCAAACCGTGTCACATCCCAAGCGCCTTCTGCATCACGGTAAAACAGCGTCACTTGTGGCTGATCTTGTGCCACGATCAGGTAAACCTGCAACGATGCCAGCCTTTGGTAAGCGATCAGTTTTTCGGTGAAATCTTTCCATTCGGTGGATTTGGAGGTCACTTCGACGATCAAACACGGCTTTTCCAAAAAATGGCTATCGGTACTATCCCGCTGACACCCGACGATGACATCAGGGTAATAATACGCCTTAGAACGCTGGGCGCGGACTTTGACATCAGAGGCATTAACCTTGCAAGGTGTGCCGCGCGTGAGCGGGCGCAACAGTGAGGTGATATTAATGGCAATATCGTTATGCCGTAGCGAAGTACCCGCCATCGCATACACTACGCCATCCACGTATTCATGGCGTACTTCCGCGATTTTCTCACCCTCCAGATAAGCCTGTTCGGTGATGTACGCGGTATTTTCGGACGTATTTTTTATTGCCAGCATGGTGTCGTTCCGCTTGCTACCTTAGGCTTGATCATAGTGCAGCAATAACGGATCAGCAACACCAGCTTCCGCAAAGCCTTTGGCGCGAAGCAGGCAGGAATCGCATTGCCCGCACGGTTTGCCGTCAGCGGCGGGGTCGTAGCAACTGCTGGAGCGCATGACCAAGCTATTCCTGCCAAGCCCTAACACGGACAGAAAAGGGAGAAACCCACCCCGAAAATCATCCTCCGCACATCGGCTAGTGAACGTCCATAAGCGGCAGAAAAAGCATTGCTTTTAGGGTATCGGCGGCTTAACTTAATGGCAGTGTCCCTTCAGATCGGGGCTTTACACGAATATTGGTAATATTCCCCAATCCATTCGGTGGCTTCCACTGAAAACATCATAAAGCAATGATTTAAAATCAATTAATTTAGTTGGAACGGTATTTGCATTACTCCTTGTATTTAAGCCACGAGCAAGGAATTTCCCCATGGCAATCGCAAAACCCGTCCCGGCAGGTACAGCTAGCCCCAACGGTTCCAACCCGCCGCCGCAAATTATCCTGTGGTGGACAGGAGACAACCATGTTTGAGCATTACCTCACCATCGCCAAACCTTGGTTGGAGCATTACGGCTATTTCGCCCTGTTCGGCGGGGTGTTTGTGGAAGGTTTTGGCCTGCCAGCACCCGGTGAAACCCTGATCATTGCTGCCGCATTGCTGGCGGGGCAGGGCGACATGCAGCTTGCTGCCGTACTACTGACGGCGTGGCTGGCGGCGGTGCTGGGCGACAACTTTGGCTACCTGCTGGGGCGCTGGGGCGGGCGTCGCCTGTTCCTAAAAATCGGCGTGAAAGAGGATCATCTGGCGCGAGTGGAAGGTTTCTTCAAGCGTTATGGTGGCGGGCTAGTGGTTGCCGCCCGCTTCTTTGAAATCCTGCGCCAGCTCAACGGTGTGGTGGCGGGCAGTATGCGGATGCCGTGGTGGCGGTTTGTCACTTTCAACGCGCTGGGGGCGGCCTTGTGGGTCGGTTTCTGGGGCGGCGGTGTGTTTCTGTTAGGCAAACATTTTGAGCAGGTTGAAAGCGTATTACGCAGTCTTGCGCCTTACGTGATCGGTCTGGGATTGATGGCGCTGGCGGCGCTGGGCTGGTATTTGCTGGCTTCAGGGCGTGGCAGGGCTGGTACACAACACTCGACGGAGGATAAATCATGAATACGTCTACTTCCATGGAAAAAACGCCTGCTGCAACATCGCAGCAAGACTTGCATCTCAGTGATCGGCTGGCGATGGCCAAACATGTCCTGAAAATTGATGCAATGCTGTTTGTCGGCATTATGTTTCTCGCCTTGTTGGGGGTGGGGATTACCGATTACCGAGGGGAAAATGCCCACGGTTACTGGCGTTACATGCTGATTCTGATGTCAGTGGGGACAACGCTGTGGGGGGCGTGGCGTGCCCGGCGGCTGGGGCTGGCGGAAAGCAGCAAGCTGCTGTACCAGCAGGTTATTCTGTGGGGGACGGCGATGGTGGCCATGGCGGTTATTTATCTGCTGTTAGGTACGGGGCGGCTCAATTATGAAACCACTGGCCTGTTGATTCTGTTGGTGCTGGCGTTTACCACGTTCATTGATGGGATGTTGGTGTCGTGGAAGCTGTATGTGGTCGGCTTGCTGCTGTTGCTCACCCTGCTGCTGGCGACTTATGTGGAATCCTTCCTGTGGATGATCGTGCTGGCAGCGGTGGTGATGATAGCGTTGGTGCTGGTGTTTGTGGTGTGGAAACTGCGCAGTTTAGCGGGTTGATAGTAACGCACGCCCTGAACCTACACCGCGAGGTAAAAGAAAATAAAGCGTCCCTTCTCAATATCAATCTTCAGGGTTGCACCATGACTCAGTGCATAGTCGATATACGCGGGTATCGGGCTGCCTGCGTGGCATTCATCGCCATGTTGCGGGGAGTCAAAACCTTTGTCGCCATCATGAAAAGACAGCAGCATGGCGCTTTCCAGCAGCGTTTCGGCTTTATTGTCAGCCAGTTGTTTGGCCGCGTTGAAATCCGCAACTTGTGCTTCCGGCTCAAGCTCGATAATGGTCACACCACTGTAATCTGGCTCGGTCGGGAGATTACAGACGGATCCAGAACGCTGGTTTTCAGTTGTTTTCATCAGGTAATTCCTCTTGGAGTTTTTGCCATGCTTGTTGGGTAACAGTATCCGATATTGTGTTACCCAGTACTAACAATTACTACCAGTTGAATCCGTGACTCAGGTAAACGAGCAGCGAACCGGCGAGTAAGGCGACGGCGCTATTAATCAGATAACTGTGCCAGAAAATGTATTTATTCGGGATTTCTTCCGCGTTTAATCCCCGGATAAAACGGTGAAACTGCACGGTGGCGACAAGGCTAACAACAATGGCGAGCGAGATCATGCCTATACCGATGTAGAACGAGTAAACACGTTGGCCTGCAACCAGATCAAGCTTGAGCGTTTTGACGAATAAACCAAAACGTTCGATCACAAATCCGAGGGTAATCAGGGCAATCGCTGTACGGTTCCAAGCGAGCAGGGTACGTTCGGCGGCGAACAGCACGCGGGGATCATTCAGGTAGGACATTTTCTGCTTTCCATGATAAAGGTTCCGCCGGGGTAAGCCCGGCGGATGGTTGAATTATAGGTTATGGATAACGGTTTGCAGTGCCTGCCTGATTTGGTGTAGCTGCGTGCTGCTACTCGCCAATTGTTCAGGTTGTCCCTGCAAGAGTTTATCGACTTGGGCTTGCATGTCCGTGACCTGCTGTTTGTAGGAGGCGTCTGCCCACAGGTCATCGGTTTGTTGCAAGGCTTGCTTGAGGAAGGTTTGCGCCTGTTCCAGTTCCTGTTTGGCAGCCGCTGGTTCCTGTGCCGTGCCCAACTCAATGCTGGCGTTGGTCAGGTGGAAGCGTGCCTCGATCAGCTCATCTTTCAGGGCATTGCCGGTGGCTTCCGCTGTCTTGGTATAGGCGTAGTTGATGGCGCGTTCTGCCCAAGCTTCGGTATGCAGGCCAAAACGTTCCAGTTTGCTGTTGATACCTGCGGTATCCGTACTGGTTTGGTCTGCGCTCTGCTTGTCCAGTTCAGCTTGCAGCGCCTTGCCTTCCGTCAGCAGTTTTTCACCGGCTTCTTTGGTGGTTTTGTCGGTAGACTGGGCTGCCGTTTCCAGAAAGCCGATGGCATCCTTCAGGTAACGCTTGGCATCGTTGACGCTACCCTTTTTCAGGTTAGCCAGTGATTGCCAGAGGGACAGGTGCGCTTGGGACAAGGGTTCTTCCACAACACCTTGCAAGACGACAATATTGTTTTCGGCTTCTTGCAATGCCTTGCCTGCTGCTGGCAGGTTGTCTTTTTTCAGTGCTTGCTGGGATTTTTCCACGGCACTGATGGCGGATTTTACCGGCAGGTCGATTTCGGTGTATTGCAAGGCGACCAGCACAGCATCCAAGGATTCTGCGGAAGGGGCGGGAGTGGTGTCTTTGGAGGCGCTGCTATCTTTGGCAGTATCCACCGTGGCGGGTTTTCCCGCAGCCTGTTTAGCGACCGCGCTGGGTAGGAAGACCCTGATTTGGTCAAGCTGTTGGTAGATGCTGGTCCAATCAGCCGTGTCAGGGGTAGCTTTGGCGGCTTCCAGCGTCTGCTTGATTTTGGCGGTGGGCAGGGAGTCTTTGATAGATTTGAGCAGCTTATCGGCTTCGCCCAAGGCTTCCTGTGCGGCCTTGATGTCTTTCTTTTCAATCGCGACGTGGGCGACGTTGATGTGAGTCAGGGCTTGCATGGCCTGTTCATTGGTGACAGCCGTACCTTCATCCACCGTGATGGGGGGTTGTGCTGGCGCTGCATCCGGTTTTGCCGCGTCGGTCGTAGGTGCGATTGTGACGGCAGCGGGAGCTGTCGCTGTGGCAGGTTTGGCGGTTTCAGCCAGCAGGTTGCCGGAAGATGCCACCAGCAAGGCTGCCAACACGGCAACGCTAAGGGGTTTGGGTTTGTTCAGTTTCATGAGGGATAATCTCCTTTCTAGAAAATCAGGAAGCAGTCAGATTCAGGCAGAAGCAGAACCTGCTGTATCGGTTGGGGTGCTATCAAGGGCTTCTTGGACGGCGGAACGGATGGCCAGCAGGGCGATGCCGTCAAACATCAGGCTGATGCTGACGTAAACGCCGACGATCCAGAGTGAAATACCTGGCCAGTTGCCGAGGATCATGACCGCCAGCAGCAGTGAGACCATACCGTTAAACATCATCCAGCCCCAGCCGGAAGCCGGGCGGGAACGGATGGCGATAATGAAGCTGCTGGTCATGTCGAGCAGCAGGTAAGCCGCCAGCCACAACGCCAGTGCTTCAATGCTGGTTGCCGGAAACAGCAACATGATCACGCCAGCGCCAACCAGCAGGATGGGCTTCAGCCAGTTGAACAGGTTTTTGGGGTTATCACTGATGCCGTGGAAACCCCAGAAGACGCCGCCGACAATCAGCAATGAGGCGATTATCACGTCGGTAGCCAGTGAAATAGCGCCGGGCAGGAAAAATCCGGCAAAGCCCAGCAGTAACAGCAATACACCGATCATCAGGGTGTAGCGTCCGAAGATTTTTTTGGCTTCAGCGATAACGGGGGGTGTCGGTGTAGCAACAGATTGAGTAGACATGGTGTCTCTCCTTGTATTGGGTTAAAAACAATGACGATCAGGCAGGGTTACTGCTTTAAGTGGCGACGCCACAGACCCTGTTCCATCATCGGCGCAAAGGCCATGTAGTAAGGGCCACGATCCAGATGACGTAGCACGCCCTCGTTGTGAATTTGGCGCAGTTCATAATCCACCATGACGTGCCCCAGCCCCATGTGGGCGTGGTCGGGGCTTTCCCATTCCATATGCACCAGATATTGCGTGGGGGTTTGTGGCGGAATCGGTGGGGTGGAATGCACCTTGTCACCGTAGTTGGTGTTGTATTTGGGTGGGTTCGCGCCAAGGGTGGCTTTCAACATGCCTTCCGGGTCAAGCTGGAAAGAACCGATGGCGGAAACGCCAAACTGTTTCAGCAGCATCCAGCCAATCATGCCGGGTACATTGGCTTTCATCCATTTCAGGGTTGCTTGTGCGCCTTGCTCGAAATCTTGCTCATGGCCATGCATGATCCCATGGTCGCCGACTACGATGCTGCGTTGCCCGGCCAGCGCGACCTTGGGCACGGGGCGTTGGGCAGCAAACGCATCACCCAGCACGGCGGGCACATCGGTCATGCCCATCAGTTGCGGCAGGTCGGAGGCGACGATCTCGAAATACGGTTCCCACGGACCTTCCACCACCATGTCGAGGCAGTGACCGCATAGTTCGTAGATGGTATCGAAGTTGTCATGATGCATTTCCTCATGCGAATGCACATCCTTCCACACGGTGTATTGGTACATGCCCATCGGGTTGAGGGGTGGTGTGCTGTTGCGCATGTCCATTGCGCCGCCGCCGTAGCGCCCCGCCATTGGGTGGATGCCAGTTTGCAGCAGTTGTTCAAAGCCGAGAAAGCCGGGGTGAGAGGCAGTGGTGATGCAGACTTTGGGGCCGACTTTCATCATGGTCTCGTAGCTGTCAGGGCGGTTGGCTATCTTCGCCATGTTGATGGCGATGATGGGGTTTCCATTATTTGACATGATTTCATTCCTTTTACTGAGTTACAGCCACTTCGGTTAAGAAGGCTAGTAACGCTATTGCAGAAATCATGCCAGTTTTTAAAATATTGATTTTTATATGCAAAATGTTAAAGGTTTGCCGATTGGGGGTAAGTAACCATGATGTTGGGGAATATTCCTCGATGGTGTAGTACGGGTGGGGAAAGTTTTAACGTGCGCCCGTTGCGTAGGCTGCCATGCTGGAAATCCGGGCGCGGAACACCCACAGTTGATACCCGTTATAAACCAGTATGACCGGGATAAACCCCCCCATGGCGAGCGTGAAACTGATCAGTGACAATGACGGATCAGCCGCATCGAAAATTGTCCAGCTTCCCGGCACCAGCCAAGGGTAAAGCGTTGCCCCCAGTGTGCCCAGCACCGAGGCGATGGCGACGGCAAACCACACCATCGCGGTCATGTCGCGGTCTTCGTGGGCGGCGGTACGCAGGCTGTACAGGGTAAACGCAATCCACAGCCCCATCAGCCCCCAGACCCAGGCGTATGACCCGCCCCATTTGGCTGCCACCCACGGGAACCGGAAATAGCACCAGACCGCCGTGATGGCCAGCGCCACCAGTAACAGGTAAAAACTGGCTGTCGCCCAGCGTTTGACATGGTGGCGGATCGGGCAAGCCTTTTCAAAGCGGGCACGCAGGTACAGTGAACCCGCCAGCAATGCAGTCAGCACCCCAACCACCCCCGTCCACAGACTGAAAGCGCTCGCAAAGTCAAACAGCCCGCCGGTAAAAACCTGTGTCATACCGCCGCCCGCATACGTGACCTTGACGGGTGTCAGCGGTACGCCCTCCAGTACTGCGCCACCGACCGTACCCATGCTAAAGGCTACCGTTAGGCTACCAATACCGAAGCCCCAACCCCACCAACGGCGGCTACGATCGGCATGGTGGCGAAATTCCAGCGAAATGGCTCGCAGGATAATCGCCAATAAAATCAGCATCAGCGGAAACATCAGGTAGTGGAGCACCGACCCGTACACAAACGGAAAACCGCCAAACAGGATACCGCCCGCCACCACCAGCCAAGTTTCATTGGCATCCCAAGTACCCGCCATCGAAGCCATGATCGCGCCGCGCGTTGGCGTGTCGTGATAAAACAGCGAGAGGATGCCCGCACCCAAATCAGCGCCGTCGAGGATCAGGTAAATCCCCACACTCAGCCCCAGCGCGATAGCCCAAGCCAGCGCTAGCATATCGTGTTCGCGTTGGGAATTGCCCAGCAAGGTTCTGATTTGCGGGGTCGACAAATGCGGCTGCGCCTGCTGGAGAAAATGGTTGATTTCGGGGTAGGTCAGTAGCGCTGTTTGGGTTTGTGTTTCTAGCGGTGGTGCTACGAATGCGGGTTGCACCGGGCTGTTTGTTAGCGCGGGTGTTGTGTCTGTGGAACGGGTCGGGCTGGGGGGTGTTTCAGGCCGGGTGGAAGCACATTTCAATGGCTGGCCGCTATGGCGGGCAGCCTGCCAGTCGCGTAATTGCCGGGCATATTCCTGATGCGCGGCAGCGGCATCTTGCACCTGCACAGCCATCACGGCGGGCAGTTGCAGCAGGGAACCGCGCTTGAGGGTGGCATTGACGTTGCAGGGGGCACTGAATGCACCGGGGTTTGCGGTGAGGATAGCCAGCATGGCTTGCTCGGTACTCACGCCTTGCCCGTGGTAGCTATCGGCGGCGATGTTCCACAAAGTGTCGCCGGGTCGGATGGGGCCATAGGTTTCGGCCGCGCGGGCGGCCTGCATGACAACAGCCAGCAGTAAAGTCACCAGCAAGGCAATGATGGTAGAGCGTGAATTCCGTCGTTGCATGGCTATTTCTCCCCGGCTATATCGGTTGTAATTGGGTTGTCCATATCCGGCCCCTGGCGAATCACTTTGGCGATGAAATACCACGCGCCGACCAACACCAGCAGCCCAAACGCCATGAATCCGGCAAACCAGAGGATTTCAGCGGGCAAGCTCATCGGGCTGCGGCCTTCGGCAGTGCGCATCAGGCCGTAAACCATCCACGGCTGCCGGGCGACTTCCCGCGTCCACCAGCCTGTCCAGATGGCGAGGTAGGGTAAAAAGGCGCTGAAGACGACCGTGCGCAGGAACCAGCGCTGCTGCTCCAGCCGTTCCACCCGGAAGCGACCGATTACCCACAGAAACAGCCCCCACAGCGAGACAAAAAACAGGAAAAAGCCAATCGCCGCCATCACCCGGAAGGAATAAAACGGGATAACGACGGGTGGGCGTTCATTCGCCGGGAATTGATCCAGCCCCGTTACCGGACTGTCCCAAGTACGGGTTTCCAGCAGGCTCAACAGGTGGGGAATTTCCACCGACCACTGGGCATCTGAGTTGTCCGCATTGGGCCACATCAACATACTCCAAGCTGTGTTAGGCGTGCCGTCGGGGTTATTGGTGTGGAAATGGCCTTCCATCGCCGCCAGTGCAGCAGGTTGTTTGTCGGCTACGGTCAGCCCGAGGCTGTCGCCCACGTAAATTTGCACGGCGCTGACTACTACTAGCGCTAACAGGGCGCATTTGAGCGCACAGGCGAACATCGTGGCATGACGACTTTTGAGCACTTGCCAAGCGGATACCCCGGCAACAAAAAACAGGCTCAATTCCAGACAGGCCAGCAACATGTGCGGGGTAGCCGTGAGGACATCCGGGTTGAAAATGACCTTCATCCAGTCAGTCGCGATGAAAACGCCATTGGTCATGCTGATGCCGGTCGGGGTCTGCATCCAGGCATTGGCTCCCATGATCCAGAAAGCCGACAGGGAGGAGGCCACCACCACGTTGAAGGTTGCGAACAGGTGAATGCCCCGGCCTATTTTGTGCCAGCCGAACACCATCAGGCCGACAAATCCGGCTTCGTACATAAAGGCGGTGATGGTTTCAAAGCCGAGCAAGTGCCCTAACACGGGGCCAGCAGCGGTGGCAAAGGGAGCATAGAGGATGCCGAACGCCAGTTCCATCGTGACGCCGGTTGCCACCCCCGCGCCGAAGTTGATAATGAACAGTTTCTCGAAAAAGCGCGTCAGGCGATACCAGAAGTCTGCATCCGTGCGCAGCCAGCGCCATTCGCCGAAAAACAACAGCAACGACAGGCCGATGGTCAGCGGCGGGTAAATTATGTGCATACTGGTGATCAGGGCAAAATCAACCCTCGCCAGCAGATCGGTGAGTGGGTGTTCCAGCATGGCAATATGTCCCTTAGTGAGGTGATGGACGGCGGATCAGTAACAGCAGCGGTGCTAGCGCCACGAAACTGAGCATCACCACCCAGAAGGTATCGTTAAAGGCCACCATCAGCGCTTGCTGTTGCAGGGCACTTGCCAACGTGCTGATGGCTTGTGGGCTGTTTAGCGTCAGGTGTTGCGTCGCCAGCCATTGCGTGACCGCCGGATTGCTGGCGGTGATGTGGGCGCTCAGCCCGCTCTGGCTCATCTTGTCGGCGTGGCTGAGGATGGCGGTTGCCACTGAAATGCCCACCGAACTGCCGATGGTGCGTGATAGGTTATAGATGCCTGCTGCCTGACTGGTTTGCGCCGCTTGCAGGGTTTCGTAAGCGAGGGTCGAGAGCGGTACAAAAATCATGCCCAGCCCTAAACCCTGTACCACGCCGTTCCAGATGAAATCGACTTCGGCGGCTTGCAGGCTTTTCTGTGTCAGCATCCAAGTGCCGGTGGCGGATAACACAAAGCCAGTGAAAATGATCAGGCGCAAATCTACCCGGTTGATCAGGCGCGACACCAGAAACATGCCGAGCATCGACGCCAGCCCGCGTGGCGCCATGACCAGCCCGGTGGTTTGCGCGTTATAGTTGAGCAGGTTTTCCAGCATGATCGGTTGCAACGCAATGGTGCCGAACATGCCCAGCCCGAACACGAACATCATGAAACAGGAGGTGGCCAGATTGCGGTCTTTCAGCAAATCGAGTTTGACGATGCTGTCAGGCCGCTGCCACGAGCGGATCACGAAATAGGTCAACGTCATGATGCTGATGGCGGCCAGTATCTGGATCAGGCCGGAATCAAACCAGTTTTTCTGGTTGCCCTGATCGAGCATGAGTTGCAGGCTGCCGATGCCGACTGCCATGAACAGCGCACCCAGCCAGTCGGCTCGTACCTTGCGCCCGGCTTCCGCTTGCAACAGTGTCCACACCATCAGCAGGTTGAGGATACCCACCGGCAGGTTGATGTAAAACACCCAGCGCCAGCCCAAATGCTCAGTAATATAACCGCCCAGCGTCGGCCCCAAGATCGGCCCCAACATAATGCCGATGCCCCAGAACGCCATTGCCTTGCCGCGTTCTTCCTTGGGGAAAACATCCACCATCACCGATTGCGACAGGGGGATGACCGATGCGCCGCATATCCCCTGCATCAGGCGGAACACAATCATTTCCGCCAGATTGTCCGCTTGCCCGCACAGCGCTGAGGCGATGATAAACCCCGCTACGCTCACCAGCATCAGGCGCTTGCGCCCGAACAGCGTGACCAGAAAGCCGGTCAACAGAATCATGATGGCCTCGGCGACGATATAGCTGGTTAGCACCCAAGTAATCTGGTCGGAAGTTGCCCCGAGTGCGCCCATCATGTCCGGCAATGCCACGTTCACGATGGTCATGTCGAGGATCACCATAATGGTGGTCAGCATGACTGTGATGGAAATCAGGCCACGGGAAACACCGGGTTTGGCGATGCTGGTTGCATAGGCGACAGGCTCATTCATGAGGGGGAGTCCTGCACCGCCGTTTTGTTTGCTGCGGCAGTGGTGTCAATGGTGACGGATGCACTGGAACCAAGCCGCAGCGGCAGGGTGTGATCCTTATCCATAACCTTGATGCGTACCGGGAAGCGCTGCGTGACCTTGACCCAGTTGCCGGTGGCGTTCTGTGCGGGGATCAGCGAGAACGCTGCGCCGCTCGCCGGGCTGACGGATTCCACTTCGCCGCGATAGCTTTGCTTGGGGTACATGTCTAGATCAATGCTGACCGACTGGCCGGGGTGGATGCGTTCCAGATCGGTTTCCTTGAAATTGGCGGCGACCCAGACGCTGCTGCTGTCGACCATGGGGAACAGGTCTTCGCCAGTCATGATGTAATCGCCGGGCTGGATGCTGACTTCGCCAAGAATGCCGTCAGCAGGCGCAGTAATGACGCTATGCGACAAATCCAGTTGCGCCTGCGCCAGTTTCAGCCGTGCTGTCTGGATTTGGGTGGAAGCTTGTGCGCCTTCGGCTTGCACCGAGTCAATGGTAGCGTTGGCGGCGGCTAAGGCAGCCTGTGCTTCCTTCAGCTTGAAGCGGGTGTCGTCGGCGTCTGCGCGGGCAATGAGACCTTTGTCGATCAGCGTTTGGTTGCGCTGGTTGTCAAGGGCAGCGTTAACCTGTTCCTGACGGCTGGCGTCGGCCAGAGCTTTGCTGGCGCGGGTTTGGGCTTGGGTGGATTGCGCTTGCTCTTGTGCCACCGTCACCGCTGCTTGCGCTTGCTGTACGCTCAGGCGGTAATTGCTGTCATCCAGACGTAGCAATACATCGCCTTTTTTGACAGGCTGGAAGGATTTGACCATCACTTCGGCGACCTGCCCAGCCACCTGTGGGCTGATGTAGACGCTGTTGGCTTCCACGTAAGCATCGTCGGTATTGGGGTGCAGGTTGCGGTAATTCGACCAGAACCAAGCTCCGCCCAGCAGAGCCAGCACGGCAATGAGTAACAGGCTGATTCTCAGGGCTTTCATACCATATCTTCCGTGAAAGTTTGTTCGAGCAGTTGGCTGATCTGCTGGTCGGTCGCTTGACTGGTGGAGTGGACGATCACTACCCAGTGACCGTTTTTCAGGGCTTCATCCAGCGCTTGCAGAAAGGCGTCGCTTTTCAGCTTGCCGTAGATAGTTCCGCCCGCGCCGCCCAGCAAGGTTCCGTAACCGACTGCCGCCAGCCCAGCCAGAAAGGGGTGAATGGCGAACACGGCAATTTTAAGGGAGACTGCGCCGAGCGAGGCGACTGCTGCGCCAATGGCGCCGCCCGCGCTACCAGAAACGCCGTCTTGGATGATTTTGCGGCGGATAACGGGATCGGTATGCTCAGAGCCGGGTTGCAGGATCACCACGTGGATGTCGGGGTGATCGGCCTGCTGGATGCGGTCGGTCACGTTTTTGACAGCGACTTCATTGGCGAAGATGGCGGCGTGTTTGTAGGGGAAGTGTTCCATGATGATGTCCTCCGGCGGGCAACCGGGGTGGTTGCCCGCTTTGCCAGGGTTAGAATTTTTCGGCGAGGAATTCGGCGACTTCGTTGCCCCACGGCGGGGTTTTGCCCTTGGTGGTCATGAACAGGGTCTTGTATTGCATTTTCAGCAGGTAAGGGATACGCCCCATTTTCAGAATCTGGGTGTCGCCGCCAAACCATGCATTGGAGCGGATGTAGAAACCCTTGCCGCCACCCATGTCTCCGATACAGAAAACCACGGGTTGCAAGGCTTGGTTGGCTGCTTCGACGGTGAGCAGTCCCCGGTCGAGGGCGATCTGGCGTCCGATGATTTCGCATTCCTGATGGCCGATAGCGCCCAACTTGGGAACCGTGACAGCGGCGCAGTCACCCGCTGCAAAAATTTCCGGGTATTTGGGGTTGCGCATCAGTAGGTCGGTGATGATAAAACCTTGGTCATCGCTAATCGGTAGACCCTTCAGGAAGTCATGGGCTACCCAGTCGGGGAACAGGATTTTTAGTTCGGCTTCGACCTTTTGACCGTTCTCGAATTCGATGCTGTCAGCGGTCAGGCGCACGATGTCGCCGGTATTGTTGAGGTAGTTGAACCCCATGCTGCTGGCAGCGTCCAGTAACTGGCCAACCACTTTTTCACCGGCGTCTTCGGCGATCATTTTGCCCGGTGTGGTAATGGTGACGTTGCTGGCGTCGCCTTTGCCGTGTTCCTGCAACCAGTTGGCAACCGTCAGGGCGACTTCGACGGGCGGGCCTTCGCAAGCGGCCATGGCACGGGGGATGCTGCCACCGGGGTAAGGTTCCAGACCGTCAGCGCCGTTGCCCTGATGGAATTTGGCGGAACCGACTACGATCGGGCCACCCTTGTAGCTGCCGTCGTGCAGTTTTTTGCGCAAGCGGTTGCCGTAGTAGAAATCGGAGACGGTATCGCCGTATTCGGCAAAACCTTCAATTTTGTCGAAGGCCAAGCGTGCGCCCACCGCAATCACCAGATAGTCGTAGCGCAGGCTTTGGGTGGCTGAACCGGGGCGTTCGCTGGGGACGTAAGCGACAGTATGGTTGTCGACATCAATGCCGGTCACATCCCCCTGGATGAAGTTGATGTCGTCGTGTTTGAGGACGGGGTACAAATCCAGGGTGAGGTGTTCTGCGGGATCTTTGTTTTCAAAGACTTCAGCGGGGATATTGGGGATGTAAAGCAGGTAGTTCTTGCGATCAATAACGGTGATGTCAACGCTGTCATCGGCGTATTCACGGATTTTCTGAGCGCTGCCCAGACCGGCAAAATTGCCGCCGAGGATAACGACGTGTGGCTTGTTCATGACTAACTCCTTGTAACTTGCTTATGAGGTGAGCTGCTTGCGCAGTTCCTGCAAGTTTAAGAGCATGTTTTGTGCCAACTTTTTATGCTATTGAAATATAAGGAATTTATTTTTATTATTGAGAGGATTGGTGAATATTACCCACGCTATGCTGGTAATATTCACCGATGTTTTTAGTCGTCACGTAGACGTTCTTTATCTACATCGGACGCCCTGCCACGTCGTTATGATGATCACCATCGCGATGATCTCTGTCCGACGGCACATCCTGCGGTGGTTGAAATACCGGCGGCTGGTTTTGCCCCAAATCCACACCGTCACCCACTAAATCCTTGGTAATGTCACTGCCAGTCACCCCCGCCAACGTTCCGATCAGGCGAGCACGAGTGTAATCCTTGAGCTTGCCGCCAAGGCTTTCACACAGGCTGTTGGCGAGCAGGAAACGTTGAGTAGCTTCCAGCTTCCCGTGGAACAGCTCAAGCTGGGTCTGGGTCTTGCCGTATAACAGGAAATTGACCCCACCAATAAACCCGGACACTGCCCCACCCAGCCCGCAGACTAGTGCCTGATCAACAGCACTGCCATTGGTAAAGATCAGAAATCCAATCGCCAACAGGAAAAACACCAGCCCGATTACACTCGCAATCAAGGCCCAGCGGAAACTACGGTTCGCCTGCGAAAGGGATAGCTGATAGTAGCTGGACAGTAAATCCAACTGGCTGATGGCGATTTCCTTAACATCATCCTTGTCGGCATCGGACAAGCGCTTCAGTATCTGCTCCTGCTTGACACTGATGACGCTCTCATTGATGACGTTATCGTTGGAAGTGTTCATACGACGGTAGCCTCTAGATTATCATGCTTATTATTATAGCCTAATCAAGGATAAGCATTCATTTATTAGCTGATGTTACGCAGCCCTATTGACTAATCAATGGGTTACGGGAGCGGCAAACCAATCCATATTAGCTATGACCCGGAACAGAAGGGTGAGTTTGTTGAAATGCGGTTGAAATGCGTATGGGTGCGTCGGGTAAGCTGGTTCCGTTTGCGCGACGAAAAATATGATTAGCTATGTTTTCCTTGACGTTGAGACCAACCGCAATCCCGTTGTATGGAAAAAAATCGCAGGATTCAAATTGAACCGCAAGGACAAGGCTTGGATATGTTCACGGGTCATGTTGCGTGAGCCATTCAAGATCATGGAAACCAAACTCTTGCTACCAATTTCATTTTTAAGGTCTTCGGCTTTCAGTTGGTATTGATCTATTAACGTTCTTAGCACTGCCACCCCATCATCCAGTTGCGCCACCCGTTGGTTAAATTCGGCAAACTCAGGCGCAACATTCTCCCATTCCTCAATCGCATTAGCGAGAATGCCGATCAGGGTACGGTGTTCGTCATAATCCTCCAGCAACTCTTCCATCAATGCCAGTGCATTTTCATAGTCAGCCTCATGCTTGATCTCACTAATGAAGCTGGCTTGTGCGAACAGCTCTTTCGCCTTGGTTTTCACAGCCGCAAAGTCCATCAATCTGCCTCCCGTGCGTATTTCTTGCAGAGCTTGTCATAGTCGGCGTGGGTAACAATATGCTTCACATACATACGGTTATCGCGGAACTCAATGAAAGCCAGTAAGCGCAGGTTATTACCACCAATGTCGATAACCCACCACTTGTCCTTGTAACAACAAACCCATTAATTCACAATATGTGAACAAAAGCTACCCCACCACCACATTCCCGAACGGCGGGTCAGAGCGTAGCCCCCACATTGGTTAAAAAACTGTCAGGGAAATCCGTCGGGCTTTGGCTGGCACACCATAGCCCAATCCCAAACTTACGCGCTTCCCGTGCAATCACATTGATAATGTCATCGTCATCCTTGCTGAAGAACTTGTGTGCCTCATCCAGAAAAATGACGTGGCGCAATGCCGTACCGCTGCGGGTTGCCCCGCCGAATTCAGCAGTTCCAGCCGTTGCAACACGCTGGCTAAGGCATCATTCAGAGGCATGGGCTAACAATGAAATGCGCGTGCTGAGGTGCATCTTCAACTATGCCGCTGAAGAATATCTGGATAAAGACGGTAAACCGATCATCACCACCAATCCAGTCAAACGACTCTCACACAGTCGGGCATGGAATAGGGTAGACCGCAAAGGCGCAGCGAGTGCAGCGGCCTGCTGTGGGAAAATGTCGACCTGAAAACCCGCGTGGCACGGCTCGAAGACACCAAGAACCACCTCAGTCATGAACTACCGCTAACCATCTTCACCCATCACTTGCTGGCAGAGTGGCAAACATGGACGGGGCAGGGCAGCGGGCTGGTGTTCCGGGCAACCGACAACCAGTCGCCACTATCCAGCGTGGAGGCCGTGATTCACGCCATCCGCGAAAAAACCGGGATACAATGGGCAATGCACGACCTGAGACGAACTTTCACCACCACGGCGGAAAATATCGGCGTGCGGGGCTACACCCTGAAACGCTTGATCAACCACAAGACCGGGGCGGCGGACGTGACCGGCGGTTACATCGTCACCGACCTCGAAAGCCTCAGAGAACCGATGCAAACCATCACCGATAGGCTGTTGACCCTGACATCGGGTAAACTGCCCACATCCAAGACCGCACCAGCGGCAAGCAATACCTGATACAGGGAGTTTGGACACATGAACGACACACCCAAGAAAACCTTAAGCATTACCCGCAAACCTGCCAACACTGGCCCGGTAAATTCACCCGTTGGCACAATCCAACGCACCGGGAAGCGCATCATCAGGCGTGACGAACTGCCCCAAGTGCAGCGCGTGCCAGCACCCAAGCCACCCAAACCCAAAGCCAAAAAACCACCGCGCAAACCCGCCGCACCCAAAAAGCAGGTCATGCCACCCTCAGACCTGAAAGCCCGCGAATTGAACGACCGCCTGAACACCTTCCACATCTGGATAATGTTTCAACCGCTCGCTGTCGGCATTGAAAAGGAACTGTTCAAACTGGTGAATGATGAACACTTTCCCGGCGCGTCGAAAAAGGTCGTGCAGAAAGTGCTAAGGATGCACACCAACCATGCTTTATACCTGCAAGCCATCCAACGCGGCGGCGCTCGCTACACCCTCGACGGGGCAGAGGCGGGCGACGTGACCGAGTACCAGCAACAGTATGCAGGTGAAGTGCTGGCAAAAAGGCAAGCAGCGGCAACGTAGACGGCCTGTAGTTCACAGGCTACAATGGAAAACTATGGAGTAACCAAATATCAAACGCCAGATGGCAAAATTCCGCTTGATGAATGGCTGGCAGATTTGCGGGATAAACGGGCGCGTTCACGTATCGCCATCAGAATAGACCGTCTTTCGATTGGTCTGTTTGGAGACTGGAAGCCAGTAGGTGAGGGCGTTTGTGAATTGCGGGTAGACGTTGGCGCAGGCTACCGCGTTTATTACGGGCGGCATGGTCAAGAGCTTGTGATTCTGCTTTGTGGTGGCGACAAAAGCAGCCAACAAGCTGACATCAGGCAAGCAATCCAATACTGGAAAAAATTTAAGGTGGAGCAAAATGGCAACAGTACCCTACAGTAGCAGCGACTATCTGAAGACGGATGAAGACATCGTTGATTATCTTGATGCAGCAATGGAAGACGGAGACAGCCGCGTATTACTGTTGGCCTTGCGTAATGCCGCGATAGCTAAAGGCGGCATTGCAAAACTGGCAGAAATTACAGGGCTAAACCGGGAAAGCCTCTATAAAACCTTGTCAGAACAGGGCAACCCACAATACGACACCGTGGCAGCCATTGTTCATGGGCTAGGTTTCCGCTTTTCTATCCAGCGGGATAGCAGCGACTTGCAAGCGGCATAGTGGGCAATCAGCCATGAAAGAACAGTATGATTTTAGCGGCGGCACACGCGGCGCGGTAATGAAAACCAGCAAAGAGAAAATCACCATACGGCTCGACCCGGATGTTATCCAATGGTTCAGAGATCAAGTGCAGGGTGGAGGCAACTATCAAAGCCTGATTAATGACACCCTGAAAGCACACATCAAGCAACAAGGTGAACCACTGGAAGACATCCTGCGGCGCATCATCAGAGAAGAAATGCAGGCGGGCAAGTTGCAACACGCAGCCTAGCCACCACCCACACACCAGCCGCACCCGTTGCGGCTTTTTTGTGCCGATGGGGTAGGGCGATAGTCCCTTGAACTTTGACCCCGAAAACAGGGCAAGCATGACCCCAACATGACCCCGACCGAAACGGGCAAAAAACAGGGCAGGGCGAAAAGTGCCAAGTGCTTGAAAAATTTGGTGCCCGGAGCCGGAATCGAACCGGCACGGTGTCGCCACCGAGGGATTTTAAGAGCCGGGGATTGATAGACCCAAGCCACCGCGCAAAACCGCACGAAAGACCACCTGCACGCACCCACAAACCGCCAAACCCTAGCAGACCTTAGCAGACCCTTGATTTCAGTCATGACCCCGAAAACAGCGCCAACATGACCCCGCCCGAACGTTCTGCTATGCTCAAAACCGAACACAGACCGAACCACCAAGGGGCAAGCCATGCCGGAAAAAATCAATTTCACCAAAGCCGTGTTAGAAGCACTTGAGCCACCCAACACCGGGCGGCGCTACGTGTACGACACCAAAATCAGCGGCCTGCTGATCATGGTCACACCACCCGGCGCACGTTCGTTTCAGGTGCGCAAGCATATTGACGGCAAGGCGGCGCGGGTCACGTTGGGAAGGTTTCCTGCTATGACCATCGTGCAGGCGCGTGAAAAAGCACTGGCGGAACTCTCGCAGATTGCCAGCACGCACCAGACCAGCAACCAGAAAAGGGCAGAGGTTCGCCAGTTCGATAACCTGACATTGGGGAAAGCCTTTCAGGACTACACCCGATCACACAAGAATCTGAAGCAGACCACCATCAAGGATTACGAACGCTCAGTCAGGGTAGGGTTCCCCGACTGGCAAGAGCTGCCACTTTCCAAAATCACCCGCGAAATGGTGGAAACTCGCCACCGGGAACGCAGCGAACATTCAGAAGCGCGGGCTAACAATGAAATGCGCGTGCTGAGGTGCATATTCAACTATGCCGCTGAGGAATATCTGGATAAGGCAGGCAAGCCGATCATTACCACCAACCCGGTCAAGCGACTCTCACACAGTCGGGCATGGAACCGGGTAGACCGCAAAAAGACGATTATCAGCAATGAAGACTTGCCAGCATGGTTTCAGGCAGTCGACACCCTGCCGGAATGGTACGGCGGCGGTCTGGCACACAAAGCCCGTGTATATTTCCTGCTGACCCTCTTCAACGGCTACCGGCGCAGCGAGTGCAGCGGCCTGCTGTGGGAAAATGTCGACCTGAAAACCCGCGTGGCTCGCCTCGAAGACACCAAGAACCACCTCAGTCATGAACTACCGCTAACCACCTTCACCCATCACTTGCTGGCAGAGTGGCAAACATGGACGGGGCAGGGCAGCGGGCTGGTATTCCGGGCAACCGACAACCAGTCGCCACTATCCAGCGTGGAGGCCGTGATACACGCCATCCGCGAAAAAACCGGGATACAGTGGGCAATGCACGATCTGAGGCGAACATTCACCACCACGGCGGAAAATATCGGCGTGCGTGGCTACACCCTGAAACGCTTGATCAACCACAAAACAGGCGCGGCGGACGTGACCGGCGGTTACATCGTCACCGACCTCGAAAGCCTCAGAGAACCGATGCAAACCATCACCGATAGGCTGTTGACCCTGACATCGGGTAAACTGCCCACATCCAAGACCGCACCAGCGGCAAGCAATACCTGATACAGGGAGTTTGGACACATGAACGACACACCCAAGAAAACCTTAAGCATTACCCGCAAGCCTGCCAACAGTGGCTCGGTAAATTCACCCGCTGGCACAATCCAACGCACCGGGAAACGCATCATCAGGCGTGACGAACTGCCCCAAGTGCAGCGCGTGCCAGCACCCAAGCCACCGAAACCCAAAGCCAAAAAGCCACCGCGCAAACCCGCCGCACCCAAAAAGCAGGTAACGCCACCCTCAGACCTGAAAGCCCGCGCATTGAGCGACCGCCTAAACGCCTTCCACATCTGGATAATGTTTCAGCCGCTCGCAGTCGGGATAGAAAAGGAACTGTTCAAACTGGTGAATGATGAACACTTTCCCGGCGCATCGAAAAAGGTAGTGCAAAAAGTGCTGAGGATGCACACCAACCACGGCCTATACCTGCAAGCCATCCAGCGCGGCGGCGCTCGCTACACCCTCGACGGGGCAGAGCAGGGCGACGTGACCGAGTACCAGCAACAGTATGCAGGCGAAGTGCTGGCAAAACGCTTGCAGGGTAAGGGCTGAAAATAGAGTTTTCTTTATGGAAAACTTCACTATAATGGAAGCGACCAATACAGAAAGGAGTAACTCGAATGACCACCGCAACACTACGCACCGTCGGTAATTCCGTCGCTGTGGTAATCCCTAGACAATGGTTGTCTATGCTGGGGCTGGAAGCAGGCGCGAAAGTAGAGCTAAGTGTCGAAGGCGGCAAACTCACCCTACAGCCAAAAGCAGCGGCTAGGCGCAAAAAATACAAACTAGCCGACCTGTTAGCTAAGTGTGACCCATCCGCACCGATACCAACAGCAGTAACCGAATGGGACAACATGCCAGCGGCAGGGAATGAAGTATGGTAAAGCGTGGCGGATTTGAACGCGGCGACATTGTGAGAGTCAGCTTTAACCCGACAGTGGGGCGTGAGATGCAAGGCGACATGCGCCCTGCACTGGTACTTTCCACCCGTGAATTCAATAATACTGTCGGCACTGCATTGGTAGCACCGATTACCCAAGGCGGCAACCTTGCGCGGGTGGCGGGTTTCGCCGTGCCATTGATGGGCAGCGGCACAGAAACGCAGGGCGTTGTTCTGGTTAGTGCAGTGCGGACACTTGACCTAGTGGGCAGGGGGGCAAGGCGCATAGAAACCGCCCCTGATAGCATTGTCGATGAAGTCCTAGAAATACTCGCGGGCATCATTGAATAACCCCTGCAATAAACACCGAATCGACCACCAGCCGGGCAAGTTCCCGGCTTTTTTGTGCCTGCCATTCCTGAGCATTTCCCCAACCTGAACGCCAGCAAAACGCTATTTTTGAAAAATGCGGTTACATGTAACGTTACATGTAATGCAGTGAAACCCCACAAGCCAACGGCGGGGCGGGTTGTTGTCATAGTTGTAATGTTTTTACTTTTTAAAGCGGGTCGGTGGGAGTTTTTTTGTGTGTAGCATTGCCAGCCGTTAACCGCTGAACCGAATATGAACAGTAGCACTCGCCCCGGCGGGTTTTTTTTCGCCTATCCGTTACCCATTCTCCAGCAGCGTGCCTGCTGGAGACGCGCCAGATGAAACGATCTAAAAAAATGCAGACCATGAAGCCATCGAAAACCACGACGAAGGAGTCGTAACGATGGACAAACTAAAAACCGACTGGATACGCGCAGCCGTATCAGGTGAGACGCTCGACGGGCGGCAAATCACCGACCAGCAAGTTAAAGACATGGCGGACACTTACGACCCTGAGGTCTATGTGGCGCACATCTGGCTTGAGCATATACGCGGGGTAGTACCTGAAGCCGTGTTCAAATCGTTGGGCGACGTGGTGCAGGTCAAGGCCGAACTGATCAAGGCCGGGGCATTGGCGGGGCGCATGGGCTTGTATGTCATGTTGGAGCCATCGGCGGAACTTGTTGCAATGGTGAGAGCAGGGCAGAAAGTACACCTCAGTATTGAAATGGATACCGACTTTTCTGGCACGGGCAAAGCCTACCTGATGGGCGTGGGCGTGACCGATTCCCCCGCAAGCCTTGGCACGGGCTTAATGAAATTCAGCACCACAGCGCGTGCTACCAACATTTTTTCAGAACCATTGATCTGTGATATGGGCAAATGCCAACCCACCAGCGGCGGCGAACTTGCCCATATTCGCGCCATGCTGGAACAACTCACCAACGCCAGCCAAACCCGCCAAACCTACGCCACCAAAAAAGACTTTCAGCAGTTGGTTGACGTAGTGAACGGCTTGCGTGACGAAATCATTAAATTCGGCAATCAGGAAATCAAGGTGGATGAACCGCGCGGCGAACATGCAGGCGGCAACCCTGATGACTATCACTACACCCGCCAACCAGTTGGCTACTAAGGACTACTCACCATGAAAAACGAAACCAGAATTTTATTCAACCGATTGAAAAATGAAACTGCACAAGCCAACGGGGTGCAAGACGTAACGGAAAAATTCAGCCTAGCGCCATCTGTCGAACAACGTTTGGTGGAGCAACAAGGCGAAAGTGCTGATTTCCTGAAGCGTATCAATATGATCGGTGTATCCGAACAGAAGGGGCAAAAATTGGGGTTAGGCGTGGGCGCACCCATTGCCAGTCGCACCGATACCAACACCACCGAACGCAACACGGCCTTCGTGGGCGCATTGGCGGCGGATGAATACGAATGCAAGCAAACCAACTTCGACACCCATCTAGACTATCGCTCGATGGATGCATGGGCAGTTTTCCCAGATTTTGCAGCGCGTTACCGTCGCCAAGTCGTGAAGCGTGTAGCACTTGACCGCATCATGATTGGCTGGAATGGCACAAGCGCAGCGACTACCACCGACCCTGCCACTAACCCACTGTTGCAAGACGTGAATGTGGGCTGGGTGGAAAAAGTCCGCCAGAATGCCCCGGCTCGCCTGATGGGGTACGACTCTGACGGCGTATCGAATGATGCTAGTTACAAAGTGGGTGAGGGCGGCGATTATGGCACGCTGGACGCGCTTGCTTTTGATGCAATGAGTAACTTGCTCGACCCGTGGCACATGGGCGGCGACGATCTGGTATTGATCATCGGGCGCGAACTGTGGGTAAGTCACGGGCTGACCCTGTACAACGACAACCGCGTGGCCTCAGAGCGCAATGCTCTACAGGTCTGGTTTGCCAACGAAGCCGTAGCGGGGCTAAAAACGGTCACACTGCCATTTTTCCCGGCGCGGGGTCTGGTGATTACGTCCTACGATAATTTGAGCCTGTATTTCCAAGCGGGCAAAGTTCGCCGCGCCATCATCGACAACCCCAAGCGCGACCGCGTGGAAGAATATCTTTCCTCGAACGACGCTTATGTCGTGGAAGATTACGGCAAGTTTGCCGGGGTGCGTGCAGGTGCATTGCAGCTCAAAAACGCGCAAGGCAATTGGGCATAACTTCATGGTATCCCTAGCGCAACAGCACCGGGAACAGCACGCAACCAGCCACGGCACACCCGCCGTGGCTGGCACTGCCTGCACATCCGGCACGCTCGATAATCACCACCGGGCAATGCTGGCAAAACTGCAAGCCGATGTAATCAGAATACGCAGCATCCGCAGCCGTGAGCGGCGTAACGACGTGAAAGGTGGCCTGCTGGGTGAATATGCCGATTACCTGTCTATCGTCATGAACAGCGGCGACACCAGCACAAACACCGTGTTGGTGCAGTGCTGCATATGGGCGCTGGACGCTGGCAATTATGGCCTATGCCTCAAATTGGCAGAACACGCCATCAGCAACGGCATGGAATCACCGGATAAATTCACCCGCACCTTGCCCGAAATCTTGCTGGAAGAGTTGGCCTCTCAGGTCAACCACTCAGACCAACCCGACCACTACACCCCGTATTTGCTGACACTCGCAGAGCTGACAGTGGGGCAGGACGTAACCGATGAAATCAAAGCGAAATTCTCTAAGGCGCTGGGTAAGGCACAGTACAGCCACAACCCGTCAGCAGCTTTACAAGCCTACCGACACGCAGCGCATTACGGCGCAAAAGTACAAACCATTATTCGCAAACTCGAACAAGGGGTAATCGACCATGAGTAAGCCAACGACCAACACCCAACCCAAGAACAAGAAAAAAGCACCAGCCTGGCTAAGTGGCAGCGGTGCAGCGCGTTTTCTGGGGTTCGACAATCATGCAGCCATCAAGCACATGAACATTCCGCACCAGCAATACAGGGGCAAGCGTGGTGAAACCTTGATGCGCTATCGGCTCGAAGATCTGGAAGCCTTTCAAGCGTCACATACCTATGGTGGGAAATAAGGGGCTATCAGGCGCAATACTTCGGAAAAACCGAAGATAAAAAACACGGAAAACACGCAAAAAACGATACAAGTTATTGAAAAATCTGATTTTAATGGTTTTTGTTTGCGGGTAGTCTAGTAATCACTCAGACATAAAAAAAGCCGCCTAGCTGGAAGAGCAAACGGCGGCTTTAAAGGTAAATCAATCATGATTAGAATATCATCCCAAAAAACAGAAAACAACTTATGCGCCCATAAGTTGACCTTGCCCGCGATTCATGGGCATACTGAATCCGTTGGTGCAAATCACCAACAAACAGCAAAATTCTGGGACTCTAATCCCGACACTTGGCGGCAAAACCGCCCATACGATGCAGGCGGTTTTTTAACGTCTGTAGGATGCGCAAGCGGCTTTATGTCGGGTATGCGTGGACTACAAGACGGTGTAACACCGAAACAAGCGCGTCGTGTTCCAAGTGAGCGATTAGAGTACCCGGCAACTTTGCCACATCTAAAAACTCAATTTGGAGCAGTCATCATGACAGCAATCACTATGGGCAACACTGCCCGCACTCCCTTGGCACGTATGCCACACATCCCGTTTGCACCTGCACACCCCAAAAGAAAAACCCCCGACACCCTTGTGTTCAAGGCGTCCAGAACCGGGTTAATCGCCTACCGTTACGCCTCACCCGTCGCGTGGATTGTGGAAGGACACCACGTCGGCAAGATAGGCAATGAACCTGCACACATCCGCTTTGTGGACGTTGCCTACCACCGCAAAACCCGCCACGGCATCAACCTAGAAACCTTCGATTGTGACACCCTCGAACAAGCACAACATGCCCTACGTGCCATTTTTGAGCGTACAGATGACGCAGGTGGTTTTTCCACTGAGTTAGGCTATGCAGCATCCACTAACGGAGGTGCAGCATGATCAACGATCACGATTATCGGAGCCAACCGACCTATTCACAGGCTGAAACAGTGCTGGACGGCTTAGAGGATGTGCGCATGATTGTCATGCTATGTGTCGACGCGCTCGACCATGCCAGCCTTCCAGAGTTAAGCCACGTCAGCCGCGCAATCGACACCGTATCAGAAAATCTGTGGAACCTCTGTCACGTTTCCAAAGACCTGCAAGACCGTCTTTATCAGGAATTTCTGAAATCAAAGCAAGGGGGTGCAAAATGAGCCTCACCACCACCAAGCATCAGCGCAAGTTCCGCCGTAACCGCGACGCCATCCGTCGGGCGCAAATCGTGCAGGCCATCCCCGCCTACACCATCAACGGCGACCCACTGCTAAACGAAGCAGAGGCAGCGGCCTATCTGTCGCTCTCCCCTGCCACCTTGAGCCGTTGGAGATCCACACACCCCGACCGTCTGGCATTCGTGAAAGTGGGCGGTTCCCGCATCCGCTACCGTCGTTCTGTACTCGACGCCTTCATTGTCGCCCACACCGTCACCGACGGGCGCGGGGTGCGCAAATGAGCCATCCCAACACCAACACAAAAGCCGTGCTCGACCTGCCACCTCACATGTTTGATCTGGTAGACGAAGAGTTCCTTGAACGTCTGGTGCTGACCGCCTCAGAAATCCAGCGGCGCAAGCAATCCGCCAATCCCGCCAAACCCGGCGAATTCACAACAAGTCAGTGGAAACGCTGGTTAGATCAGAGGGTATGTGTATGAACGCACAAGTTGAAAACATCCTGAAACAAATCAAGGCCAGCGCATCCAGCCTTGAAATATTTGCAGATACAGCAATCGGCGCTCGATTTGGTGAACGCTATACCCGTGAGTCAGTGGAGATTATGTTAGTGGTGTTAGAGCACCTGCAAGAGCAACACGACCAACTGAAACAGGCAATGGAGGGCGGGAAATGAATCAATCTATCCTCACTCTGGCAACCGCACCCGTGGAAATCATCCACGACGTGACTGACGGCGGCTTCATTGCAGACCAACTGGAAAATATTCCAGACCACCTGCAAGCAGCCGTTAAGAAAGGCTATAACGACCGCTACACAGCACCCGGCCTGCACTCGGAGGCCGTGCGCAACGCCAACACCTACTTGAGGGAAACAGCGGATAACATCCTATCCACCACCTCGCCGCTCGGCATCACGGCGGATGATGACGACGATACCATCATGCTGAAAGCGCAAAAACTCGCCGCAAAGTTTGCCAACATGATCAACGGCGGCGGCGGTCTGTCCGCTGCCTTAGGTCACGCTGACGACATCGGCATCAGTCCCCCACAAGTCCCCCATAAGGCTATCCGCCTAGATGATGGTGAGGTGGTGACTGACCGCGAAACCATCCGCCATATCGGGCAAGCCAAACGCCTCACCTCACCCCGTTGGTTGTATGGCCTGATGCGTCGCGAAAAAGAGCGTCTCGCCGAACTGCAAGGTATCCGCCTGCACATGATTGGAAAAGGACGTAGTGCCTACATCACCCGTCGCGGCCTCGCGGTGCAAGCTGCCAAGAGCGTTATAGCGCGTGAATACATGGCATCCCGTGAAGCCGTCTCGACCACCGACGGGCGTGTGATGAGCATGGGCGACGTGATGGATGCGGGCGTATCCAACCCCGCCAACCTACGCAATGAAATGATGATGCGCATCAGTGACGGAGAACGCTACATTCAGCAGCACCACCCTGATCATGTTTGTCTGTTCTTTACCTTCACATCGCCCAGTGCCTTCCATGCCATGCGCATGACGGGCGGCTATCGCTCCACCGACAAACACGGCGTGACCCGTACCATTGGCGCGACCGCTACCCCAAACCCAAAATATGAGCAGCAAATTCCTGTGCATAAAGGGCGCGGAAAAAACATCGTCACCACCTTGCGCGACAACACCCCGCGTCTGTCTCACCACTGGTTAACTGACAAGTTCGCGGATTTTCGGACGTGGGCGAAAGACAATGACATCGGGATGTACTATGTCCGCACCACCGAACCCAACCACGACGCAACAGCCCACTGGCACGGCCTGCTGTGGGTAGCATCCAGCGTGCTGAAAGAAGTCAAAAGCGCTCTACGTGATGCGTTCCTTGCTGAATTCGGCGACGAAGACGGCGCATGGAAACACCGTGTGCAAATCAAGATGATTGACACCACCAAAGGCAGCGCGGCGGGCTATATCACCAAATACATTTCCAAAAATATCGACGGGTTTGCTATCGGCAAAGATTTTGAATCTGGACTTGATGCAGCCACCGGAGCGGAGGCCGTGAGTGCATGGCGGAAAACGTGGGGCATTCGTGCCTTTCAATTTTCTGGCAACTTTGCCCCCGTCACCCACTGGCGCGAATTGCGTCGCATCACCCCGCAGCAAGTCGCAGAGCGTCCCCTGCTAGCCGCCATGCGCAACGCGGCGGATTTATCCGACTGGTACGGCTTCATGGTACACAGCAAGCGCAGCCCAACAGTGCTGCACACGGGCGTTATTGACCTGAAAGACGGTAGCGGCATCACTGCCCCGCTCGACTGGCTGGAATTGTGTGCAGGCAAGGACAACATGCCAGACATGGAACGTCAGGAAGCCGCTAGGGAACGCGCCAAGCTCGCCAAACCCAACGCCTATGGGGAGGTCGTTCCTCGTGCCATTGGCATCAAAGCAGACGCAGAAACCCCGCTGTATACCCGTGATACCGTTTGGGAAATCCAAGCCAAACGCAACAGCGGTTCATGGCTCGACAAACTGCGTGAAATGGGCGAACACGGCACAAGCTGGCACATCAGCAACGCGATCGACAGCGCGTCCGACGCTTTTTCTTCCTCTTCTATCCCCTCTTCTTCCCCCCTTGGACTAGTGGAAAATAACTGTGGAACTCCACTAACACCCGACGAAAAGGAAGAGGTTTATCAGCAGATGAGGCGTGAATATCGCCGGAGTCGCCTCAATCCACACAACAAAATTTACAAAACACTCAGAGAAAAATACCCCTTGTGGGATTCCTACGAAAACGCAGCCATCGACATGGTGAATCACCGGGCAATGTCACCCGACGAATGGGCAGCGCATCAAGAGCGCGTGGCGGTCATAGTGGAGGATTTGTTATGAAAATCATCAAGGAATTCAGACTTGTTGGATTAACTTCCCACGACAAAAACCAAGGGGTAACAGCATGAACATGCAAGCCGAAAAAGTAGCTGTTTTGTTTGCAAGGAATGACAGTGTTTATAAGCAACTTCCAGACGTGGACGTTTACGACGAAAGCCGAGACGCCAGAACCTACGCCGGGGTGTATCCGGTAGTAGCACACCCGCCCTGCCGTGCGTGGGGACGTTTACGCCACATGGCAAAACCCCAACCACATGAAAAGGCGCTGGCATTTTTTGCCGTTGAACAAGTGCGCAAATGTGGCGGCGTGCTGGAACACCCGGCGGGTTCCACTTTGTGGCAAGCGGCGGGATTACCCGAACCAGGCGAAACCGACCAGGCGGGCGGGTTTACTTTGGTTGTGCCACAACAGTGGTGGGGGCATAAAGCCGAAAAAATGACCCGTCTGTATATCTGTGGTTTGCGTCCAGGCGAACTACCACCTTTCAGCATGGTGATGGGGGAAGCGTCACACATCTGCGGAACCAGCGGGCGGCGCAGTGATGGAACACGCAGTGACCGGCGGAAAGAGATCAGCAAGCGCGAACGTGAGGCCACCCCGCCCGCGTTTGCCGAATGGCTGGTAGCACTGGCACGCAAGGCACAAAGCCGAGGGGCAAGCCATGAATAATCCACTCTTAACCGCATCCGAACAGGCACACATCAATGCAGTACGTAGCCACCACCGGGGCGGATTGGATAGCACTGTATCCACCCTATCGGCGCTGGTCGATCGGGTTGACTGGAACAAGCTGTTCATCCGTGCGGCTATCGCCCTGAATGCGGTGGGCTTCCTGTACGTGTTGAGCACGTTTCTGTTCTATGCCCACTACTTCGGGGTTTCAGCGTTGGCATTCTTGGGGCAACTCATGATCGGGGTGTTCTTCCTAATGACCGTGTGGAGCACTACAGACGGCCTGAGGGTCATGATGGCATCCATCGGCATGTACATTTTAGCGAATAGTTTCTAAGGGGTAATTTATGAAAATCCAACTTCCAAAATCCAGCGGCCTGTTGCCAACTGACCATCACCGCGCCATTAAAAACCATCGTCTGATGCAGTGGGCGAAAGTCGCCACCTTCGGGCTGTATATCGTCGCCGTGTTCATGCTGTACGTCTCTGACGTGTGGGGTATCGCCTCCTTCGTGGAGAAAAACAGCAATGAGTACATAGCCTTGGCTATCTTCTCCTTCATCAGTTTTGTGCTGGCGTTCTTCCTCGCATCCAGCAAGGAGGCGGTATATGAAGACATTGCTATTCACCGATCTGAGGGCTGGAAGCTAAAGCCAAGCCAATACGCGGCTATGGGCTTGTTCCTGTCATCCGGCATCCTGTTTGAAATGTTCAGCACCACCAACAATCAGCAGCACATTGCCAACACGGCGGCGGAACAATCCAGCATGATGCAATCCATCCAAGGTACGAATGTATCCTTGATCGGTGGCTCTACCCATCTCCTTATACACAAGTCCCAAGCTGATGTAAGATAAGCAATTTTCACCTATGAACTGGTCATCTAGCGAACTCACCGATCTTGATTTGGGAGACAAGCGCCTCGAAACACGCGCCGCCCATATTCTCAATGCCATGCTGAAAGCGCCCCAATCCAGCCTCCCCAAGGCTTGCCAGAGTTGGTCAAGTACCTTGGCGACGTACCGTTTCTTCTGGAATGAGGCGGTGAGCCATGATGCTTTGATGGCATCCCACTTTGAAGCGACAGAGTGCCGAATCCGTCAACAAGACTCGAAGATTATCCTGTGCATTCAAGACACCACCGAATTGGACTTCAATGGACAGGAAACCGAGGGCTTGGGGCGGTTATCCTACGATAAGCAACGCGGGATGTACCTGCATCCGACCTTGTGTATCACCCCGGAACGCCTGCCGTTGGGCATCACCGATACGTGGATGTGGTCACGGGGCTTGAGCAAAGCCGCCGACCAAGCGAACCCCAGCATCAAAGAAAGCCGTCGCTGGATCGAAGGGTATGAACGGGTAGCCGAACTGGCGGCACGCTGCCCCGGACACCGGCTCATCTATACGGGCGACCGTGAAAGCGACTTTTACGACTTGCTCAAACGGGCACAAGCCTTGGATTACCCGGCTGACCTGCTGATACGGGCGCAACATAACCGTGCCTTAGGAGATGACCTCAAACTGTGGGATGCCATTGAGCAACAACAGGCGTTGACCCGCATCACCTTTACCAAACCGCGCAAGCAGGGTGAAAAAGCCCGCAAAGTGGTACAGGAAATCAAGGTGTTACGTTATACCCTGCGTCCCAAGAGCAAGCACCCGATGCTATTGACCTTGGTTCAAGCCAAAGAAATCAACCCACCCGCCGGAAAATCGCCCCTCATTTGGCGTTTAGTCACCAACCGTTGTGTAGAGACCGCCGATGCCGCTTGTGAACTCATCGACTGGTATCGGGCGCGTTGGGAAATCGAAATGTTTTTTGATGTCCTGAAAGTTGGCTGTCGCGTCGAAAAACTGCAACTGGACACTAAAGAGCGCATCGAAAAAGCCCTCGCGCTCTACATCATGGTGGCCTGGCGGATTATGTTTCTGATGCGGTTGGGGCGTACCTGCCCAGAACTTCCGGCTGAGCTGGTGTTTGACCCGCTGGAATGGAAAGTATCCTTCCGGCTCGGCAAAAAAGCACTGCCCGATGGCATACCTACCCTCAATCAAGTGATCCGCAATCTGGCAGAACTGGGGGGCTTTCTGGGCAGAAAATGCGATGGCGAACCGGGAGCTAAAAGTATCTGGTTGGGCTACTCAAGGGTGCTGGACTGTATTTATGGGATTCAGATGGCTAGTGAATTGGGGGAAGGACTGATTTGTGTATAAAGAGATGGGCTCTACCCTCGCTGACAGTTTCGCCAGTGCTCAAATGAAGCTGGCACAATGTGAAGAGCGTCTGAAGCAAGGCAAGGAAAAGCACTGCGAAGGCAGCAAAGCCCGCGTTGATGCTGTGCGTGAAAGCATGGCTATGAGCAACCAGCTCGCCACCACTGCTGCGAAGGCCACGATGGATAACAAAGTGGAGGGTATGCTGAAAATCCGCGAACACTTTGATAAGCCCATGTTTCAGGCGATTGGCAAAGCGACTGGCACAGATAACAACTCAGGCATGTTAATGGTTGTGGGCTTGCTGATCTTCGTGTTTGAGCTTCAGCACATCATGGCGCTGTTTGCCTATGCCAACGCACTGGCACGGATTAACCGCAAAGCAGGCCATAACCAGCCGGGAACTGAATACGCATCCCCTGCCCCATTGGGTGTTTCCGGCAATGAATACGCGCCAACATCAGCATTCACTAGTATGGCTAATTCAGCCCGCCAAACTGTCGGTGAATATGCCGAGAAAGTGGAAGCGGGTTTAAAAGCCTCACCAGAGGTTATCGCCACTGAATATTCACGCGCTCAAAATGCCCGTGAAAATGTTTATCAGGTAGCGGCTGATAAACTGGATGGTTTAAATAAACCCTCTGCCCCTGCAAAAACATTCAGGGAGTCATTAAGGGATGGTGAGAAAGTCGTATCCACTGGGGCATTGGATGAACCTGTTATTACCTACCCTACCCGTCAAGCTAATCAAATGAGCGTAGCGGATACGGTTAAGCAAATCCAAGCCAGTGTAAAAGCCAGTGGTGCGAACTCACCAGCGGCGATTCAGGCAGCGGTATTTGATGCATATGCAGGCATGGCAAACCCTGCCCCACTGAATGACGTTATCCTTGAGCGCATGGCGGAAAAGCTGACAGCCAAGACCCTTCCAGCCACTGCCCCCACTGCTCCATTCAACCAGCGTGCAGGTGCAACGGGCATCCATAATCCTGCACTGGGGACGGCTGAGGAGCACTACCCTCTGCCCATCCAGCACGTTGATGGAGCCGCGCAAAACAGCGCTGCTACGCTTACAGTAAGCGCAGAGCGTGGAGCGGTGAAAAACAGCGCTGCTACGCTTACAGTAAGCGGCGAGGAGTTCACAGAGGACACCTATCAGCGCTTGCTTATCATGGTCAAGGCGGGGGAGATTTCCCCGACATTTGTACCCGTTAAAAAAATGCTGCGGACGTGGGACGTTGGCAGTAGTGACAAGGCACGACAGGACTGGACGGCGCTGGCATTTGAGCGGATGCGCGGGGAGGGCATATTGATAATGAATCCAGCCAACGACGGAACAGGTATCCAAAAGGCAAAATATATCCTTGCCTGATCGGATGACCACCACGGCGGGCAGGGTAGCATCTGACCGCCACCAGTAACCAACGAAGCCGGGAAAGTTCCCGGCTTTGTCTTTTATGTTGTGAGAGAATTGGCGTTTTCAGAAGATGATTTTAAAAGAGGTGAATGTTTATGTATTTGGATTTGATTCAATTGGCAAGGCTTTTATATTCAGTGTTTAGCTTGTTTATAGCGTGGCACTTATCCCAACCGTGGGCAATTAGCTTGTATTCAAAATTGGAATTTCCCGGATGGGTTCAAGTGTCATTGTTTTTAATATCGGCGGGAATGTTATTCCCAAAAAATAGGCGTTTTGATTGGAATAGGGATAGAGATGTGATGCAGGTCAGGCGTGGGTTGTTTATGTCAGGTCTGGCATTGGCAGCCAGTTTTTTACCCTGACAGTCAAAACCCGATCAAGAAAAGAGCCGCACCCGTTGCGGCCTTTTTTTGCCCATAGGGTAGGGCAGTAATCCCTTGTGAATTGTCCCCGAAATTGAGGCAAGCATGACCCCAACATGACCCCGACCGAAACGGGCAAAAAACAGGGCAGGGCGAAAAGTGCCAAGTGCTTGAAAAATTTGGTGCCCGGAGCCGGAATCGAACCGGCACGGTGTCGCCACCGAGGGATTTTAAGTCGGTTTGAAAAATCATTTAAATCAATAATTTAAGTTGGTTCATTTTTCCTAAAGATCGTTAAAACGGCCTATATCAATCAATAACGTAGCGTTTCTTTTTCCTAACCTCTGCGCCTATGAATAGCGTGTTTTTTATACTATATGTTTCATGTGTTTAGGGTCAAGCGATTGAGCGTTGAGCTGAAATCAGTAAGATCTATTGTCCTGAGCTTGACGAACCCTGTGAGCAGCATTTCACTTATTGCTCACTGATTGAAGATGGTTGTTGAGTTTTCTTCCTGTAAGAGGGCGATGTGTTGTACGACGCAAAGAATAACTACTTACGCTGTCCTTGACGTTGAGACCAACCGCAAAGCCGTTGTATGGAAAAAAATCGCAGGGTTTAGCTTGAATCGCAAAGACAAGGCTTGGATATGTTCACGGGTCAGGTTGCGCGAACCATTCAGGATCATCGAAACCAAACTCTTGCTGCCGATTTCCTCTTTCAGGTCTTCGGCTTTAAGTTGGTATTGATCTATTAACGTCCTCAGCACTGCTACCCCATCATCCAGTTTCGCCACCCGCTGGTTAAATTCGGCAAACGCTGGTGCGACATTTTCCCATTCCTCAATCGTATTGGCGAGAATACCGATCAAGGTGCGTTGTTCGTCATAATCTTCCAGCAACTCTTCCATCAATGCCAAGGCATTTTCATAGTCAATATCATCCCGAATCTCAGTCAGGAAGCTGGTTTGTGCGAACAGCTCTTTCGCTTTGATTTTTACAGCAGCAAAGTCCATCAATCTGCCTCCCGTGCGTATTTCTTGCAGAGTTTGTCATAGTCGGCGTGGGTAACAATATGCTTTACATACATACGGTTATCGCGGAATTCAATGAAGGCCAGTAAGCGCAGGTTATTGCCACCAATGTCGATAACCCACCATTTGTCCTTGTAACGAAAATTATCCAGACTGGGAAACACGGCTTTCAACTCCAAAGGGTTGGCAAAACTGCCATTCCGAAGAGTCTTGTAAGCCGCATCAATCGCATCAGCATCATTGGGAAAGTTCAGGCTTGCCTCATTGAAAGGTTTTCTGGATATGACGTGCAACACAACGCTCCTGATTCACTATAGGTGAACTTTAACAACAAACCTATCAATTCACAATATGTGAACAATCTAGAGTGGCTCAATCAAGTGCTTGCTACTGGATTCAGTTGCCTTGTCAAAGGTGTTTTTGACACTGAAAAAAACGGCTTCCTGTTGTAACTGATTGGGATTGGTTTCATTGGCGACAAGCTGTCTGGCGTAACTGCCGTATTAGTGCTGAGGATGCACACCAAGTATCGCCATCAGAATAGACAGGCTCGCGGGATCAAGCCCGCAGTCTGATGCAGGAAGCGGGCATAGTGGCTGTCTACCCAACAAACACGCGCTCGGCAATCAGGCGTGGCTAGCGATTGCGAAAGTTAGCAGCATGGTCAGCAAAAACAGTGATACCATCCGCTCCGCCGTCGCGTTGGATGACAAGCTGTTTGCGAAGCTGATCAGGTACATGAGAAAACCGTGGTGGAATGGGATAATAAAGCCAGGCGTTTCATCGCCGAACAACAGCACAAAATCGCGCATTGGTGTTACAGCGCAAAGCCCTGCAAGGTTGGCGTTCACCCTGTTTGCGGCGATGGGCGGATTTTTCCAATGCAGCTTGTTGTTCGAGTTTTTGTTGCTGGCGGTTGTGTTTGAGTGTTGCCAGTTGCTGTTCCGTGGCGGCAACTTGGGCATCGCGGATGGTGTGGTAGATGGCGTAATTGCCGCCGTATTCGTTCAGGCCGTGCTGATCCAGTTCCAGAATCCGTTCCACCTGTTGCAGCAATTCGCGGTCGTGGGTAGCGACCAATGCGCCCGCCGGGTGTTGGGTCAGTTTTGCCAGTAGCCAGTGCCGACCTTCCGTATCCAGATGGTTGCTGGGTTCGTCCAGCAGCAGGTAGTGATCAGGTTGCAGGAACGCTCGGCACAGTGCCAGCCGGGTTTGTTCGCCGCCGCTGAGATGTTGGACGGGTGTCGACAGGGGCAAATCCAGACCCGCTTCATGCAGTTCCTGTTCCCACAAGGCGGGGAGATGCCAACGGTCTTCGACCTGTGCAAAATCTTCCGCGCTGGCTTCACCGGACTGGATGCGCTCGAAACTGTCATACAACGTGCCAACGCCGAGCGCATCCGCCAGATTCAAACCTTGCAGGCGTTGCAGTTGCCGCACCCAATAGAACGGCACAAGCCAGCGGATGCTGCCGCCGGTGGGTGGAAAATCTTGCGCGAGCAGGGCAAGCAAGACTGATTTGCCTTGCCCGTTACGTCCGACCAGCCCGGTCAATCCGTCGGTCAGGGTGGAGGAAAGCCCTGAAAATACGGTTTTGGTATCAAACTGTTGGGTTAATTGGGAAAACTGGCAGACTACATGTGTCAT